>NZ_RAWI01000203.1 GCF_003612125.1 Corallococcus praedator
TGGTATAATCCGCTCCGGCGCCACTCCGCGCTCGACTACGAGTCACCCGCTGGTTACGAGAAGAAGCACCGCGCTGCCGCTTGAGGGCGAAAGCGCGGAAACGCTCCACGAAACCGGGGCAACTTCAGTGCTGGCCCTTGTGTGCATTGGGTAGGAACAGGAAATCACTCCGAGCGGATGGCCCGGATGGGGTCTGCCCTGAGTGCCCGGCGTGCGGGAAGCCAGCACGCCAGGAGCGCCACGCTCGCGAGCAATAGACTTCCGGCGCCGAAGGTCAACGGGTCCCAGGCTGTCACGCCGTAGAGCTGGCTCCCCAGCACCCGTGCGAGGATGAGCGCGCCCGCGAACCCCACCGCGATGCCCATCCCGGTGAGCCTTGCTCCTTGGCCGAGGATGAGCCGCAGGATGTCCCCGGTGCTCGCTCCGAGCGCCATGCGGATGCCGATCTCTTGAGTGCGCTGTGTCACCAGGAGTGAAATGACGCCATGGAGACCGTAGGCCGAAAGCACGAGCGCCATCATGGCGAACGTGCCGAGAAGGCACAGCACCAGCCGCCGCAGGCCGAGCGATTTCGCGATGACCTGCTCCATCGTCATCGCCCGGTAGAGAGGCAGCGAGCCATCTACCCGACGCACGGCCTCGCGGACGGAAGGGAGCAGGGTCTCTGGAGCTAGCGCAGTGTGCACCACCAGGACGAGACTGTCGTCTCCCCAAGGTCTGCCATAGGGAAGGTGGAACTCCGCCAGCGGCTCCTTGTCGAGCCCGGCTTGCCGTACGTCGCCGACAACTCCGATGATGGTTGCGACAACGGTGCCAATCATCAGCCGACGGCCGACGGCGTTCTTGTCCTTGAAATGCCGGCGCGCCAAGGCCTCGTTGATGATGACAACCGACTCCCCTGTGCCTGTGTCCTGTGCCGTGAAGTCACGTCCCTGGAGAAGCGGGATGCTCATGGTGGCGAAGTAGCCGGGGCTGCTGGCGCGACGCTCCGCAGTGGGTTCGTCGCCCGGTTCGGGGGAGGGCTCACCTTCCACGGTGTAGCGGGCGTTGTTCCAGGCTCGCTGGATGGGAAGGACCGACGTCATCCCCGCAGCGCTCACACCTGGAAGCGCACGCACTTCGTCCAGCACCGGCTGAAGCAGGCGCGGCGCCAGGTCCACATCAAGGACGCCATCCTTGAAGAACCGATCCTTGGAGATGCCCAGGTGCAGGGTCAGGATCTGCTCCGTGGCGAGGCCGGGAGACGTTCCCATCAGGAGAAGGAAGCTGCGCCCGAGCAGCCCCGCGCCCACGAGAAGAATGAGGGAAAGGGCAATCTCCGCGATCACCAGTGAGGCGCGAAGGCGACGGCTCGGGCTCGTGCCACCGCCCGCGCTTCCCTTTGCAACCAGCCCGCCACGGACGTCGAGCCGGGAGACATGAAGCGCCGGGAGGAGACCAAAGCCAATGCCACTGGCCACCGTCAATGCGGACAGGAATAGGAGGGACGTCCCGTCAATCGCAATGATGTTCTGGCGAGGCAGGGTGTCCGGGGCCAAAGCCAGCAGCGCGTCCAATCCCCACCGGGCAAGCAATGCCCCCAGGGCACCGCCCAGGAGCGCCAGGATGAGGCTCTCCACCAGGAACTGCTGGATGAGGCGGCCTCTCCCAGCGCCGAGTGCGACACGAATGGCCAGCTCCTGTTGGCGCGCACCGGCGCGTGCGAGGAGGAGGTTGGCGACGTTGGTGCAGGCGATGAGGAGCACCAGCGCGACGGCACCCAGCAACGCCTGGAGTGGGGTACGCCAGGTTTCGGTCAGGCCCTCCCTTAGCGGGATGACCTGCGCGCTTCGCGGTCCTTGCGCCTGCGATGCACCGACCTGCGCTGCCACCTCCTTGAGCTGTGCGCTTGCTTTCTCCAGGGAGACGCCGGGCGCCATGCGGGCGCGAACGTTGAGCACGAAGCCTCGTGTCCGAGTCTGGGCGTCGGGCGGGGCCACCAGGGGCATCCAGACATCCGTGCTCGCGTCGAAGGAGGCGGGCATCACGCCAACCACTGTGTGCAGCACCCTGTCGAGCATGATTGAGCGGCCGAGGACCGCGGGGTCGGCACCAAAGCGAGTTCGCCACAGGTCCTCGCTCAGCACGGCTACGGGCTCCTGGCCGAACAGGTCCTCGTCTTGCTCGAAGGTGCGGCCCAGAAGCGCGGGTACGCCGTACACGGCGAAGTAGTCCGCGGTGCCGCGAATCGCGTCCAGGCGCTCGGAGGACTCCTCCGTCTGCAGGGTCGTACCGCCAGCGTTGAACGCCGCCATCCGCTCAAAGGCTGACGCCTCTTGCCTCCAGACCCAGAACATGGGCCAGGAAACCTGCCCGCGGCTGCTCTGGGACCGGACTTCGAACAGCGAAACCAGTCGTTCGGGCTGGGAATAGGGCAGGGGGCCCATCAGCACGCCGTGGACCACGCTGAAAATGATGGCGTTGGCGCCAATCCCGAGAGCCACACAGAGAATGGCGACCGATGCGAAACCGGGCGCACGGCGGAAGGTGCGGAGCGCAAAGCGTACGTCCGCGACGAGGCTGTCGATGATGCTCATGAGCGCCGAGCTCCTGTGTGGTTCATGAGGTGGCCACCATTGTTCGCGGCAGCCAAGGTGTTTGTCGTGGGAGTTCCGGAGTTTGCCCCATTTTCGGCTGCTGGAAAAAAGAGGGGCCCTGCTCGCCAGCGAAGCCAAGGTTTCATTCGTCGTCTCGAATCACAATGGAGAGCGCTACGCGGAGGAGAGACCGCCCTCTGTGAATGTCGCTCCGAGGAGTCACTCTGGGGCGCCTGCGTCGTGGGGCCGTCACCGGTGTCTTCTGCGTTCTCGGCGCCGGGGCAGCGGCGGGGCACGGAGGGATTGAGGTCGTGAATTCCCCGGTGAAGCCGTGCTACGAAGACGGCATGAACCCACCGGGTTTGTGCCTGCTGCTCCTGGCGATGCTTTGTGCCGGAGCAGGTCTAGAACAGCGTGAAGGCCGCCCCTGGGTATCCGTCCCGGTTCGAGGCCGTCGAGAAGGGGACGACCCGGAACAAGGTGTCCAACAAGGAGCTGTTGGAGAAGCTTCGGAAGGTCGAGCGGGGGAGCTGGCTCAAGGTCTACAAGGACGGCTGGGTGGGCGAAAAGAAGGTGTCACTCCACTACTTTGAGAGTCCCTCCGGGAAGGTCTTCGACTTCAAGGTCAAGCCTGGATGGAGCAACCTGTGAGCGCCCTGGACCCCATGACGCTCCAGGCAACGGGGCCCGAGGAAGTCCAGCGCTTCGTGGCGGTCACCGCCCTGGGGATGTGCCGTGCAATCCTCCAGGGTGCGGTCTCGCCAGCGTATGCATGCAGCCGGCTCTTTGGACCGGCGCTGCTCACCCGCCTGGAAGCGATGGAAGTGCATCCTGAGCTGCGCCACGCCATCCACCTGGCGACGGAGTTGGAGGATGTGGATCAACTCGTGCCAGAAGCCCTGACCCGCTCCATCGCGGAGATCGAGGACAGGCTCCTGAAGTTGCTCGCGACCCTGCCAGCTCCTACTGCCGATGGCGAAAGGTGGCTGGGAAGACTTCCCTCCCGGGGGGAGTAAAGCCTTCTCAGCCCCCGCCCCACGCGTCATCGCTGTAGGTCACCTGTGTGCCGTCCGGGTCGTAGAGGCGCAGCAAGGGTCTGGTTGACCCTTGGCCCGGGAGTGCCTGGGACCCGCTCACTCCGCCCGCTTGCGGCGCCGTGACATGATGCGGCTCAGGGCTACCTCGGTGATGCCGAGGTAGGCCGCCACGTCGCGCTGGGGAATCCTTCCCTTCAGGTGGGGATGCTCCTCCCAGAACTTCACCAGGCGCTCCTCCGCGGACAGCTCCAGGAACTCCTGCTCACGGCGCTCCTTGAGGACGAAGTGCTGCTCCGCCACCCGGCGCGCCAGCCGCTCCCAGCACACGTGGCCCTGCTCCAGTTGCTGGAAGTCCTGCGTCTGGAACACCAATACGTGGCTCGGCTCGAGCGCTTCAATCGCGGTCATCGACGGCAGCCGCTGCAACATCTCCGCGTAGGCGCCAATCAGCTCTCCCTCGGCGCGGAAGGCCTTGATGGACTCGCCACCGCGTGGCGATACGCGCACGCCCCGGAAGACGCCCTGGAGCACCACGGCGAACCGGTCCGCCGCGTCCCCCGGACGCATGAAGAGCTCCCGCTTCGCGAGCGACTGCTCCTTCGCCACGGCTTCGGCCTTCACCCACTCCTCGGGAGGAAGCGGGGCCAGGGTGGCGAGGCGCTCGAAGAGCTTCGGGAATCTCACGTCGCGGGGACCTGGGCTTGACCTGGGTTAAGGCGGAGGCGGCTTTGGGAAACATATACCGGGGGCATGTCCCTCAATGTCTACGCCGTGGCCACGCCCTTCGTCATCGCCCTGGCCCTGGCGGAGTTCGCCTGGTGCGTGGCGCGGCGCAACGGCTACTACAGCTTCCAGGACTCCATCGCGAGCATGGGCACGGCGGTGATGAACCAGTGCGTCAACGTCGCGGTGGCCCTGCTGGTGCTCCCCCTCTTCACGCAACTGGGTGAGTACGCACCGTGGCGGCTGGATGCTTCGTCGCCGCTGTCGCTGGTGGCGCTCTTCCTGGGCGTCGACTTCCTCTTCTACTGGTTCCACCGCTTCGGGCACCGCACCAACATCGGCTGGGCGGCCCACTCGCCGCACCACTCCACCGAGGAGCTCAACTACGCGGTGGCCTTGCGCGCGAGCGTGACGCAGCGCCTCTTCTCGTTCCTCTTCTACTGGCCGCTGGTGCTGGTGGGATTCCCGCCGGAGGCGGTGCTGGCGATGGTGGCCTTCCACCTGGTGCTCCAGTTCATCCCTCATACGCGGGTCATCCCCAAGCTCCCCCGGTGGGTGGAGTCGTGGCTGAACACGCCGTCGCACCATCGCGTGCACCACGCGCGCAACGGCGCATACATCGACAAGAACTACGCGGGTTTCCTCATCATCTGGGACCGGATGTTCGGCACCTACGCGGAGGAGACCGAGCCGTGCTCCTACGGCCTGACCACCCCGGCGAACACCTGGGATCCGACGGCCATCAACTTCCAGGCGTGGGCCCGGCTGGTCGCGGACGCCGTCGCCACGAAGAGCCACTGGGACCGGCTGCGCCTCTGGGTGATGCCCACGGGCTGGCGGCCCGCGGACCTTCCTCCGCGCGCGTTGGGGTACTGGAAGCAGGAGGGCGCGGAGGTGAAGTACCACTCCCAGGAGCTGTCCGGCGTCCGAGGCTACCTCGTCTTCCAATTGTTCGCGTCGATGCCGTTCATGCTCCTGGTGAGCCACCATGCCTCACCGTTGTCGGGCTGGCAGAAGATCGCGTTGAGCCTGCTGCTCTGGGCGATGGCGACCGCCTGGAGCGGGATGCTGGAGTCGAAAGGGTGGAGCGAGCCGCTGGAGCTCGCGCGGGTGCTCGCCATGGGCGTGGGGGTGACGCTGTGGCTGGTAGGGGCCAGCGCGCCCCCGGCGTGGAGCGCGCTCACGGCGTCGTGGCTGATGGTCTCGCTGGTCTGGCTGCGGGTGGCGCGCGGTGGCGCCGGCCGGAGGTCCCAGACGAATCCCTTCGCAGGCTGAGAAGGTACGTGCTCAAGCGCTCCGCGACGCGATGAGCGCGAGGTTGCGCGGAGACAGGCGCGGATCGAAGAGCTGGAGGAGCTCGACCTGGAAGCCCGACTCCTCCAGGAGGAGCGCGCGATCCAGCAGGAGCACGACCTCCAACGGCCTCGCGAAGCGGTCCCTCAGCAGATGGCAGAGCAGGAGATCCCGCGTCTCGGCGCGAACGGACACCTCGAAGGCATCCAGCTCCGTGTCCGTCATGCCGGCATCGAGGCCCAGGCGCTCCAGGCGGTCGCGCGCATAGACGGCGAAGCGTCCGGCATAGAGCGCCCGGGGCGCGTCTCCTGCCCTCACGAAGCCGCGCTCGGGAAAGCGCCGCCTCGACAGGAGTTCGAACGCGAAGCGCCACGCGTACACCTGCTTCATCCGCGCGAACTCCACCTCCGTCTTGTGATGCCGTCCCCGCGTCGTCAGCGCCAGGGCATGCGGGGTGAAGGGCAGCGGGTGCGCGCCCCCGAAGCGGGAGACGGGGTAATCCCGCGGGGCCTCCAGCTTGTCGTAGCAGCAGCCGATGTTCAGGACGAAGCCCGCCTCCTGGCTCTTGCGGAGCTGCGTGAGGGCGAGCGGCCCGCAGGTGTGCAGACCGATGGAGGCCCGGTCCCGGCCGGAGAAGAGCGGATCAATCTGTGGTTGGAGCCCGTCCTCGACGGAGGCCTGGATGAAACTCAGGGTGTCCCCGCCCGGGGGTTGGGTTCTCGTCAGCCACTGCCGGCCCTTGTCCTGTAGCGCGGCGTCCCGATCGATGCTGTGGAAGGTCCACCCGAACGTCCGTGCACAGAGGCGGGCGAGATGTCCCATGCCGCCGCCGATATCGACCGCCTGGCGGATGAAGCGCGTTCTCGGAGTGAGCAGGGCGAGCACCCGCTCGAGTTCGTGGGTCTTCTTGGCGCTGAGTCCCTGCGTCTCCGCGACCGTCAGCGCGTGAAGGCCCTCGTGCCAGGGCAGGGCCGTGAGTTCCTGGAGCGTGCCGAGGAGAGCGCCCAGGGACGGAGGCGGGACGCCCACGAGCGCCCCCTGGTCCAGCCGCCGCTCGCCTGCTTCATCGAGCGACCGGGCATAGGCCAGCCAGTCCTCGGGCCAGGCGGCGCCGGACCCGGGCCAGCCCTGGAGGATGGAGCGGGACCAGAGCGGGGACCAGGGCCGGAGTTGGTGCGTGAGCGCCTCGAGTCGCGCCTGGAAGTCCATGCCGGCGCATCCTATGCGCCGACTCCCAGGGCTCGGTGGCGATCCTGCTGGAGGGGGCGAGCGATGGGGGCACTACCCGCTACACGACCCGGTACTCACCCGCACGAAGTACGGCGACCGGGAGCCATAGGCAAAGATGCCAGAGCCGCAGTCGCACATGATCGTCCCCACGTACGTGAGACGCTCGGGCTCCGCGTAGTAGGTGATCTCGTAGCCTGACGGGCCGCAAACGGGAAGTTCGTCCGTACGTGTTTCAAGCTCGGGTGGCCCGCCCACGTCGCCCTCGGTGCCGCCACAGCCGGCCAGCATTCCGACAGCCATCAGCCCGGCAATGATTGCCGCTCGCATTTGCTTCTTCTGGTTTGGCGGTTTGTACTGCCCTGCCAGGATGGCGCTGCCATTTGCGTCAGGCCAATGGGCGCCCCTTCTGCGGTGAACACTCGCAAGAAGGCCCCGGTCCACGACGCGCGGGAGCGGGGCCTTCAGGACTGCTCAAATCAGCGGTTTGCGTCCGGCGCACCGCACGCGTGTCTCCGGCCCTGGCTCAGATTTCGTGCCGGATGAGCCAGAACACCGCCGTCTGGTGCGACACCGGGAAGTAGACGACGTAGACGCTGTGGTAGTCCTTCGCGCCCGGGGCCACCGGCTCGCTCGCGTAGAAGCGCGCCACCTGCGCTGCCTCCGTGCCGTTGCCCAGCGCGCCCGGCAGCGCCGCCACCAGCTCCGGGAAGAACTGCTGCACGTGGCTGCCGAACTCCGCGTACGTCAGGTCCGGCTGTCGCTCGAACTGGAGGTTCTGGTTGGCGCTCAGCGCGGGAATGGACGCGAACGCCCCTTCCGCCACGCGGTCCAGGGACACCGGCGTCGTGCCGGCCACCGAGGGCACGTTGAGCGCCCACAGCGACTCATCACACCAGTTCTCGCCCGTCTTGCAGTGCGTGTGGCCCGCCGCCTGCGCCGCCTGGAGCGTGCTGCTCAGCGGAAGCTGCGTGAGGGGCAGCGGCCCCGCGCCGTAGTAGCGGTAGTAGAAGTCCTTGCACACCGGCCACATCTTCGTGGTGAAGGCGGACTCACCATCCGCGCACCACGGCTTCGCGCCGGAGGACACGAAGCAGTTCTCCACGAAGGCCGCGTGCGCGTCCTGCGCGTCCGTGCACTGCGGGAGCGCCTGCGCGGGCGTGAGGCCCTGCGTCTCCACCACGCTCTCGTCACACACCTCGATGCGCGTGGCCACGTCCAGGTCACAGGCCGTGAACAGCGACGGCTCCGCGCACGCGCTGTTGAGGCAGCCCAGCACCAGGCGGAACTGCTTGCCCGCGCCCGTGCCGGTGCTCACCACCGCCAGGTACTCGCCGCCCTGCGCCAGCGTCAGGCCGGTCACCTTGCTGAGCTGGCCATAGCCCGCGTCGTCGTCCTGCGCGCGCAGCGTGGTGCCGTAGCTGCCGTTCGCGTTCTTCGGGCCGTAGATGAACAGGCCCGTGTCCAGGCCCATGCTGCTGCCCCCGTGCGTCACCTCCAGGGCCACCTGCGCGCCAGCGGCCACCTTGAAGCTGAACGACAGGTACTGCGGATTCGTGGTGAAGCTCGTCTGCACGAAGCTGTTGAGCCCCACCGGGCCCAGGAACGCCGTGCTGTCCACGATGTTGCCGCTGGACGGCGCGGGCGGCGGATACAGCACTGACTGCGCGCTCGTGCCGACCTCCGAGGCTCCAGTGTCCTCCACCGGCTCCTGCGACGGACCGCACGCCACCAGCAGCAACGACGGCAGGAGCCACGACGACATCCGATTCCACGCGTGACGCATGAAGCACTTCCTTGGCTTGGGGGGAACGACAGCTCAGGGAACGGCGAGGTCCTGGAACCACGCCGCATACGGCGTGTTGCGCACGAGGTGCCGGTTGAAGTCCGGGGCCCCGTCGGTCCACCACGGCGCGCCCCGCTCGCCCAGGCCCGCCTTGGCGCGGTGGACGCGGGCGCGGGCGTTGCGTTCGGCCGCCGCGTCCTTCGCGCGCTTCGCCCGGCCCACGTCCGCGCGGGCTCGCATCAGCGCGGCCACCAGCAGCTCGCGCTGCCGGGGCCCGAGCGCCGGGTTGGAGCGGCGCCACAGCCGTCCCTCCACCACCAGGTAGCGTCCATCCGGGGTGGTGGGGGGCGGCGCGTGCGTCACGGCACCGCGGGGAAGAGGAAGCGCAGCACGTCACCGAAGCGCGCGGACCAGGCCGCCTCGTTGTGCTGGCCGCCCTGCACCACCGTGTACTTCAGGTCGCTGTCCAGCACCCAGCCCTTGGCCACCAGCGCGTCGCGCAGCGCCTGGGCATCCGCCACCGTCTCCGCCTGGCTGCCGGAGCCCTCGTTGGTGCCGATGTCCTCCCAGATGCGCAGCGCAGGCTTCGCGCTCAAACCCTCCACCGTGCGCACGATGTCCCGGTCCGCCCACCACACGGACGGCGACACCACGCCCAGGCGGCTGAACACTTCCGGGTGCTTCAGGCCCAGCGACAGGGACACCAACCCGCCCAGCGACGAGCCCGCGAGCCCGGTGGACTCCGGCCCCGTCTTCGTCCGGAACTCCGCGTCGATGCGCGGCTTCAGGTCGTTGATGAGGAACTGCCCGTAGGCGTCCGCGCGGCCCGCGTCCGGGTACTCGGGCGGGAAGGGCACCGGCGTGTATTCCGCGATGCGGTCGGACGTGTTGTAGACGCCCACGATGATGAGCGGCTCCACCTCTTTGGCCGTCACCAGCGCCTGCGCCGTCTCATCCACGTTCCACTCCCCGGCGAACGCGGTGACGACGTCCATCAGGTTCTGGCCGTCGTGCATGTAGAGCACCGGGTAGCGGCGCTGGGTGTCCGTCTCATAGCCGGGCGGCAGCCAGACGATGACGTCGCGCGGCTTCAGCGTCGGGTCCGTGGGCGTCACCGCGCGCAGGTAGCGCACGTCGCCGGTGAGCGTGGGGTCCGGCGGCGGCGGCGGGGTCGAAAGGTCCGCCCAGCCGCCCACCACCACGGACACGCGCTCGAAGCCGCCGCCCGTCGTGAAGGTGTGGTTGGCCACCTCCGCGCCCGTTTCGCTCTTCTCCACCGTCTCCCACGCGCCGCGCGTCACCTTGAACTCCAGGGCCGCTCCCACCGGGAAGGTGACGGCACCGGCATAGGCATTGTCCACGGCCTTGGAGAGCTCCACCTCCGCGCCGTTCCAGTTCCCCAGCTCCGGCTGGTTCCCGGACAACCACACCTTCGCATCCCGGGGTGTGATGTCCGGCGTCTTCACGATGAACACGGTCCGGGCGCCTGTCTCCCCCTCCGCCGGTCCAAAGCGCTCCACCGTGAGTGCGACATTCTCCTCGTCCTCGTGGACGGTGAGGGTGTGGTCCGCCTCCGGGGCCCCCGCGGCGTCGAGCGCCACCCGGGCGACGGGCGCCGTCATCCGCACCGCGTAGGTGAAGGCGGTGTCCTTGGGCAGCCGGGCCTTCAGGCTGAACACCCGGCCACCCTGGTAGACCATCTCCAGGCCCGGCCCCGCGGGGCCTCCGAACGTGTCGCTGGGGCCGGTGAGGAAGATGGCGGCGTCGGCCGGAGTCTCCGGCGGCACCGTCACGTCGAACTGCACCGCGGAGAAGTGCTGCTCGGCGGGGACCTGGGAGTCGGAGTGACAGCCCCAGAGAGCCGCGAGGCCCAGGACGAGCAGGAGGACGGGCCGCGAGGGCCGCGAGGAAGGCGAAGGAGACGACATCGGTGGTGGAGCCTCCGGGGGCCGGAACAGGGGCCCCACGCGAAGGCACATCGTAGCAGTGCCCTCCGACACCGTCAGGCGGGTCCCCGGAGACGGGGGAAGTGTCCCGGGGGACAGACCCCTTGGCAGATGGCGGACAGTGCCTACCTTGCGCCGCGCACAGCGGGCACCGGGACGCGGAGTCCCGGCCCCCTCAAGCGAAGGAGTCGCACTGCATGAAGAAGCTGACGCTGCTGGCCGTGACGCTGGGTTCGCTGGTCGTGGGGGCGGGCTGCCACCGCAACACCCGTGACGAGGCCAAGGACGACGTGGAGGAGGCCGGCGACAAGGTGAAGGACACCGCCGAGGACGCCGCCGACGCCACGGGCGACGCCGCCGAGAAGGCCGGCGACAAGATCGAGGATGCGACCGACAAGTAGGACGTCGCAAGCGGAGGTCCGTGGGTCCGGGGTCGTTGACCGGGGACGGGCCGGGCCGCGCTGACGTGGACACCCTGGACGTCGGACACCCTTCGTGGTGCCGGCCTCCGGGGTGTCGTCGTTTCCGGCCAGGGCGGTCAGCCGGGGGCCGCGCCCAGGACCCAGTGGCGCTTCACGGTCCACCCCAGGAAGCACTGCGCTCCCGGGGGCGCGTCCTTCATCTGTCCTCCGCTCACCGCGTGGCGCAGTCCGAGCATGGCGGGCGCGAGCCGCTGGGCGAGGTCACCTCTCCGCTGCGAGAGCCGGGCCTCCATCTCCTGGAGGAAGGCCGGATGGGTCGCTTCGGGCCGGAGCGAGAGGAAGAACAGCATGTGCCGCCAGGCGTAGGCGGCGTTCTTCACGTTCCGGAGCCTGGAGCGATACGCGGGCGGCCGCGCCTCCAGCAGCTCGCACACGCGCGTGAAACAGCGGAGCGCCAGCGCTTCCAGGTGGGGTTCGAGCACGGGCCGCAAGTCCAGGGCCTCCACCAGGGTCGCCAGGTTGTGCGTGGTGAGGATCTGCGCCTGCTCGATGACCCGGCCGTTCGCCGCGACGCTCCGTTGCGCGCTGCCTTCGCCATCCTTCGCGCGGGCCGTGCACAGGGCCGCGAAGGCTTCCGAGGTCCTGGGGCCATGCCTGGACTGCTTCGTGTCGTTCATCACCTGGAGCGCGGAGGGCAGGTCGTAGTAGCGCGCGTACAGCGTCCCCGCGAGCTGCTCCTGCGCCTGACGCGCGGCCTCCAGGTACTTCTCCGTGAAGGCGGCCATGAAGATGTCCGCGGCCAGCTCGTCCACCACCGGCACCTGGAGGTCCGCGCCCTTGAGCAGGGCCCTGACCTCCTGGAGCAGCTTGTTGGGCAGGAGCACTTCCGGGAACGAGCTCAGCGTGAGCCGCACCAACTGCTCCAGGGTCCGCCTGGACGCTGTCTCCGCCGCGAGCCCCAGCTTCCGGTACGCGTCGATGGCTCCCACCCAGGGCAGCTCCTCCAACTTCACCTGGGACTCCAGGTTCACGAGCAGCAGCGAGCGCCGCCGTCGGAACGCCGTGTACAGGGCCGAGTAGAGCGCGCGCAGGGACGGCTGGGAGATGCCGAGCGCCCGGACCTGCGCCGACAACTGCGGAACGACGCGGGCGAGCGTCTCGCTGGAGCGGATGAGGCGCTGCTCGACCAGCATCTCCACGGGGGCGTTCAGCGAGAGCCGCAGCTTGCGCTCGATGCTGGCGGGGAAGGCGAAGCCCTTCACGGGCGCGGTCAGTGCCTCGAGTGAGTCGAGCCCCGCGTCCCCGGGCAGTCCGTCCATCCGGCGCAGGGCCTCCCGGGCGAAGTCCACGCCGCTGGGGCGTTCAAGCTGCTCCCGCTGCCTCGCGCGAAGGGCGTCCAGGCGCTCGGAGCCCGGAAGGCCGCGCGCCTGGGAGATGGCTTCGAGGACGCCGCGCACGCGCCGCGCCTGTCCTGGGAGGAGGGACGTGCGCGCCTGGAGCGCATCCTTGAGCACGGTGTGGAGCCGGCCGAAGTTGAGCTGGGGTTTGCGGGGCCAGGCGCAGAGGGTGTGTTGTTCGAGCGCGCGGTCGATGTCGGAGAGCAGGGTGCGTGCACGCGGCCCGAAGTCCGCGTCGAAATGGAAGGCCGGAGGGGCCTCGCGCAAGGCCCCCGCCCAGAGCGCCACGAGGCGGTCATACAGGGGCGTCCATACCCGCGCGGACTCCCACTGTCGCTGGAGCTCCGGACGCGGACGGACCCGCGCGAGCGCCCCTCGCGTCTCCCCCACATCCCGCACGTGGACGAACGCGGTGTCCGCCTGGGGCGTCGCGGCCGGCACCGGGTAGAAGCGCAGGCGCGGGAAGAACGGTGCCAGCTGGTCGAGCAGGCCTCGCGCGCGCTCCGCCTGGTCATGGTCGAGCAGCCACGCCACCACGAGCAGCGCGCCCTCCTCGGGGACCTGGATGCGATAGCCGCCCGTCCGGAGCATCCGCCGCAGCTCCGCGAGCCCCTCCTCGCCCAGGTACCACGCGTTCAGCACCGCCCGCGCGTTGCCCGTGTCCTCGCGTTGGAGCCGGGACAGCAATGCCTGCTCATGCGGTTGCAGCGCCCCTTCCGCCAGCAGGCGCCCGGTGGCGAAGCCGCCCTTGGCGACCTCCAGCGTCGCCCAGGCGGGGACTTCCGCCACGGGCACGCGCGAGCCGACGGTCAGCGTGCCCTGGAGCATGCCGGAGAAGACCTCCGTCCAGGCGCGCACCTTGTCCTGCGCGCGGGCCCGCGCTTCCGCGTCCGGGTGCTCCTGGCTCGTCTGGAGCGCCCGGGCGAGCTGCCCTAGCGGATACTGCGTCCCGATCTCCACCTCGCCGCTGCCATCGTCCTTGTGGTCCACCCGGATCCCCCTCGCGTCCACGCACCGTGCCGGCCACCGGCAGTCTGGCCCAGGACGCGCCGGACGAAAACCCGACACGGACCGCGCGCTCAGTATTCCTTCAGGAGCGCGCCGGCCACCGTGAGGCCCAGCCGCTTGAACAGCGCCGAGACCTTCGCCTTCGGGATCAGCTTCTTCGCGGCCGCTTCGACACGCAGGAGCGAAAAAGCGAGTTGATCGAGCGAGGTGAAGGCCGGCGCGACAGTGCCTTCCTCGTGCGCGTAGCGGACGACCGCCCCCGTCGTGACGTCGAGAAGGAACATCTCGCCGGAGCCGTCGCTCGCGATGCCGACGAACTTGTCGTCGTTTGCACCGAACAGCTCCTCCTTCTTGCAGTCGAAGCCGTAGCTGTCGAAGTCGAAGGCGAGGGTCATCGACGGCACTCCACCGCTCATCACCACCGCGTCCAGCGCGCGCCCCGCGGGAACGGCACGGACCTTCTCGCTGCCGGGCTTCGACACGCGGGGCGCCTTCGGGAAGAAGCGCGCCGCGTCGGCCGCGAAGTCGCCGCGCTCGATGTAGCCGGCCAGGGCGCTCACCTCGGTGGCCTCACCCCACTCGGTGAGCGAGGTCTTGCCCACGTCCAGGGGCGTGCCGTCCTTGGCGAAGTACGACGTGCTCTTCAGCTTGCCCTTGGCGAAGACCGCCGTGATGCGATGGGGCCAGGGCTTCGGGACCTTGAAGACCTTGTGCAGGAGCTTGGTGCCGGCGTGCTCGAACAGGGCCCCTTCGACCGGCCCGACGACCCACTCGACGGCACCATCGATGACACCGTCACGCAGCTCGACCCGCAGCGTGTCCGGGAAGTCGAAGCCGGGGCGGAAGCGCACCTCGACCAGTGCGCCGTCCGCGAACGTCGCGAGCATCGTGCTGGTCGGCCCCTTCGGCAGGCCGAGCGCCGCCTGCAGGGCCACGCGCGGCGCGTGCTCGGACATCTGGTGGATGGCGAGCGACCACTTGATCTCTCCATCCAGCTTGCCGTCCTTGCGTGTGGCGTCGAGCAGCAGGAGGCCCGACGGGTGGATCCACAGGCGCTCGCGCGAGTCATTGGGGCCTCCGAGCCGCCAGAGGTTGGCGTCGGCATCAAAGGTGGCTTCGGGAGGTACGTCCTTGGGGCGCAGGGCGGTCGTCATCGTGCCGGACCATACCTGCCGCATCCCTCATTGGGCTGCTCATCAACCACGCCTCCCGGAGGTCTGGAGGCGCCGTGCTAGAAGGGACGGGTGATTTCCGCCCTTCCCGCCCTGAACGAAGCAGACGCATCCCAGGGCCGCGCAGGCGTCGCGAGACTCGCCTTCGAGCGCTCCGGTCCACGCACCGTGGTGCGCACCGCGCTGGCGCACAGCCCGCTGCGGCTGCTCACCCCGCGCAACCACGGCCACGCGGCCTGGGCGTATACGAGTTCGTTTGGCGGCGGGCTGGTGGACGGTGACCACCTGCGGCTGGACGTGGATGTGGCGGAAGGGGCCACGGCGCTGCTCGCGACCCAGGGCTCCAACCGCGTCTACCGTTCCCCCAAGGGCTGTCGCAGCGACCTGAACGCGCGCGTGGGCCCGGACGCGCTCTTCGCGTGGGTGCCGGACCCCACCGTGTGTTTCACCGGCGCCCGCTATGCCCAGACCTTGGACATGTCACTCGCGGCCGGGGCGTCGCTGGTGCTCGCGGACGTGGTGACGGCCGGGCGCAGCGCGCGGGGTGAGCGGTGGGCCTTCCTGCACTACGCCTCGCGCCTGCGCGTCGCGCGGGAAGGCCGCGCGCTCCTGGATGAGAAGTGGGTGTTGGATCCCGCGCACGGTGCGCTGCCGGCGCGCCTGGGCCGCTTCGACGCGCTGGCCACGGTGCTGCTGGTGGGGCCCGCGCTGGCTTCCGCGCGAGAGGCATTGGCCGCGCGGGTGGCGGGCCTGCCGGTGAAGCCGCGCGCGCAGGAGATCATCTCCGCGAGCCCCCTGGGCGAGGATGGGCTGCTCCTGCGCGTGGCGGCCGTCTCACTGGAGACGCTGCTCTCCACCACGCGTGACTGGCTGTCGTTCCTGCCGGGCCTGCTGGGCGACGACCCGTGGGCGCGGCGGGTGTGATGGAGGTCATCGGCGGCACGTGAGGGCCGCCGAGCTCCCGGGAGTGCGTCAGTTGTAGCGGGTGAGGTCGAAGGACTTGTAGTCGGGATACAGCCGGTCGATGTGCTCCGCCGTCAGGTTGACCAGGTCCTTGTGGCTGTTCGTCTGCCATTCGGCGGTGTTGGCATCCATCAGGCGGCTCTTGCCGTCGGTCTTGTGCAAGCCGATGACGTGGCCATCCGCGGACTCGCCCGGCTTGCGAAGGCCCATCCGGTAGTGGCCGTCCTCCTTCGTGCCGTCGAACAGCTTCTGGCCGAAGGTGCTCCCTTCGATGGGCTCGTAGTCCTGCACGCGCACGCCCGGGTTGCCGCCGCCACGGCCGGTCCGGAAGTCGTCGGTCAGGCTCTGCATCGCGGCCTGCTTGTGCTCGAGGGCTTCCTTGTCCTGGTTCAACTGGGCCATTCCCGCCTTGAACTCCTGGTTCAGCTCGGCGCGCTGTTGCTTCAGGCCCTGGCGCTCGTCCGGGGTCAGGTCCGGGTTCGTGAGCAGCTCGTTGATCTCATTGCGCTGCGCGCGCTTGTCCTTGAGCTGCTCCACGCTGTCCTGGAACTTCGAGACGGCGGACATGTGCTCGTTGTTCAGCTTCGTGAGGGAGTTGCTCTGGAGCGACTCCGCGTGCTGCTTGTCGATGAGGCCGCCGAAGTGGTTGTCGGTCAGCTTGCCGAACGCCTGGGAGCCCTTCTTCGGGTCGCCGCCCGCCTCGATGCCGGTGCGGATCCACTCGGACGTCATCGCGCTGCACACGCCGTCCTGCGTGCCGGAGGGCAGGTTCGGCCTCTTCAACATCGGGTGGCCGCCCTGGTCCGTGTAGCGGAGGATTTCCGAGCCCGGCACCTCCGCCTTCATCTCCTCGGCCACCTTCTGGATTTCAGGGCGCACCGGCGCGGCCTTGCCCTTGCCCGGGGTGCGGCCCATCGCCAGGTCCTGCACCTCGCTCTCGGAGAGCTTCGGCGCCTGCACCTGCGGCCCCTGGAGGTCGTGCGCGTTGATGTTCGGACGCGACGACGAAGAGGACGCCTCCGCGTTCGGCGTGGGCTTCTTGAACGAGTCCCCCTGCGGCGTCTTGTCCGGTCCCGCCGTCTTCACGGGCGCCGCCGGCTTCGACACGGGCTGGGCGCCCGTGGAGGTCTTCCCCTGGGCCACCGTGTTGTCCACCTTCGGCGGGGCGGGGGGCGCCTTGGGCGTCTTGGGGAGGC
>NZ_RAWI01000204.1 GCF_003612125.1 Corallococcus praedator
AGATGTGTATAGGAGACAGGCATTGAAGAAGGCAACGTGTCCGGAGCGACCGCGGTGCTGGAGCTGCTCGTGAAGCAGGCGCCGGACTACCTGCCGGGCCTCCTGGAGCTGGCGCTGCTGCGCGAGCGCGCCGGGGCCCGGGACGCGGCCTTCCCGTTGATGCGCGCCCTGCGCTCGCGGGCGGGACAACTGCCGCCGGACGAGCTGGTGGATGGACCGGAGGCGCTGCCTGCGCGCTTCTATCTGGCGTCCGCTGACGCCTACCTGAATCTGGGGGCGCTGGAATGAAGGGGACGCCGCGGATGGTGGACGAGGCCCTGGAGGAGGAGACGCGCGATCTGCTCGCGCGCCGGGCCGCGCGCCTGCGCGAGCAGGGCGAGTCGTCCGTGGAGGAGGCGGTCCACTGGATCGCCGAGTTCCCCCTGGGCGAGGAGCGCTACGCGCTGCCCCTGGAGTCGCTGCGCGCCGCGCTGCCGCTGCGCATGGTGACGCCCGTGCCGCTGTCGGAGCCCGCCGTCATCGGCGTGCTGAGATTCCAGGGCCAGGTGCTGTCCGCGCTGAGCCTGGCGTCGCTGCTGGGCGGCCACGGCTGGCGGCAGGACCCGGCCGTGCTGCTGGTGGTGGACCGGGGGGATGGCGAATTGTGCGCGCTGGACTGCGAGGCCATTCCGCGCCCCACCACGCTGTCGCTCGCGTCGGTGGAGGCCGCGAGGGTCCGGGCCGAGGGGCCGGTGATGGAGGTCTTCACCCACGACCGTCAGCTCATCCACCTCATCGATCCGAAGCGCCTCTTCTCCGCGCCGGATGCGGGGGTGCGCCATGGCCGTTGATCCGATGCTGCAGCCCCTGGTGGCCGGCTTCGCCATCGAGGCCCAGGAGGTCATCCAGAAGGTCACCATGGACCTGCTGGAGCTGGAGCGCGAGGGCCTGGAGAACGACGCGCTCGCGAAGATCTACATCCGGCTGGGCCGGCACCTGCACACGCTGAAGGGCAGCGCCGCGTCGCTGGGCCTCCAGGACCTGGGCGACATCGCCCACAAGCTGGAAGACGCGCTGGCGCCGCTGAAGGCCACCACGCAGAAGATGCCGCGCCCGGTGGTGGACATCCTGCTGCACGGGTTGGACCTGTTCATGCTGCGCGCGCAGGCGCACGCGGATGGCCGGGGAGAATTGCTGCCGGACCCCGCCGCCGCGCTGGCCCAGCTGGTCGCGTCCGCGCCGCCGCCGGAGGCCGCCGCCGCGCTGCCGGGAGGGGCCTTCGCGCAGGTGGTGCCCGTGCCCCAGACGTCCGTGGACACCGGGGCGCAGACCGCGTCGCAGGGCTCCGCGGGCGGGCCGCCGACGCCGGACCATCAGGGCGAGTCCACGGACGCGGGCTGGCGCGTGAGCGCGCGGCAGGTGACGTCCCTGATGCGCGAGGTGGAGCGCCTGCGGGAAGTGCGCCTGCGGGTGGAGGAGCGCAGCCGGGAGCTGGAGCGGGTGTCCACGCTGCTCGCGAAGCAGGGCCTGCTGGCGGAGACGGCGGAGGCGCGCACGCTCTTGTCCGGCACGGGCCGTTCGCTGCGCACCGACGGCGAGGAGACGAGCGACATCGTGGACGCGCTGGAGGACGGCCTCAAGGCCATCACCACGCGCCCCACGCGCACCATCCTGGAGCCCCTGCAGCGCATGGTGCGCGACCTGTCGCGCCAGCTGGGCAAGGAGGCGCGGCTGTCGGTGGTGGGCGCGGAGGTGTCGTTGGACCGGCGCCTCCTGGAGAAGCTCCAGGGCGCGCTCGTGCACCTGCTGCGCAACGCCGTGGACCACGGCCTGGAGATGCCCGCCGAGCGCGAGAAGGCCGGCAAGCACCACGAGGGGGCGCTCACGCTGCGCGTGGAGCAGCAGGGCAACCTGCTCTACCTGGAGGCGAGCGACGACGGGCGCGGCATCGACCTGCAGGCGGTGCGCCGGGTGGCGGAGAAGCGCGGGCTGGTGACGGCGGATGAAATCGTGCGCTTCAACGACAACCAGGTGCGCGACCTCATCTTCAGCGAGGGCTTCAGCACCCGCGCGGACGTGACGGACACCTCCGGGCGCGGCGTGGGCCTGGACGCGGTGCGCGCCACGGTGGAGTCGCTGCAGGGCCGCATCGAGGTGGCCAGCACGCGCGGGCAGGGCACGCGCTTCGTGCTGACGCTGCCGGTGGACCTGGGCAGCTCCCCGGTGCTGATGGTGCGCGCGCTGGAGCAGTTCGTGGGCCTGCCCATGTTGGCGGTGGAGTCCACGCAGCTGGCGCGCGCGGATTCGCTGCGCCTGGGCAAGCGCCGGGCGCACCTGGAGCACCTGGGGCAGCTGCTGCCGGTGGTGGACCTGGGCGCGCGGCTGGGCCTGCGCGCGTCCGCGCCTCCCGCGGAGGGCCAGCCGCTGCTCATCGTCCAGAGCGGTGGCAAGCGCGTGGCGCTGGTGGTGGACGCGGTGGTGGGGGACCGGGACCTGGTCATCCGCCCGCTGCCCTCGGAGGTGCGCGACGTGGCGGCCTGGCAGGGCGCGGCGACGCTCAGCCGCGGCGAGCTGCTGCTCATCCTCCGGCCGGACTGGGTGGTGTCGGATTCGGAGAAGGTGACGGTGTCGGCGGGCAGCCGGCGGGCGCTGGTGGTGGACGACTCGCTCACCGCGCGAGCGCTGCACCGGGCGAGCCTGGAGGCCGGCGGCTTCCAGGTGCACCTGGCGGCCAGCGGGCCCCGGGCGCTGGAGCGGCTGGCCGCGGACACCTACGACGTCGTCATCTGCGACCTGGACATGGAAGAGATGGACGGCACGGAGCTCATCGCGCGGCTGCGCGAGAAGAAGGAGACGCGCACGCTGCCGGTCATCCTGGTGTCCGCGCACGACAGCCCGTCCGCGCGCGAGCGGGGGCTGGAGTCCGGCGCGGATGGCTTCTTGAGCAAGCGCGAATGCGCCGCGGGCCGCCTGCTCGCTGAAGTGCTGGACGTGATGAGCCGCCGAGGGAGCCGCGCTTGAGCACGAAGAAGATTCGCGTGCTCGTGGTGGACGATTCGCCCACCATGGCCAGCACGCTCACCGCCCTGCTCACGGAGGAGCCTCGCATCGAGGTCGTGGGCCGGGCGGCGGATGGCAACCGCGCCGTGCAGCTCGCGCGCCTGCTGCGTCCGGACGTCATCACCATGGACCTGCTGTTGCCCGGCCTGGACGGCCCGGCGGCCATCGGCCACATCATGTCCCAGGCGCCCGCGCGCATCCTGGTCGTGAGCGCCGTGGCGGAGCAGCGGGGCGTGGACCTGGGCTTCCAGGCCATGAGCGCCGGGGCGCTGGAGCTCATCGGCAAGCCCAACGTCACCAACGCGGACGAGCTGCGCAAGTGGGGCCGGGAGCTGGCCCACTCGGTGTGCCTGATGGCGGAGGTGCCCGTCATCTCCCGCCGCCCGCGCGCCACGCTGCCCCTGCCCATGCCCACCGGGGCGCGGGTGGACGTCTTCGGCCTGGTCGCCTCCACCGGCGGTCCTCCCGCGCTGGCGGAGGTGCTCTCCAAGCTGCCCAAGGACCTGCCGGTGCCGGTGCTCATCGCCCAGCACATCACGGTGGGCTTCACGCAGGGCATGGTGCGCTGGCTGTCGCAGGTGTGCTCGCTCAACGTCACCATGGCGCGCGACGGCGAGCAGCTGGCGCCGGGCCGCGTGTACTTCCCGCTGGATGGCCATGACCTGCTGGTGGACAGCGCGGGGCTGGCCCGGCTGCAGCGCTCCCAGGGCGGGCCGTGCCCCAACGGGGACGTGCTCCTGCACTCGCTGGCGGCGGCGTATGGCCGGCGCTGTGGCGGCGGGGTCCTCACCGGCATGGGCGAGGACGGCGCGCGGGGCCTTCTGGCCATCCGCACCGCCGGGGGCGTCACCTTCGCGCAGGACGAGGCGTCGAGCGTCGTCTACGGCATGCCGCGCGCCGCGCTGGAGCTGAAGGCCACCGACGGCGGGGTGCCCCTGTCGGCGGTGGCGGACCTCATCCTCCAGAGCTGCCAGCGGCCGACGTTCCGGCCCGGCCGTCCCCCGGATGGCGGCCTCCGATGAGTCCTCCGTGCCTGTCGCCAACAAACCGCGCCCCCGTGCGTTGTCCCTGGCGGCTGGCGCCTGGCGGCCGGCCGTCTGAACGCGTTGTCCAGGGAGTGCTCCCGTGACGCCGACCGCTCCGCCCAACATCTCCCTCCTGCGTGGGCTCGGGCTCGCGCCGAAGTTCGTGCTCGTCACGGCGGTCATCAGCGCCACCGTGGCCCTGCTGCTCACGTTCATCGCCACGAAGCAGCTGGAATCCAACCTGGAGGAGCGCCACGTCATCGAAGGTCAGGCCGTGGCGCTGGGCCTGTCCATCGCCGCGGAGCAGGGGATGGCCGCGCGGATGCCGTCGCTCCAGCCCCTGTTGGACCCCTTCATGGGGCGCGACGACCTGGCGTACCTCTTCATCCAGGACGCGGCCGGCAAGGTGCTGGTGCACACCTTCCGGGGCGGCTTTCCGGAAGCGCTGACGGTCGCCACCGAGGCCCCGGCCTCGGTGGGCAAGGACGGCCTGCGCGTCGTCCCCGAGGTGCGCCTGGAGCGCGGCGGCAGGACGCTGGTGGGCGTGGACGTGGCGGCGCCCGTGGCGCAGGGCCGCCTGGGCACCGTGCACGTGGGCATGGCGCGCGAGTACATCGACGCGAAGGTGGCCGTGCTGCGCTGGCGGATGCTGCTGTTCGCGGTGCTCCTGGAGCTGTGCGGCATCGTGGTGGCGGCGCTGTTCGGCCGGAGCATCGTGCGGCCCCTGGCGGAGCTCACGTCCGTGGCGGGCCACATCGTGGAGTCCGGCGACCTCACCCGTCCCATCACGCTGCGGGGCAACGACGAGGTGGGACGGCTGTCCAGGTCCTTCTCGCAGATGGTGGGCAAGCTGCGCGAAGTCACCATCAACCTCCAGCACGCGGCCACCGCGCTCACCCAGTCCACCGACCACCTCAACGCTTCCTCCACGGAGCAGGCGCAGACCATCTCGCGCCAGGCCGCCGCGCTGCAGGAGACGCAGGTGACGGCGCAGGAGATCAAGCAGACCTCCACGCTGGCCGCGCAGAAGGCGGAGAGCGTGCTCAGCGTGGCCGAGCGCGCCGACACCCTGGCCAAGGCGGGCGAGGCCTCCATCGAGCAGACGATGGCGGGCCTCAACGACATCCGCGCGCAGGTGGGGGAGATCGCGGAGAAGATTCTGGAGCTGGGCGAGCGCACCCGTCAGATTGGCGGCATCACCCAGACGGTGAAGGACCTGGCGGACCAGTCCAACATGCTCGCGCTCAACGCGGCCATCGAGGCGGTGCGCTCCGGCGAGCACGGCAAGGGCTTCAGCGTCGTGGCCCGCGAAATCCGCGCGCTGGCGGACCAGTCCATCCAGGCCACCACGCGGGTGCGGGAGCTGCTGGACGACATCGCCAACTCCGTCACCGCCGCGGTGCGCATCACCGAGCGCGGCGCGGAGCGCATGGAGGCGGGCCTGGAGCAGGTGCGCACCAGCGGGCAGAACCTGCGCGAGCTGTCCTCCATCGTCCAGGACAACGCCGCCGCCGTCCGGCAGATCGCCGCCGCCGTGAATCAGCAGAACGTGGGCATCAATCAGATCACCCTCGCGGTGAACGACCTGTCCCGGATGATGGACGACACCGTGGCCCGCATCGGGTCCACCGGTGAGGCGGCCACCACGCTTCAAATCATCTCCGAGCAGCTCTCCAACGCCGTGGGCGCGTACAAGGTCGAAGCGAAGAAGGAGTAGTCGCAAACGCCAGCCGCCGGAAACACGAAGGCCCCGAGTTCCCTTCAAGGGGGAGCCCGGGGCCTCGGTGTTTCAGCCGGTCCGCGCGCTTAAGCGGGGACGGCCACGGCGGACTCGGTGACGAGCTTCAGCGCGTCATCCACCACGTCGAAGCGGGCGACGCCGCCGCCCTTGAGGGCGCCGAACAGCAGGGCCTCCGCGAGCTGCTTCTTGAGCGAGCTGTCCACCAGCCGCGCCATGGGGCGCGCGCCGAAGGCCGGGTCGTAGCCGTGCTCCGCCAGCCACGCGCGGGCGGCGGGCGTGAGCTCCAGCTTGACCTTCTTCTCGTCGAGCACCTTCTGGAGCAGGCGCACTTCCTTGTCCACGACCTTGAGGATGACCTCCGGGGGCAGGCCGGAGAACAGAATCCAGCCGTCCAGCCGGTTGCGGAACTCCGGCGTGAAGGTGCGCTCGATGGCCTTCTTCGCCCGCGAGCCGTCCACCACCACGCTGGTGTCACCGAAGCCCATGGCCTTGGTGCTCATCTCCTGCGCGCCCGCGTTCGTGGTCAGGATGAGGATGATGTTGCGGAAGTCCGCCTTGCGACCGTTGTTGTCGGTGAGCGTCGCGTGGTCCATCACCTGGAGCAGGATGTTGAAGAGGTCCGGGTGGGCCTTCTCGATTTCATCCAGCACCAGCACCGCGTACGGGTGCTTGCGCACGGCGTCCGTGAGCAGACCGCCCTGGTCGAAGCCCACGTAGCCCGGGGGCGCGCCGATGAGCCGGCTCACCGTGTGCTTCTCCGAGTACTCGCTCATGTCGAAGCGCAGGAACTCCACGCCCAGGCTCTGCGCCAGCTGCTTGGCCAGCTCCGTCTTGCCCACGCCCGTGGGGCCGGAGAAGAGGAAGCTGCCAATGGGCTTCTCCGGCGCACGCAGGCCGGAGCGCGACAGCTTGATGGCGCTGACCATCTCTTCAATGGCCTTGTCCTGGCCGAAGATGACGCCCTTGAGCTCCTTGTCGAGGTTCTGGATCTGCACGCCCTCGCTGGCGGACACGCTCTTGGCCGGAATCTTCGCCATCTTGGAGACGACCTGCTCCACGTCGTGCGCGCTGACGACGCCCGTGCGCACCCCGTCCGGCTTCAGCCGCTCGGCCGCGCCCGACTCGTCGATGACGTCGATGGCCTTGTCCGGCAGGAACCGGTCGTTGATGTGCTTGGCCGCCAGCTCCGCCGCCGCCTGGAGCGCACCCTCGCCGTACTTCACGTGGTGGTGCTCCTCGTAGCGGCTTCGCAGGCCCTCCAGGACCTTGATGGTGTCCTCCACGCTGGGCTCGTCCACTTCGATCTTCTGGAAGCGGCGGGACAGCGCGCGGTCGCGCTCGAAGGACGCCTTGAACTCCTGGAACGTCGTGGACCCGATGCAGCGCAACCGGCCCGACGCCAGCGCGGGCTTGAGCAGGTTGGACGCGTCCATGGACCCGCCGCTCGTGGCCCCGGCACCGACGATGGTGTGGATCTCGTCGATGAAGAGGATGGCGTCCGGCAGCTCCTGCAACGCCTTGAGCACACCCTTCAGGCGCTCCTCGAACTGGCCGCGGAACTTGGTGCCCGCCAGCAGCGCGCCCATGTCCAGCGAGTAGACGACCGCGTCCTTCAACGCGGCCGGCACGCGGCCTTCGGTGATGTGGAGCGCCAGGCCCTCCGCGATGGCCGTCTTGCCCACGCCGGCCTCACCCACGTAGAGCGGGTTGTTCTTGCGGCGGCGGCAGAGCACCTGGATGGTGCGCTCCAGCTCCTTGTCGCGGCCGATGAGCGGGTCGATACGGCCCGCCTTCGCCTCCGCGTTGAGCTGCACGGCGTACGCTTCCAGCGGGCTCTTGCGCGAGGACTCGCCGTCGTCGTCATCCCCGGCGGGCGCGCCCTTGCTGTCCGTCGCGCCGTCGGACTCGCCGTCCTTGCTGATGCCGTGGGAGATGAAGTTGAGCAGGTCCAGGCGGGTGACGCCCTCCTGCTGGAGCAGGAAGAGCGCCTGGCTCTCCTCCTCGCGGAACATGGCGACCAGCACGTCGCCCCCGTCGATGTACTTCTGTTCGGCGGACAGGGCGTGCATGGCGGCGCGGTGGAGCACGCGCTCCACGCCGATGGTCTGCTGCGGCTCGGCGTCCACGTCGTCGGGCAGCCGTTCGACCGTCTCCTCCAGGAAGGAGGTCAGGTTCTCCTGCAGGCGCTTGACGTTCGCGCCGCAGGACTTGAGCACCTCGCGGGTGCGCGAGTCACGGGTGAGGGCCAGGAGCAGGTGCTCCAGCGTCAGGTACTCGTGGCGCATCTTCCGCGCCTCGTCGAGCGCGGTGCGGAAGCTGGCCTGCAACTCTTTGGCAATCGATGGTCCTGCCACGGTTTCAGCCTTCCTCGGGTTCCATGGACAGCCGCAGGGGGAACCCGTTGTCCCGCGCCGCGGCCTCCACTGTCTTGAGCTTCGTCTCGGCGACGTCGTAGGTATAAACGCCCGCCACTCCGATGCCGTTGTAATGAACGTGCATCATGATCTGCACGGCATCCGTCTCCGACTTGTGGAAGATCTCCTTGAGCACGGCCACCACGAACTCCCGCGTGGTGTAGTTGTCGTTGTGCAGGAGGACCTTGTAGAGCGTCGGCCTCTTCAGCTTCTGCTTGGGGACGGCCTCCGTGACGACCTGGCCGTCATCATGTTGGTGCTTCTGCGCCATGGGCTTGCGGACTCCCTTGCCTTGCCTTCGCGAACCACGGCGGGCCTCCAGAACTTCAGACCCGCTCCTTGAAACCCGTCTCCGCCCACCAGAGTGGCAGGCCGCTCTCCACGGCCGCCCGCTCGTGCGCCAGGAAGCCGCGCACCGCCCGGTCCATCCCGGGGTGAAGGAAGAGATGCGCACTGTACGTGAGGTGCGGCTCGAATCCCCGGGTGAGCTTGTGCTCTCCCCCGGCCCCTGGCTCGAAGCGCTCCAGCCCCCGCGCGATGCACGCCGCCACCGGTTGGTAGAGGCAGACATTGAAGTGCAGGAACGGGTGCTCCTCGAGCGCTCCCCAATAACGGCCGAACAGCGTGCGCGGCCCGACGAAATTGAACGCGCCCGCCACCCTCCGGCCTTCCCGCCAGGCCTCCACGAACTCACACCGGTGCCGGAAGCGCCCGAGCAGCCGGGCGAAGAAGTCCGGGGTCAGCGAGCGCACACCCCAGGGGTAGCGATCCACCGTGGTGACGTAGAGCCGGTAGGCGCTCGCCGGGTCCAGCTCCTCCAGGGCCTCGCCCCTCAGGGTGCGGAAGGTGATGCCCTGGGCCTCGGGCGCGGCCAGCTCACGCTTGAGCTGGTGCCGCCGCTTGGAGTGGAAGCGGCCAAGGAAGTCGTCGAACGTCCGGTAGCCCGCGTTGGTCCACTGGTACTGCACACCCAGGCGCACCGCGTAGCCCTGGGCCTCCAGGACGGGCAGCTCCTCAGGGGTGGGGAAGAGGACGTGGACGCTGGAGAGCCCCTCCGCGCGGGCGTACTCCAGGGCGGCGCTGTACAGCTCCGCCTCGCGCGTGGGCCGGTCCTCGCCGGGGGCCACCAGCACGCGGCGGCCGGTGGCGGGGGTGAAGGGCACGGCGAGCACCAGCTTGGGGTAGTAGCGCAGGCCGGCGCGCTCGGCGGCGGTGGCCCAGGCGGCGTCGAAGACGAACTCGCCGTGGCTGTCGTCCTTCAGGTACGCGGGCGCGGCGGCCACCAGCCGGGAGCCCCTCCAGAGGGTGAGGTGGCGGGGGTGCCAGCCGCGCTCGGGCACCACGGTGCCGCTCTCCTCCAGGGCGGCCAGGAAGGCCCACTCCAGGAAGGGCATGGAGCCTGCGTCCACCAGCGCGTCCCAGGCCGTCTGGGGGACGTCGGTGATGGACGTGAGCAGGCGCAGCGTGGTGGGAAGCGGGGCGGACATGGGTGGAGCGCGAGCGCCAGCCTATAACGTCGTGTGACGCCTGCCGCCACGCCCGCCTGGCAGGGCCTATTTGCCGCGCGTCAGCTCCGTGGCGAGGAAGCCCGCGACCTCCGCGAGCCCGGCGGCCGCGCGCTTGCGTCCCTCGTCGGATTCCATCACCCGGCGCGCCGCGTCGCTGGCCGTGCCCGCCTCCAGGTCCACCATCACCAGGAAGGCGCTCCAGCCGGGCGTCGTGGGCGCGACCTTGCCCGGACGCTGGGGCCGGTCGCCCAGGGTGGCGGCCACCTTCTCCAGCAGGCCATCCTCGGTGAGACGTTTTGTCTTGCCGAGCATCTGGGTCCACGTGGCCTCCAGCAGGGCCGTCAGCAGGCGTCCGGAGAGCGCGGTGGAGAGGCGCTGGGCGGATTCCTCGGCGTCCAGGCGGTGGGCCTCGGCGTAGGTGGGGCCCAGCTTGGCCACCACCACGGCCCGGGTGGCGAGGTGGGCAAGGCGCGGCGGGAAGGCGGACATGGGGGGAACCTCGCCAGCAGGGCAGGGAAGGGAAGGACGGGACCCGAAAAGTGGGGACCCGGTGTCTTACATCGGAAAGAAGCTCCAGGCCGCATCCGGAGTGAATGGACCACGCGGCGCGTTTGCCTGACAGCCGGACAGGTTGCTATGGGGCCCGGCGCGCCTTAGAGGAAGCAGACTTTCGTCGGGAGAACAGAATGTCCGTGAACATCCAGCTCGAGTGGACCCCCAACCCCAGCACGTTGAAGTACGTGGTGGACCGCAAGCTGCTGGGCGGTGGCGCCGTGAACTTCACCAACCGGGGTGACGCGGAGGCGAAGTCGCCCCTGGCCCTGCGGCTGATGGACATCCAGGGCGTCACCGCGGTGATGCTCGGCACCAACTTCGTCACCGTGACGAAGGGCGACTCCGGTGAGTGGGACGAGCTCAACGACTCCGTGATGTCCACGCTGGACACGCACCTCACCGAAGGCCTGCCCGTGGTGGACGAGGCCGCGCTCGCGGCGTCACGCCAGACGTCGTCGCAGGACGGCTCCGTGGAGCAGCGCATCCAGACCATCCTGGACGAGGAGATCCGCCCGGCGGTGGCCCAGGACGGCGGCGACATCACGTTGGATCGCTTCGAGGAAGGCATCGTCTACCTGCACATGAAGGGTTCGTGCGCGGGCTGCCCGTCGTCCACGGCGACGCTGAAGATGGGCATCGAGGGCCGCCTGCGTGAGGCCATCCCCGAAGTGCTGGAAGTGGTGTCCGTCTGAGGCGCAACGTCAAGGCGCCGCAGGTCCGCAAGGAGCTGCTTCCGGACCAGTCCCAGGCCCTCCTGCGGGAGCTGCACCTGCTCACGCGCGAGGGGCACCTCAACGCGGACGCGCTGCGCAAGCTCAAGCAGGTCAACCACCTGGTGGGCCTGTTGCGCCCCGCGATGGACGACGTGCAGGCCCGCCACCCGAACCCCGTCGTGGTGGACGCCGGCAGCGGCAACGCCTACCTGGGCTTCGTCGTCTACGAGCTGTTCCTCAAGGACGCGCAGGCCGGGGAGCTGTTGTCCATCGAAGGCCGCCCGGAGCTGACCGAACGGGCGAAGGGCCGCGCGGAGCGGCTGCACTTCGACCGGATGCGCTTCCAGACAGCGCACATCGATGCGGCCCAGTACCCCGAGCGCATCCACGTGCTGATGGCGCTGCACGCGTGCGACACCGCCACGGACGACGCGCTGGTGGCCGCCATCAAGCACGGCGCGGACCACGTGGCGGTGGTGCCGTGCTGTCAGGCGGAGGTGGCCGCGCAGCTGAAGGAGAAGCGCGCGAAGCCCGCAGGCTCCATCTCCCTGCTCTTCCAGCACCCCATGCACCGGCGCGAGTTCGGCTCGCACCTGACCAACGTCATCCGCGCGCTGACGCTGGAGTCGTTCGGCTACCAGGTGACGGTGACGGAGCTGACCGGGTGGGAGCACTCGCTGAAGAACGAGCTGATCCTCGGGCGGCGCGTGCACCGGGACAACCGGCGCGCGAAGCTCCAGCTCCAGGCGCTGCTCGCGGAGACGGGCGTCCAGCCCCGGCTGACGCGCCTGTTGGGCATCACCCCCGCGACGACGGGGGCGGTGGAGTCGTCGGAAGGTCCAGAAGTGGAACCCGTCGTGGAGCCAGGGCCGGAGTCGGGCGAAAGTCAGGCGTGAGGCTTCCCCGCCGTACTTGAGGCGGGAGCTTCTGTCGGGAAGGGGCATGGCCTTGGAGCTGGATGACTGGGGCGGCACGGGACCGCTCCTGCACTTCGCCTGTGCGAACGGTTTTCCCCCGGAGACGTACCGCAAGCTCTTCGCCCGGCTGGCGACGCGCTACCACGTGGTGTCGCTGCGCACGCGCCCCTTGAATCCGGACGAGGATCCGAAGCGGCTCACCAACTGGAGCGAGCTGGGCGACGACCTGGCGCGCGAGCTCAAGGCGCGGGGCCGCTCGGGCGTGCTGGGCGTGGGCCACAGCGTGGGCGGGGCGAGCACGCTGATGGCGTCCGCCGCGAACCCCGGCCTGTTCCGCGCGGTGGTGGCGTTGGATCCGGTGCTCATCACCGGCACGCGCGCGTGGGCGGTGCGCCTGCTGAAGCTGCTGGGCCGCATGGACCGCACCGCCATCGTGCAGGGCGCGCTGCGCAGGCGGGACCGGTGGCCGACGCGCCAGGAGGCCGCCGACGCGTACCGGGAGCGCAAGCTGTTCCGAGACTGGGACGCGGACTGCTTCAACGACTACATCACCCACGGGCTGGTGCCGACGCCGGAGGGCGACTTCAAGCTGCGGATCCCGCGCGAGTGGGAGGCCCGCATCTTCGAGACCTTCCCCGCGGACCCCTGGAAGCTCATCCGCGCCAACGCCGCGCCGACGCTGGTGCTGCGCGGGGAGAAGTCGGACACGCTGCTGCCCGCGGCGCTGGCCCGGGTGGAGCGGGAGCTGCCCCTGGCGAAGTGTGACGTGCTGCCGCTCGCGTCCCACCTGTTCCCGCTGGAGCAGCCGCGTGAGACGGCCGAGCGCGTGCTCGCGTTCCTGGAGCACCTGCCTCCGGAGAAATGAACGACGGGCGGCCCTTCGTGAAGAAGGGGCCGCCCGCCGTGTTGCTGCTGCTTCGCGTGAGGACTACCGCGACAGGGCGATGTCGCCGGGCAGGCCCCACTGCACGCCGCCGAACTGGGCGTTGTACCAGGTGCCCACCGCGGGCCTCCAGACGATGTACTCGTCGGTGCCGTCCAGGTTGGTGTCGCCAAAGCGCGGGATGTCACCGGGCAGGCCCCACTGCGCGGTGGCCGTTCCGCCGCCGTGGATGTTCTTCGTGGTGAAGATGCCGGTGGTGGGGTTCCACACCGCCAGGTTCCACTGGTTGGACGCCTTGTAGGGCACCGGCACGTCGCTCCAACTGCCCAGCGTGTGGACGACGGAGCTGCCGCTGAAGAAGCGGATGATCCACTGGCCGGTGTTCGGCCGGTACACCGTGAGGTCCTCGTAGCCGTCGCCGTCGAAGTCGCGCGCGATGGGCACGTCACCCACCGCGCCCCAGTTGTAGACGGCGTACGTGCCGTTGGCGTAGCGGATGATCCACTGGCCCTCCGCGGTGCCGCCGACGTACGGGGGGCGGTAGACGACGAACTCCGCCTTCTTGTCGCCCGTGAAGTCCAGGGGCACCGGGATGTCGCCCAGCACGCCCCACTGGGTGGCCTGCGTGGTGCCGTCCCACTTGCGCACCAGCCACATGCCGGTGCTCGGACGCCACACGACGAGCTCCGCGCGCGCGTCCCCCGTCACGTCCGCGGGCACCGGGACGTCATCCTGCTGGCCCCACTGGATGGACTGCGTCAGGCCGGTGGAGGAGTAGCGGATGTTCCACACGCCGGTGCTGGGCCGCCACACCGCGTAGTCGCTGCGGCCGTCACCGTCGAAGTCCGAGGAGTGCATGGCCGGGTAGCGGTTCTGCATGTGGGAGATCTGCTTGCGCAGGTCCGGGCGCGGTCCAATCTTCCCGCCGGTCGCCTGGGGCGTGCCGTCGCGGCGCAAGAGGTCGCGCATCTCCTTCGGGTGGTAGTAGCCGCCGTAGCGCAGGTACATCGCCCCGGACAGCGCCACCGTGGCGCTGGTGACGATGGGCGACGCGCCGGACGTGCCGGAGAAGGTGGACGTGTAGAAGAGGTTCTCGCCTTCGGCGGAGTACTTGTCGCCGTAGCCGGTGGTGACGATCTTGAAGTCGCCTTCCGCCTGCGTGTCCACGCGGTTGCCGTAGGTGGAGAAGGACGCCTTGTTGCGCGTGAGCTTCTCACCCGCGCCCACGATGATGGCGCCCGAGTCCTTCGTCGCGTCGGTGGTGCTGAAGTAGCCCCCGAAGCCCGCGAGGTCCAGGTTGCAGTTTCCGTTGCCGCCGGCCGCCACGACGATGCGGCCATTGGCGGTGGCCAGCTTCACGGCGTCGCGCACGGCCGGGACGTACTCGGCGGGGACATAGTCCGCGTTGACGACGCCGTCGCCGTTGCAGTCGAAGGTGGAGGCCCCCTGCATCTCCAGCAGGATGACGGCGCCCGCCCAGAACTGGTTGGACGCCGCGTAGATGGCGGAGGCGCGGTTGTAGCCGGTGGTGGGCCACTCGGTGGACAGGCGCACCTGGGCGCCGTTTACCAGGCCGGTGGTGCCGAAGGCGTTGGTGTCACTGCTGAGCACGCCAATCACGGACGTGCCGTGGTTGCGGTTGCCCAGCACCGCCGCGCTGGCGTGGGGCTGGCCGTTGACGAGCACCGCGCCCGTCAACTGGGTCAGGTCCTGGTGCCAGTAGTTCCACGAGTACTCGGCGTCGGTGTAGCCCCAGCCGTTGCCGTAGGCGTTGTAGAAGTTGCCCCGCAGCCAGTCCGTGTCGATGCCGATGGGCGCCGCCTCGCCGTAGTCCTGGTCCGCCACGTAGCTGACGGCCAGCATGCCGGAGGGGCCGAGCGCGGGCGTGGGCGCGGCCACCGCCGTAGGCGGGGGCGGGGCCTGGTTCAGCAGCGTCCGGGCGCTCTCACCGCGCTCCCAGGAGAGCAGGTGCTCCGGCGTGGGCCAGTCCATGCGCGCGTGCTCGCGCCAGTAGGCCTCGAAGGACTCCGCGCTCCGCTCGTCCATGTCCGCGGAGCGCACGGGCAGGGGCGAGGGATAGGCCACCTCCACCACGTCCAGCGCGTTGAGCGCGTTGACGACGTCCGCGACCTCCTGGTCCGAACCCGCGTCCACGTACACGTAGAACCAGAGGTTCGGATCCGGCAGCTCCGAACCCGAACCGCGCTCGCCCTGGGCCCTGAGCAATTCAGCGGTGTCCTCGGTGAAGGGGTGCATCTTCATGGCCGCGTAGCGACGGGCGCCGCGCAGCGTGGCGCGCACCCGGTCCAGCTCCGCGATGGCCGCCACGCCACGGGCCTGGGTGGCCTCCAGCGCCAGCTCCCCGCCGCGCGAGCGCACGCCGCTGCCCTCGCGGAACTTCACCTCGATGCGGTTGCGGAACGCGGCCTGGAGGTCCGCCGCGCGCACCGTGCGCTTGAGCGACGCGTGCGAGCCGCGCGGCTTGAGCGTCGCGGGGGCCAGCGACGCCGGTCCTCCCTGGGGGTGACCGCCACGGTCCACGTTCACCGCGGCCGCGTTCGTCGCGGCGGTACACGTCATCACGACCAGCGCCAGCTTCAAGGGCTGGGCCTTCGCCTTCTTCATGGGGGTGTGCTCCTGGGGCCGCGCTCCTGCCGAGCCGGCTACTCCCAGGACGCCATCCCCCGGAGATATTCACGAGATATTGGTTAGGCGGGCATTTCCGGGGTGGTGCTGATGCGGAGCGTCACCCGTACGCCTCGCGCTTGATGCGCTTGTCGGGGATGTCCAGCGCGTGCAGGTGGCCCAGGACGGCCTCCATGAAGCGCGGCGTCGCGGGGGTGCGCGTCTCCAACGCCTTGCGTCGATCCCACGGGGTGATGGCGGGGCCGCACACGTAGACGAGGCAGGTGTCGCGGTCTGGCAAGAGCTCGTGCAGCAGCGCTTCGTTGACGCGGCCCTTGCGCACCTGGGGGCCGTACTTCGTTTCGTCCGTCTCGCGGGTGAGGGTGTGCACCACGCGCACGCGGTCGGGGGCGGCGCGCTCCAGGGCGGCCAGCTCCTCGCGGTAGAGGATGTCGCCCCAGGTCTTGTTGGACGCGAGGAAGGTGTGGCGCAGCTTCAGCCCCCGGTGCAGCGCGTCCTTCACCATGGCGAAGTTGGGCACCGCGCCGGAGCCCGCGACCAGGTGCAGCACGTGGTCCGTCTTCTGCGTCACGTCGTCCGGCAGGACATAGGGGCCCATGAAGCCCGTGACCTTGATGCGCGCGCCGGTGAGGCGGCCGTGCACGAGCAGCGGCGACAGGAGGGGCGGGTAGCGGGTGACGCCGGAGATGAACTCCTCGTCCTTCACCGTGATGGCCACGTGGGGCTCATGCGGCGCGGAGGCGAGCGAGTACGAGCGCGCCGGCTCCTTGCGCCCCTTCTGCTCCTGGAGGTACGCGCACTGGTGGGCAATCGCCGGGAACTGGTGCGGGTCGATGTTGAGGAACTGGCCCGCCTTGTAGTCGAGCGGCCCCGAGCCCAGGTCGAGCAGCAGGGTCGCCGTGTCGTGCGTCTCCATGCGCACGGCGGTGACGGTGGCCTCGTACTCGACGGGCTTCCTGGCGCGAGACGGCGTGGCTTCGACGCTCATGGGGCTTCCCATAACACGCGGGGTGCGGCCCGCGCGGCGGTGGGGGCCACGCCCGCACTCCATTTTTCCTCCCGTCCGGAACAAGGGGGAGGGGTGGGCGTTGGCTGGTAGACGGATGGGCGG
>NZ_RAWI01000205.1 GCF_003612125.1 Corallococcus praedator
CCCACCAACCGCACCCGGTGCTGTTCCATCACCTTCAAGGCACCCAGGAGGGTATCTGTGGGAAAAACTGTGGCAATGAAGGTCGAAACCACTTCCTTGAAACCCCGGCCCTGCCCCATTTCTGCGACCTCCCAGCGAATACCTCGTACCTCCTGCAACTGTCCTGCCGTCCCATGAAAGTCCCTGTGCGACACGGCGGCATCGTCTGGCGGTCGGGCGTAGAATGAGAAGGTGACATCACGACAGGCAGCGGCACCCCGGTTGAGCCGGATGGCGGACCTCTTCACGCGAGCAGTCGAGCGCGGCAAGGAGGGGTTGCTGACACTGAGCTTCAAGCCGGATGAGCTCTACCGGGTGCCCACGGACGACGGGGCCGCCATCGCGCTGGGGCGCTACCACCCGCGCGGCGAGCGCCGGTACGCGGAGCCCGTCATCCTGTGCCACGGGCTGGGAGCCAACCGCTTCCACATGGACTTCAACGAGCAGTACAGCCTGGCGCGCTACCTGGCCCGGGCGGGGTTCGAGACCTGGGTCATCGAGCTGCGCGGCCGGGGGCTCGCCGGGGCGTGCGCCGACTGGAATTTTGATGATCAGGCGGAACACGATGTGAGAACTGCTTTGCGCACGGTGATGTCCACCGGTGCCCAGCAGGTCCTCTGGGTGGGCCACTCCAAGGGCGGCCTGATGCTCTACGCCCACCTGGCGAAGAACCCCCAGGCGCCGGTGAAGGCGGGGGTGGCCCTGGGCGCGCCGTTCACCTTCGCGGTGCAGCCGGGCCTGCGCGCCTTCGTCCAGCGAGTGGAGCCGCTGCTCAAGCTGAAGGTCATCCCCACCCGCCGCGTCACCAGCATCGCCTTCTTCGGGGCGCCGCCGGGGCCGCTCACCCGGTACATGATGCTGGCGGAGAACATGGATCCGCAGGTGGTGCGCTGGGCGCTGGCCAACGTGCCGGCGGACATCGCGGGCGGCGTGGGACGGCAGTTCGCCCGGTGGATCGTCTCCAGCAAGTTCACCTCCTATGACGGCGAGTTCGACTACCGCGAGCCGCTGGCCGGGGTGCGCATCCCCTTCCTGTTGATCGCCGGCAGCCGGGACCTGCTCGCGCCGCCCCTGGCGGTGGCCCGGGCGAAGGAGCACCTGGGCGGGCCGGTGAAGATGCTGGTCGCCGGGCGCGGCCACGGCTTCGCGGAGGACTATGGCCACGCGGACCTGGTGCTGGGCCGAAAGGCGCCGGATGAAATCTTCCCCCAGGTGGAGGCCTTCCTGACGTCCAACGCGACGAAGCTCTAGGGGCGCCGCCCCCAGGCTCCAAGCCTCCCCGTGGGTTGTCGGGGCCCCGACGCCGTGCTACCCGGAAGCCCGTCCCATGGGCCCATCCGTTCGCTTCCCATCCCGGCCGTGACGTCCCGCTTGAAAGCCCCGCGGCCCGGCACCACCGTGGAAGGTCCCCCGCTGTCCTCCCCGAGGCCTCCGCGCATGCGTCCTGCTTCCCTCCGCGCCTCCCTGCTGTCCTGGTCCGCCGCCCTGGTGCTTGGCGCCGGCGTGCTGGGCTCCGCCGGCTGCCGTCCGCCGACGCAGGAGGGCCCGGACCCCGCGGTGGTCGCCACCGTGAACGGCGAGTCGCTCAGCCGCGCGGACTTCGAACAGGAGCTGGGCCGGGAGCTGGCGACCACCGAAGGGCCCGAACCCACGCCTGAAGAGGTGGAGCCCTTCAAGCGCGCGCTCGTGGACACGCTGGTGAAGCGGATGCTGCTGCTCCAGGCGGCCAAGCAGAACAACATCGCGGTGACGCCCGAAGAGGTGGACCGGGGCGTGCTGCGGCTGTCGGGCGACTACCCGGCCGGCAACTTCAACGAGGTGCTCGCCCAGGGCCAGTTGTCCATGGCGGAGCTGCGCGCGCGCGAGGCCAGCCGGCTCACCATCGAGAAGCTCTTCACCCACCACGTCTATTCGCGCGTGGCGGTGACGGAGGAGGAGTTGCGCGCGTACTACGCGGCGCACGAGGCGGACTTCCAGGAGCCGGAGGAGGTCCACGCGGCGCAGATGGTGGTGAAGGGCCTGGACGAGGCGCGCCGGCTCCAGGTGCAGCTCAAGGCCGGCAAGAAGTTCTCCGACCTGGCGCGGCGCTATTCGCTCAGCGCGGACGCCAAGGTGGGCGGGGACCTGGGCTTCTTCCCCCGGGGACAGATGCCGCCGGCCTTCGACGAGGTGGTATTCAAGCTGGGGGTGGGGCAGGTTTCGGACGTGGTGTCCACGGAGTACGGCTACCACCTGTTCAAGGTGCTGGAGCGCAGGGCGGCGAGGAAGCGGGAGCTGGTGGAGGTCCGCTCCAAGGTGGAGGCGCGCTTGCTGGAGACCAAGCGGGCGCAAGCGCAGGAGGCCTTCGAGAAGGACCTGCGCGAGAAGGCCCAGGTGGTGGTGAACGAGGCCACGCTGCAGACCATCCGCGGGCGGCCGGCGCCGCAGGCGGCGAAGTGAAGGACTTTTCCGGGGGCCTGCCGGTTGGCCGTCCCGGGGTTTCGTGGAGAGGGTCGTTGCGATGAAGAACCTGGTGGCGTTCCTGGCGGCGGTGATGCTCCTGGCGGGCGGTACGTCCGCGCGCGCGGAGCTGGTGGACAGGGTGGCGGCGGTGGTGAACCGCGACGTCATCGCCCTGTCGGAAGTGCAGCTGCGGGCCGCGCCGGAGCTTCAGCGCATCAACTCCGAAGTGGACCCGCGCAAGCGCACCGAGGCCCGCGCTCAGCTCATGAAGAGCGCGCTGGACACGCTCATCGGCGAGAAGCTGATGGAGACGGAGGTGCAGCAGCTGGGCATCACCACCACGGACGCGGAGGTCGATGAGCTGGTGCAGGACGTGCTCAAGCAGAACAACGTCCCGGACATGAAGCAGTTCGAACAGATGCTCGTGAACGAGGGCTACACGCTCGCCAGCTACAAGGACATGCTGCGCAAGCGCGTGGTGCGCGACAAGCTCTTGCGCATGAAGGTGGGCCCCAAGGTGAAGGTCACCGAGGAGGACCTCAAGGCCGCGTATACCCAGTACACGCGCATGGAGAGCGAGGACGTGGAGGTGCACGCCCGCCACATCCTGGTGCAGGTGGACGCCAAGGCCACGCCGGAGCAGGTGGCCGCCGCGAAGCAGAAGGCGGAGGGCATCGCGAAGGAGGCCCGCCGTGAGGGCATGGACTTCTCCGCCCTGGCGCGCGCCCGCAGCGAGGGCCCCAGCGCGGCGGATGGCGGTGACCTGGGCTACTTCAAGCGCGGCGTGATGGTGCCCGCGTTCGAGAAGGCCGCCTTCAACCTCAAGCAGGGCGAGGTGAGCGAGCCCATCCGCACCAACTTCGGCTGGCACATCCTGAAGGTGGAGGAGCGCCGCAACGTCGCGGTGGCCTCCTTCGAGGAGATGAAGCCCAAGCTGGAGTCCAAGCTCCTCTCCGAGAAGACGGAGAAGTTCCTGGAGCAGTACGTCCAGGAGCTGCGCTCCAAGGCCAACGTCGAAGTGAAGATGTGAAGAGCGCCCCGGTGGCCACGACGCCCGCGCTGCCTCGCGTGGGCATCTCGCTGGGGGACGTGTCGGGCATCGGGCCGGAGGTGACGGCCCTGGCGCTGGCACGCCCCGCGGTGCGCCGCGCGCTGGTGCCGGTGGTGTTCGGGGACGGGCCCACGCTGGAGGGCTTCCCCCTCTTCCGCCGCTTTCCGCGCGTGCCCCTGGAGGAGCTGGGGCGCACGACGGGGCCGGCGGTGGTGGAGGTGACGCGGCTTGCACAGAAGCACCGCGTGCCGGGCAAGCCTTCACGCGAGGGTGGCCGCGCGCAGTACGCGTACGTGCGGGCCGCCATCGACGCGATGCGCGCGGGCACGGTGGACGCGCTGTGCACGGCGCCGGTGTCGAAAGAGGAGATTTCGCGCGCGGGCATCCCCTTCATGGGCCACACGGAGGTGCTGGCGGACGCGTTCGGCGTGGACGTGTTGATGATGATGGACGGGCCGCGCGTGCGCATCGCGCTGGCGACGAACCACGTCCCCATCTCCGCGCTGCCGAAGCTCTTGACGGTGGAGAAGCTGGTGGCGCAGCTCCAGTTGTTGTCGCGCAGCCTGGAGCCGGTGGTGGGTCGCAAGCCGCGCATCGCCGTGCTGGGGCTCAACCCCCACGCGGGCGAGGGCGGGATGCTGGGGCGCGAGGAGGTGGAGGTGATTGGTCCCGCCATCCGCCGCGCACGCGCCAAGCGGGTGGATGCGCACGGGCCCATTCCCGCGGACGGCCTGTTCGCCCGGCCCGACGAGGTGGGCGCGAAGTACGACGTGGTGCTGGCCATGTACCACGACCAGGGACTCATCCCGGCCAAGGCGCTGGACTTCGAGCGCACGGTGAACGTGACGCTGGGACTGCCGGTGCCACGCACGTCGCCGGACCACGGCACCGCCTATGCGATTGCCGGCACGGGCACCGCGAGCTGCGTGCCCATGATGGAAGCGCTGCTCAAGGCCGCCCGACTTTCGCGCGGACCTGGAGCAGGTGCTTCGCCAGGTCCTCGCCGTCCGCCAACGGGTCGATGAGCTTCGCGTGCGTCCCCTTCGCCGTGGCGTCGGGGACGACCAGCGTGGTGACCAAGCCCGTGGGGCAGTGACCCAGACAGGACGCGGGGATGAGCTGGGTTTCGCCTGCGAGCCCGTGCGTCTTCAGCGCTTCGCGCACGCGGCGCGGCAGGTCCGCCCCACCCGCCTCCACCGGCAGCCGCACCAGGCAGCGGTAGCACAGGTGCACCTCGGTGGGGTCTGGACCCTCCGGCATCGGAGGCGCGCGCTTCGTCATGACCCGGAGAGGATAAACGCCTCCGGGACGCGGTGCTGACGGTTCCTCCGTGAAGGGTCAGCGCTGGAAGCGCTTCGAGAGCTTGCCGAGCTGGCTCTCCAGCCCCTGGGACGCCCTCTTCGTCCACTCCTCGCTGTGCATGGCGTCGGACGTCACGACCATCCGCACGGCCTGCCCGTTCGGGTGGAGCTCCACCAGCGTGGAGACGTCATACGGCGCGACGCCCTGGATGAAGTCCACCACGGTCGTGTACCCGAGCCGGCGCTGGGGGGTGACTTCCGAGTAGGTGAGCCGGGCTTCGCTGGTGAGGGGCAGGCCCGCCTGCTTCATGCCGGCCACCTGATCCGGCGCGGTCGCCGTCATCGCGTAGCGCATCAAGCCGCCAGCTCGCAGGTCGAGTTCGTGGACCGTCACGGAGAAGCCTTCCGGACCCCACCAGGACTCGATGCCGTCCTTCGTCGTCCACAGCTCCCAGACGTCCTCCAGGGGCGCGGTGTACGTGCGTTCAAACGTGATGCGCTTCGTGGCGTTCGCGGTCATGGCTCTTCCTTCCGGGGTTTGGCCATGCGCGCCTTCTGCTTCCGTTCCAGCGCCTCGCCGAACCGGTCGAGGCGGGCCTCCCAGAGAACGCGATACCGGGTCACCCAGGCATCGAGTTCCTGGAAGCGCTCCGGACGCAGCGAGTACAGCCGCTTCGTTCCCTCGGGGCGGACCTGGACGAAGCCCGCCTCCTGGAGGATGCGCAGGTGCCGTGAGACGCCCGACTGGTGGATGTCCACCCGGTCGACGATGTCGTTCACGGCGTGCTCGCCGCCCCTCAGCGCCTCGACGATGAGCAGGCGCGTGGGGTCGGCCAGGGTCTGGAAGACGTCAACATGCATGGCTGTATATATTCATACCTATGCATATTGTGCTTGTCCAGTCCTAGAAGACGAAGGGGAAGCGCACGGGGCCGTCCATGGCCACGCGGTGCACGGGGAATTTCCAGCCGCGCACCCGGTCCTCGACGCAGCCGGCGAGCGGCGAGCCGCGCAGGGACTCGGTCTCCATGGCCACGCCGGACACGCTGCCGGAAGTGTCCACCGACCAGCGCACCTGGAAGCGGCCGCCGTTCTCCAGGGCCGTGCCCGCCTTGAAGTTCTGGACGCAGGCGGCGATGGCCGGCTGGTTCGTGAGGACAACGCTGCTCACGTCGGAGGGAGACAGGCGCTCGGGGCCGGCGGCGCTGGGGGCCGGCGGGATGTAGACGGTCTTCTCCGGGGCCTGCTTCGACGCCTGCGCCTGGGCGGACTCCGCCTCTTCGGTGAAGCCCATCTCCCGGGCGAAGTCCTCGTCGAACTCCGACCCCGGCGGCGTGGCCTCCTCGGCCTCCGCGGCGGCGGCGGCCTGGCGGGCCTGCTCGATCTCCTCGGCGGAGATCTCCCGGCCGAAGGACAGCTCGCGGACCTCGCCCGTGTCCTCCGGCTCCTCGAGGGTCGCGGCGCGCGGGGCCACGGCGACCTTCTTCTTCGTCACGGAGGCGGTCGCCGTGGGCGCCTGCGCGTCTGGGGCCAGCGTGTGCAGGCCGGTGGTCAGGCCCACGTTCGCCGGGCCAGAGAGCACGGGCGCGTTCGGCGTAAGGGACTGCGCGGCGCGCTGGGCCTCCGTGAGCGCGGACGTGCCCACCGTGCTGGAGACGGACGCGGCGGCCTGCTGGAAGTCATTGGACGGCTGCCAGGCCGGGTTGCCCACGACGCTTTGCGAGTTCGTGGCGACCTGCGTGCCCGGGGTGGCCGTGGCGACCTGACGCGAACCCGTGGCTTGCACGGACTGCGTGAAGGAACCCGTGTCCTGCACCGTGGCCGCCTGCTGATCATTTCCCGAGGTCAGCCGCACACCCGCGACGACGAGCAGGCCCGCAGCGAGCGCGCCCATGGCCACGGCGCTGACGAAGGAGAGGGGATTCATCCCCAGGATGCGCGTGGAGACGTCCGCGATGGCCGGGGGCGGAGCCTCCGGGGCCGGCGCTTCGTAGGGCACCCACGGCTGCGGCGAATAGGCCGCGGCCGGAGAGCCGGGCGGGGCCCAGACATCCGCTTGCGGCGCGCTGCCCCACGACGCGGCGTTGTCGGAGGACGGCGATTCCTCGGCGCGCAGCCACTCCGGGATGACGAAGTTCGCGGCCTCGTCCGAAAGCGACATCGGGGCTTCCGTGTCGTCGTTGGAGGGCTGCGGCAGCGACTCCAGCCACGACTCTTCCGTGGAGGCCAGGTCGAGCAGCGCGCGCATGGAGCCGGTCGCCGCGACCTCCTGCGCGTCGTCAATGTCGATGTCGATGTCTTGAGAAGGACCGGAGAAGAGCGCGCGATCCAGGCACGCATCCAGCTCCGCATCGAAGGTTTCGGAGTCGTGGGAGAAGCCCGCACCGCCCGAGGAAACCGGAGTGCCGACACCCTGCGCACGCAACTGCCCGTCACCCGTCAGAAGCTCGCTCACGCCACCCTCCCGCCGCCCTTACCGCGCCAGACCACCGACCCACCCGACTGCCAGGGGACCGATACTAGGAACGGCCCCCGTTCGCGCTACCGCGAGCGTCATGTCGTGAACGCTCCGGCCGCCGTTTTCCCGTTGGCACGGGCTGAAACGTACGGCCTCGCACTCCACACTGTGGGCCCCTGTACGGACGGGGCCCGGGTTTCCACCGCTCGGATCAGTAACGCGGGGTGCCCGGCTTCGGCGCCATGCCTCCCGCCGGGGCCTGGACACCGTTCACCCTCAGCCCCGCGTGCATGAAGGCCGAGGCGTTCTCCAGGAAGGCCGACGGGAAGTTGAGCGTGGGCTTGGAGAGGTCATCCAGCGCCTTCACCTGTTCGGGCGTGAGCTTCACGTCCAGCGCGCCCAGGTTGTTGTCCAACTGCTCCAGCGTGCGCGCGCCCAGGATGGTGGACGCCACGCCCGGGCGGTTCTGCACCCAGGCCAGCGCCACGCGCGCCACCGTGGAGGCCTGCTCCTTCGCCACGCGCTGGAGCAGGTCGATGAGGTCGTAGGTCTTTTCGTTGAGCGAACTCTCCGCCCACGCGCCCCGGTCCGCCTTCTGCTTGCCCGCGTTCTGGCGCGTGTACTTGCCGCTGAGCGCCCCGCTGCGCAGCGGCGACCACGGCGTCACGCCCAGCCCCAGCTCCAGCGCCATGGGGATGAGCTCACCTTCCACCGTGCGCTCCAGCAGCGAGTATTCGATCTGCAATGCCACCAGTGGCGCCCAGCCCCGGAACATCGCCGTCACCTGCGCCTGCGCCACCTTCCATGCCGGCGTGTCGGAGAAGCCCACGTAGCGGACCTTGCCCGAGCGCACGAGGTCATCCAGCGCGCGCATCGTCTCCTCGATGGGCGTGTTCGCGTCCCAGGCGTGCATCCAGTACAGGTCGATGTAGTCCGTCTGGAGCCGGCGCAGCGATTCCTCGCACGCGGCCATCACCGACTTGCGGTTCGCGCCTCCGCCGTTCGGATCCTTCTCGAAGAGGTTGCCGAAGAACTTGGTGGCGATGACCACCCGGTCGCGCTTCGCGGGGTCCTTGCCCAGGTGGTCCCCGATGATCTTCTCCGAGTGGCCGAACGTGTACACGTTCGCCGTGTCGATGAAGTTGCCGCCCCGCTCGATGAAGCGGTCCATGATGGAGTTGGACGTCTGCACGCTGCTGCCCCACCCCAGGTCTTCGCCAAACGTCATGGCCCCCAGGCAGAAGGGACTGACGCGCAGGCCGGAGCGGCCCAGGGTGACGTAGTGATCGAGCGACATGGAAGGGCTCCCCCGCGAAGAAGGTGGCACGGACGAAAGGCGCGCGGAGCCAATCCCAGACGCTCCACCGCGCCAACAGCTCCCGCCTCCGGACGTCCGACGCGGAACAACGCCGCGACCGCATCCGCCTTCCGCAGGACATCCGCGCGCTTCAGCGGGTCGCGGTCGTCGGAGGGTCCTCCAGCGCGCAGCCATACACGGGCGTGTCGCGCCCCTCTCCGCCTTCACGCAGCACGCGCTCCAGCGCCGTGCGCCCCGGGCTGTCTCCCACGTGTCCCCGCGCCACGGTGAGGCCTCCACTGAAGCGCAGGTGGCCGTCCGCGCCGTAGAGCACCACGTGTCCGGAGGTCGTCGCACCGAAGCGCTTCGCCTCCACGCCGCCAGGGTCCTTCAGCACCGTGACGCCGGGGATGCTCGCGGCGGCGCGCCACAGCTCTCCCTGCTCCCAGCCGTCCTCCAATCCCTCCGGACGCATGAACAGGACGAACGCATCCGCGCGCCCGTCCGCGTGCGCCATCAACGCCTGCAGCTCCGCCACGCTGGCCCGCGTGCAGGGACACTTCGGGTGCGCGAGCATCACCAGCACGGGCCGCCCGGCCTGACGCGTCAGCGGCGTCCCCTCCGGCCACCGCGCCACCATCGCCTGCGCGACCCCGGGCGTGAACGAGTACCGGGCCAATGTCACGAGCCCCGTGACGATGACGCCCAGCCACAGCACGCCCGCGAGCACGAGCCATCCCCGAGTGGAAGGTCTCTTCATGCGAGGTGTCTCCACGAAGGAGCGACGCTACCGACTCCCTCCCCGCGCCGGCAGGTCCCCTCCCCGGAGTCCAGGGCAGTGTCCGGCCCGTGAAGGGCCGTGCCGAGCGTGTCCAATCCGCGATAAAGGGAGTGTCCATGCGAATCCTCTTCCCTGCCCTGCTGGGCATGACGCTGGCCGCCGTGGGTTGCTCGTCGGGCGAAGTGATGGAGCCCTGGGACGGGCCGACCGTGGAGCGTGGCCCCACGACCATCAGCGTGGATGGCGACCCCAACGGCCTCTGGTGGGACGCGGAGAGCGCGACGCTCTTCATGGCCGACGACGAGAACAACCGCGTGCTGCGCTACCGTGATGGCGAGGGCATCTCGCTGGTCGCGGACCTGCCCTCCGCGCCCGCCGACGGTCCGGGCCTGGGTGCGCTGGCGCGGCTCGCGGACGGCACGCTGGTGGTGGTGCGCTTCGGCGGTGGCACCGCGGGCGACGTCGTCTATGTCCGCCCGGATGGCACCTCCGCGAAGGTGCCCAACCTGCCGCCCGAGCGCCGCCGCATCGGCATCACCGTCACGGCGGACGGGCAGCTGCTGGACGGCTACTTCGTGCGCAACAACAACGTGAACGTGGGCAGCGTGGCCCGGCTCACCCTGGACGGCACCGAGCAGGAAGTGGTGGGCGCGCTCCAGAAGCCCGTGGGCGTGCTCGCCGTGGGTGAGACGCTGTTCATCTCCGACCAGCTCGCGGGCAAGGTGTACCGCGCGCCGCTGTCCAACCCGTCGCAGTTGGTGCCGTTCGCCACGCTGCCCAGCCCGGACCTGCTGGCCACCGGCCCCGGTGACACGCTGCTCACCGGCAGCCGCGACGGCACCGTGCTGAGCATCCGCCCGTCGGGCGAGGTGCGCGTGCTGGCCGGTGGCTTCCAGCAGCCGCACGGCATCGCGTACGACGCGAAGAACAAGCGCATCTTCGTGGCGGACCATGACGGCGACCCGTCCAACGGCACCACGCACACCCTGCGCATCCTCCCCATCGACGAATGACCCGCCCGCTCACGCTCGCCGCACTGGCCCTCCTGACCGCGTCAGGTGCGCGCGCGCAGGGGCCGTTCATCACGCCCACGCTCGTGGGCGAGGTGGACTACCGCGTCCACGCCGATGACATCGAGGGCCATGACGGCTTCACGCTCGCGCGTTTGCGGATGGGGGCCCGGGGACAGCCCGTGCCGTGGCTCGTCGCCGTGGGCACCGCGGAGTGGGCGCAGGAGAAGCCCGCGCTGCTCGACGCGTACGTGGACCTGCTGATCATCACCGGGCTGCGTCTGTCCATCGGCTACGCGAAGACGCCGCTGTTCCCCGCCGGGCGCGACCAGAGCATCGAAACGCTGCCCATTCCGGAGCTGCCCCTGGTGACGCAGGCGTTCTGGGCCCGGCGCGACCTGGGCCTGGAGGCGCAGTGGACGCCCGCGTCGCTGCCCCTGGAAGGATGGCTGCGATTGGGCAATGGCTCCGGCAGCCCGCTGGGCAACGACAACGCCTCGCCTTCCGTGGACGCGCGTCTGGACGTGCACCACGGCGGGCTGCGCCTGGGCGCGGGCGCGCACGTGGAGGACGCGTTCGACCGGCCCGGCATCGGCGGGCGGCTGCCGCAGAACTTCCTCTTCTACCGACCGCCGCCGGTGTCCGGCTACCGCACCGTGACGGAGGCCCATGGCCGGATGGACGCGGGGCCCGTGCGCGTGGACGTGCAGGCGGCGGCCGCGTGGGAGCACCGCTCGCGGGACACGGACGGGAATCCGGCCACGCCTCGCGAATCGCTGCCCACGCTGCGCAGCCAGGGCCTGGGCGTGGAGGCATCGTGGGTGCTGCGCGGCCAGCCTCGCGAAGGCAACCAGTGGCCCCAGGCGCTCGCGGGCGTGGGTTCGGAGGGCATCCCTTCCGGTTCGCTGGAGGTGGCCGCGCGCATGGAGCGGCTGTGGCTGGGGCGCGGCGCGGCGGACGTGGAGCCCGGGGGTGCGACGGGCGGAGCGCTGAGCTTCCGCTGGTGGGTCACCGGCTTCCTGGGCGTGGGCGTCGCGGGCTACGTGAACCACTACGACACCCCGCCCGTGGAAGAGCCCACGCGGGACTGGACGTACCTGGCGCTGCTGCGCACCACGGTCAGCCTGCACTGAACCGTCGTCAGCGGTGGTGCGCGTCGCCTGGGAACGGCTGAAGCAACGCCGGGGCAGGATGGGACGTGCGCCCGCGCAAGCGGGGCACAATGCCTCAACGCACGACGGTGAAGCGCCCCCGCGCGAGGAAGACGTGCGCATCGTCGATGAGCACCTGGGTGTCCGGCTGGGAGCGCCACAGGTCGATGAGTTCGCCCAGTCGCTCCGGGGTGACGGGCGCGGGAATGCCCAGGGGCGGCTTCTCCACCAGCACCAGGTCGTAGATGAGGACCCCATCCGGCTGGGGCCCACCCACCATGTAGATGTCGTCCCGCGAAGCCACATCCGGCACGAGGTTGCCGCCGAGCAGAACCTTGCCCCCTTGGTTCACGGCGAGGACGTCCTTCGCGCGCTGAAGGGCATCCAGGCGTGCGGGCGTGGCCGGGCAGTGCGCGGGAAGGGACTCCGAACGGGAGACGCTGCGCCATGAAGAGCGCAGGAGGTTCTGGTTGGTGGTGAAGAGCAGCACGCCGGTGGTGAGCAACACCCAGGGCGGCGGGCCACGCCGGAGCAGCAGTGGCAGCAGGGCCATGAGCGCGGCGGCCATGAGCGGGGCGCCGTACTGGGCGCGCCACGCCATGCCCAGAAAGCGGATGCCAATCATGGGCAGCAGCAGTGACAGCCACACCCAATCCGGCTTCCACTTCTGACGCCAGGCCCAGAGGCCCACGGGGATGAAGACGGTGAGCAGGGTGCCGATGCGCCGCAGGTGTTCGAGCGCGAAACGCTCGGCCAGATACGCGCCCAGCCCCTGGCCCGCTGTCGGCGACAGCCGCGTGCGGTAGTTCACGGTCTCGCCCCACAACGCGGAGCGCCCGAAGAACACGAACGCGAGCCACGCCACCGATAGCGTGAACACCCACAGCGCGATGCGACGCTCGCCCCGGAGCCAGAGCCCGCCAGCGAGCATCAGGCCCACGAAGGCGAACTCCTCCTTGCAGGCGAACAGCAACACCAGCGCGGCGAACATCCACCCCGTGCGCCGCAAGCAGTACGCCACCGCGAACCACGTCCACGGGAGCATGGCCCACGTGGTGGGGTGGATGGGATAGATGAGCGCCGCCAGCGTGCCGGTGTTGAAGAGCAGCACGGCGCCCAGGAACACAGTGGAAGCCCGGTCCAGCAGGCCGCGCACGTAGAGCCACACGAGCGGCGCGAGCGACAGCACGACGAACAAGGCCTCCGCCAACAGCCCCGCCCACATCGCTGGCAGCAGCGCGCCCAGGGGCCGGGCCAGCCACAGCACGGGATCGAAGTGGTCCGCGAAGATGAAGACCTGCCGCGCGCTGAGCCAGGGATTCGGATCGCTCAGCGACATCCGCGCCAGGGCCTGGGCGTAGATGCCCAGGTCATAGGTCGCGAAGCAGGAGCGAGCGGCCTGGAGCCACACCGGCGCCACCGCAACCACCGCCCAGAGAAGCACCAGCGCGAACAGCACCAGCAGACCGGGGAGCGCGCGGCGGGAGGAGTCGGGAGTCGGGGTGGAGGTCATCGCGAGCGCGGGTGGCGCGGCCCGTCTAGCGCATTCCCCCCATGGACTCCACCCGTGGACGGATTCAGCTTGGAGATGGAATCGGCGCGCGGCCGGACTCCACGACCTGCGGCCCACGGTCGGGGAACTGCACGGCGGCTTCGCGCTCCTGCTGCTTCTCCAACAACTGCACCTGCGCGCGCGTGCGGTGCAGGCCTTCGCCCAGCCATTCGTAGGCCCGGTGCAGGAAGAAGGACGCGGCGCTGAGCGCGAAGATGGAGGCCACGAAGCGCGTCTCGCGGGGACGCACCGTGGACGCGGCCACGAAGCCCGTCGCCACCCAGGGACTCAGGCAGAAGGGACAGTCCAACAGCTCGCCCAGCGCGCGGCGGGGCCCTTCGCCCCGCGCCTTCTCCACCACCTCGCCCGCGGTGCTGTCGGAATCGAAGCGCACGAACGGCGCGCGCAGCGGGCTCGTCACCTTGTCCAGCGCCACCAGCCGCGTCACCGCGTGCGTCGCGATGCCGAACAGCGCCAGGTCCTTCCAGCCCAGGCGCTCCGGCAACCGCCGCCCGGATGCGCCCATCCATCCCAGGAACCCGAGCATCGACGTGCCGAACGTCCCGATGAGCGCCGCGTACGAGCCCAGCGGGTGGTGCTCCGAGTCATAGCCGGCGAACGGTCCCGTCTCCTGAAGCGCTTTCATGCGGTGGGCAGCCTCCGTGTTCCGCCAAAGCTGTGCACTCCCCCGCGTTCCAAGCATCCAGGCAGTCAGGCCCGCGGGCCCTCGGCCGTGCCCGTCATGTCCAGCACCGCCGCCCCTCGCACGCGCCCCTCGCGCAGCGCCTGGAGCGCCTCGTTCGCGGCGGACAGGGGAAACACCTGCACCTCCGTGCGCACCGGCACGCGCGGCGCCAGCGCCAGGAAGTCCAACGCATCCGACCGCGTGAGGTTCGCCACCGACCGCACCACCCGCTCCTCCCACAACACCGAATAGGGAAACGAGGGGATGTCACTCATGTGGATGCCGCCGCACACCACCACGCCGCCCTTGTCCACGGCCCGCAGCGCCGCGGGCACCAGCGCGCCCACCGGGGCGAAGAGGATGGCCGCATCCAACGGCTCCGGTGGCGCCATGCCCGAACCTCCCGCCCACACCGCGCCCAGCTCGCGCGCGAACGCCTGGCCCTTCACGTCACCCTCGCGGGTGAAGGCATACACCTTGCGCCCCTGGTAGCGCGCCACCTGGATGAGGATGTGCGCGGCGGCGCCAAAACCATACAACCCCAGCCGGGGCCCCTCCCCCGCCATGCGCAGGCTGCGAAAGCCGATGAGCCCCGCGCACATCAGCGGCGCGGCCTCCACGTCCCGGAACGACGGCGGCAGCGGGAAGCAGAAGCGCGCATCCGCGACGGTGTACTCCGCGAAGCCCCCGTCCACGTCGTAGCCGGTGAAGCGCGCCGTGTCGCAGAGGTTCTCCTTCCCCGCGCGACAGAACCGGCAGTGCCCACAGCTCCACCCCAGCCACGGCACGCCCACGCGCATCCCCGGCACGAAGCCCCCCACCCGTTCACCCGCCGTCATCACCGTCGCCACGATTTCGTGGCCGGGCACCAGCGGCAGCTTCGGGCGGGTCAACTCACCGTCCACCACGTGCAGGTCGGTGCGACACACGGCGCAGGCGTGCACCTTCAACAGCACCTGCTCCGGCCCGGGCACCGGCATGGGGAGGTGCTCCTCCCTCAACGGCTGCCCGGGTGCATGGAGCACCATCGACCGCATGGTCCCCGACATCGCCTGCCTGCCTTCCCACCCGCCGCCATCGCGGGTGATGAAGACAAGGTAGTCAGTGCCAGATGACCCGACCGCTGCCGTTCACCCGCGCCTGGGTGGACAGCGCGTGGCCGAAGAGCTCCACGTTCCCCGACGCGCTGAGCATGACGACCACGCCGCCCCCGTCCACGAACGCGACGATGTTCCCCGACCCCAGCGACATGATGTCCACGTCCACGGCCTTCAGGCCCTGGGCATCCACCCGTCCGCTGCCGTCCAGACGGGCCTCCAGCCGGTGGGTCACCCCCGAGAGCGTCATGCGGCCGGAGCCATCCGTGGCGGTGCGCACCAGCTTCGCGTCGCCGGACCACCTCAGCTCCCCCGAGCTGGTCTGGGTGAGGTCCACCCACTCCGCCATTTGCGCCCCCGACGTGCACAGCTCCATGCTCCCGGAGCCGTGGAGCTTCGCATCCAGGGTGCGGGCCCCGCCGCAGAAGAACAGCGTGCCGGAGCCCTTCGTCACCAGCCGCACGTCATCCTGGCCCTGCTCGAACCCCTCCACCCGCACGCTGCCGGAGCCGTTCTGCGTGATGCCCACCACGCGAGGGAGCTGGACCTCCACGCGCGCCTGTCCCCTGGGGTTGAACTCACCGTCCGTCTCGATGAAGAGCGTCTGCCCGGCATTCACGAAGGTGCGCACGTTCGGCTGGAGGTTCGAATCGATGACGACCTTCACGTCCGCCACGTCCCCCTGTGTCACCACCACGGACAACGCGCTGTTGTTCTCCACGTTGACGAAGCCCTCCGTGACGCGCCCTTCCGTCACGGTGTCGCCGTTTCCCTGCACGTCCTCGGAGAAATAGCAGCCGGTCGTCAGACCCGCCGCGAGCACTGCCACCACCCACCGCTTCCACATGGTTCCCTCCCGATTCATGACGAAGTCCTCGCGCTACAACTGCACGCCCAGCAGCACGCCCGGCCACACGCGCACCGTGGTGCGGCCCCCGTCGGAGACGCTGCGCCACTCAGGCCCGATGCCCAGCTCCTCCCACCGGTCGCCGTTGTCCCAGGTGACCAGCGTGTTGCCGGTGACGCCGCCAATGAGCGCGAAGCGCTTCGCCACCTGCCACCCCGCCACCAGCCGCAACTGCGCGAGCACGTTCAGGCCATCGCCGTCGCGAAAGAGATTGTCGGCATGGACGCTGGTGCCAATGGCGTCCAGGTCGAAGAACAGACGTCCCGTCGGGATGTGCGTGCCGAAGCCGAAGCCCGCCACATAGCGGCGACGGTGGGTGTGGGTGCCGGGATTGAAGCCCAACGTCAGCAGCGTGTGGAAGTGCTGGCTGCCAAACTTCAACGCCACGTTCGTGTACGCGACATCGCTGGCCCACAACTGCACGTTCGCCTGACCATTGCCGATGAAGCTCAACAGTCCCAGCGCCTCGCCCTGGGACTCGCGCGCCACGTTGAGCAGTCCCAACTGCAACCCGTCCACCTTCCCCGCGATGTTGACCAGCCCCACCTGCGCGCCGGACACGTCCCCGCCCACGTTGAGCAGCGACAACTGCGCGCCCCGCAGCTCGCGCGCGTAGTTCAGGCCCGAGGAAGCCTGGAGGCCGACCATGGACGGAGCCACGTTGGCGCCCACCGAGGCCTGCACGCCCTTGAGCGCCCCACCCGCGATGTTCGCGCCCACCGTGAACTGCCCACCC
>NZ_RAWI01000206.1 GCF_003612125.1 Corallococcus praedator
CCCTCCCCCTCCAAGGGCTTTCACGCCGGAGGGTCATCCCGGGCAACCTCCGGCGTCGGGGGTTCCGGAGCCACCACCGCCGGGGGCGTCCCGTCTGTCCCGGTGTCCGGGGCTGACGCGGGGGCCGTCTTCAGGCGCTCCAGGGTGGTGCGCGCGGCTGCCTGCTCGGCCTCCTTCTTGTTGCGGCCCGTGGCGCGGGCGTACACGACCTCCCCGATGCACACCTCCACCTCGAACACTTTGGAGTGCTCCGGGCCGGACTCGGCCACCACCCGGTAGCGCGGCGACAGCTTGAGCTTCTCGTGGGACATCTCCTGGAGGAGCGTCTTGTAGTCCAGGCGGCCCGCGCCGGAGGCCACCTCGTCCAGCGGCTCCCCGAAGCACCGGTCCACCAGCGCCAGCGCCGGCTCCAGGCCGCCGTTCAGGTAGACGGCGCCCAGCACCGCTTCCAGCGCGTCCGCGAGGATGGAGTTCTTGTCCCGCCCGCCCGACTGGGACTCGCCCCGGCCCAGGAGCAGCAATTCGCCCAGGCGCAGGCTCCGCGCCACGCGCGCCAGGCCCTCCTCGTGGACGATGCGGGCGCGCATCTTGGTGAGCTCGCCCTCGGGCATGCCCGGGCAGCGGTCCATGAGCCGGTGGCTCACGGCCAGGTCCACGACGGCGTCGCCCAGGAACTCCAGGCGCTGGTTGTCCTTGAGGTTCTGGTCGCGGTTCTCGTTGGCGTACGTCTTGTGCGTGAGTGCCTCCAGCGCGAGGTCGCGCTTGAGGAACGTCACGCCCAGGCGGCCTTCCAGCGCCTGCACCCGTTCCACCAGGGTCATCTTCTCCACGGGCGTCTCACTCCTGGGGGGCGTCCGGGCCCACGAGGCGCACGGCCTCGGGAGCGACCTTCAACAGGTCCGCGACCATCCGCACCACGCCCGGGAATTCATCCAGTTCGAAGCGGCCCGCCCACACCTTGCCCTGCGTGCCCGCCAGCATCCCCCGGAAGGTTCTCCCGGCGATGCGCGCGGCGGCGAAGCGGTAGGCCCTGCCCTCCACCTGGAACTGGGCCAGCAGCTCCAGGCTGCTGCGCGGCGGCACCAGGGCCTGGGCGCCGAACTTCTCCACGATCTCCACGAAGCGCACCGGCCCCGCGCCCGCCGTCACCGGCGTCCGCGTCAGGGTGGGCTCGCCGAAGAGCGCCGCCAGGTAGCCCGTCAGCGCCCCGCGCTCGCGGAACTCCGACAGCTCGAGGATGTGACCTGCCGCGGTGGGCAGGTCCTCACCGCCACGCAGGGCCTGGGCGACGCGGAAGTTGCCCTGGCGGTCCGACACCAGCTTCACCGCGAGGTGGCCCTCCTTCACCGTCGTGGACAGCTCCAGCGACTGCGGATCCACGTCCGCGGGCAGGCCCAGGAGCTGCAATTCCTCCGAGCGGCGCTGCAGGTGGAAGACGTGGTCGCTGAAGGTGTCCAGCAGCAGCGCCTGCATCTCCTCCGCCGCGTCAATGGCGGACAGCAGGATGGGCGTCATGCCCACCACCGCCGCGGGGGCGATGGGGATGAGCCGGTCCCCCACCACCTGGAAGGTCACCTCGGTGATGAAGTCCTTGGTGATGGGGTTCACCAGGGACGCGGCCTCCAGGTCCAGCATCACCTCGATGCCGGAGGGCTCCTCCCGCACCTGGAGTCCCAGCTCCCGTAACCGAGCGGTGTCCATCAGGCCCCTTTGAACGTTTCGCGGGCGATGATGGTGCGCTGGATCTCGCTCGTGCCCTCGCCAATCTCACAGAGCTTGGCGTCGCGCAGGTAGCGCTCCACGGGGAACTCGCGCGTGTAGCCGTAGCCGCCGTGGATCTGCACGGCCTTGTTGCAGCCGCGCATGGCCGCCTCGGAGGCGAACAGCTTCGCCATGGAGGCCTCCTCGGAGTACGGCTGGCCCGCGTCCGCGAGCCGCGCCGCGCGGTGCACCAACAGGCGCGCCGCCTCCAGCTCCGTCTTCATGTCCGCCATCATCCAGCGCAGGCCCTGGAACTCGCTGATGGGCTGGCCGAACGCGGAGCGGTCCTTCGAGTACGCGACCGACTCCTCCAGCGCCCCGCGCAAGAGGCCCACCGACAGCGCGCCAATGGTGATGCGGCCCTTGTCGAGGATCTTCAGCGTGTCGATGAAGCCCCGGTCCACCTCGCCGACGATGGCGTCGTCGCCCAGTTCCACGTTCTCCAGGATGAGCTCCGCCGTGTCCGAGGAGCGCATGCCCAGCTTGCCGTGGATGGCGCGCTGGCTGAAGCCCGGCACGCCCTTCTCCAGCACGAAGGCGGTGATGCCCTTCTGGCGCTTCTCCGGCGACGTGAGCGCGAGCACCACGAACACGTCACCCACCGTGCCCTGGGTGATGAACATCTTGGCGCCGTTGAGCACCCACTTGTCGCCCTTGCGGACGGCGGTGGTGCGCATGCCGGACGCGTCCGAGCCGGATCCCGGCTCGGTGAGGCCCCACGCGCCCAGCCACTCGCCGGTGGCCAGCTTCGGCAGGTAGCGCTGGTGCTGCGCCTTGTTGCCAAAGACGCGCACGTGGCTGGTGCCCAGGCCGTTGTGGCTGGCCACCGTGAGGGCGAGCGAGCCGTCGTAGCGGGCGATCTCCTCCACGGCCACCGCCACGGCGAGCGAGTCCATGGCCGCCCCGCCGTACTCCTCGGAGACGAGCATGCCCAGCACGCCCAGCTGGCCCAGCTCCTTCACGACCTCCATGGGGAACTTCTCGTCCTTGTCCCACTCGCGCGCGTACGGCTTCACGCGGCGTTCGCAGAATTCACGGAGGGAGGCCTGGAGGGCGCGGTGGCTGTCGGGAAGTTCGAAGTCCATGGTCGGGCGGGGAATCTAGCTCAGGTGGGGACGACTCAAACGGGATACACACCGTGCTTCTTTTCCGCACGGGGCTGGAAGCGCTCCGCGTACAGCGCATACCGCTGCAACAGCTCGCCGCGCAGGGAATCCCCCGGAATCACCGCGTCGATGATGAGCTCGCTGGCCAGCTTGTAGATGTCCACGTCCTGCTTGTACTCGTCGCGCAGCTTCTGGACGAAGGCCGGTCGCTCGGCCTCCGGCAGCTCTTGAATCTTGTTGAAGTAGACGGCGTTCACCGCCGCCTCCGGGCCCATCACGGCGATCATCGCCTGGGGCAGCGCCAGGGTGGCCTCCGGGGCGAAGCCGGGGCCGCTCATGGCGTAGAGGCCCGCGCCGTACGCCTTGCGCACCACCACGCAGATGCGCGGCACGCTGGCCTCCGACACCGCGGAGATCATCTTCGCGCCCGCGCGGATGATGCCCGCCCGCTCCACCTTGGTGCCGATCATGAACCCCGGCACGTCCGCCAGGTACAGCAGCGGGATGTTGAACGCGTCACACAGCCAGATGAACCGGGCTGCCTTGTCCGCGCTGTCCACGAACAGCACGCCGCCCTTGTACTTGGGCTGGTTCGCCACGATGCCCACCGGCTGACCGCCGATGCGCGCGAGGCCCGTGATGATCTCCTGCGCGAAGAGCTTCTTCACCTCGAACCAGCTGCCCTCGTCGATGAGCTCCGTGATGAGGGCGTGCATGTCGAAGGGCTTGTTCTGATCCGGCGGGATGATCTCATCCACGCGCTTGCCGCTGTGCTTCGGGGCCTTGAGCTCCGCGCGCGGCGCCGGCTTCGTGAAGTTCTCCGGGAAGAACGCCAGGTACTGCTTCGCCGCGGCGATGGCCTCCTGCTCCGTCTTCACCAGCACGTCGCCCACGCCGGACACGGAGCAGTGCATCTTCGCGCCGCCCATCTCCTCCAGCGTGACCTTCTCGCCAATGACCATCTCCGCCATGCGCGGGCTGCCCAGGTACATGGACGCGTTGCCGTCCACCATGATGACCAGGTCGCAGAACGCGGGAATGTACGCGCCACCGGCGGCGGACGGACCGAAGAGCAGGCAGATCTGCGGCACCACGCCCGACAGGTGCACCTCGTTGTAGAAGATGCGGCCCGCGCCCCGGCGGCCAGGGAACATGTCCACCTGGTCGGTGATGCGCGCGCCCGCGGAGTCCACCAGGTACAGGAGCGGACAGCGCGACGCCTTCGCCGTCTCCTGGATGCGGAGGATCTTCTCCACCGTGCGGGCGCCCCAGCTGCCGGCCTTCACCGTGGAGTCGTTGGCCATGATGGCCACGGTGCGGCCCGCGATGCGCCCGAGGCCCGTGATGACACCGTCGGAGGGCAGGTCCGCGTCCAGGTTGTTGGCGAGCTTGCCGTCCTCCACGAACGAGTCCGCGTCCACCAGCAGGCGGATGCGCTCACGGGCGAAGAGCTTGCCGGCCTCGGCGTTCTTCGCGTGGTACTTCGGCGCACCACCCTTCTCCACCTGGGCGATCGTCTCGAGCAGCTTCTGGTCGTAGGACATGGCCCGGGCCACATACCAAAAACCCCCTGGCCTGGCTGCCTTCTTGCCATGGGTCCCGCCGGACGTGCCGTCCAGCGGACGACGCGAGGGGCCACGGTGAAGCACACCGGGGGCTGGCACCTGGGGCTTCCCTGCCTACCTTGATGTTGCACGAGGGGGGTGCACCCAGGCGGGCCACCCCACCCCGTGATTCATACCGGCCCAGGAGGGACCCATGTTCGGAGTGAAGAAGAAGACGTGGCAGGCGAAGGCTCTGGCCAAGAGCAAGATCTACCGCCAGTTCCTGGCGCACCAGCTGCTCGACCAGGTTCCCGAGTACGCCGACCTCGCCTCGAAGAAGGCCCGGAAGTCCTGGGACAACTTCGATGCCGACGACGCGCTGCGGTATGTGGGATTGACGACGTACAAGCCGGTGAGCTCGGGCCTGGGCGGCATTGGCGCGTTCCTGCTGGGCGCCGCCGCGGGCAGCATCGTTGCGCTGCTGCTGGCGCCGCGTCCGGGCACCGAGCTGCGCACCACCGTCAAGGACAAGGCGATGGGCTACATCAACAAGCAGGGCGTGAACATCGGCGGGGAGAAGACCGCGAGCGCTTAAGCACCCAAGCGGACCGCCGTCGTGACGGGTGCCTCACCCGTCACCCCGCGCCGGGCCGCTGCACGAAGCAGTGTCAGGGGCGGAAGTTCGCGGGCGACCGCGGGCTTGCCGCCCCTGTCGCTTTCGCGGGGCTCAGCGGCCTTTATAGACAGGAGGACGCTTCTCCGCGAAGGCGCGGAGCCCTTCCAGCCGGTCCTCCGTCTTGAGCACCTCTTCGTACTTCTTGAGCTCCAGCGCGAGCGCATCATCCAGCTCCAGGCCCGTGCCCTCGTCGATGGCGTGCTTCGCCGTGGCCACCGCCACGGGCGCGTTCTCCACCACGGCCTCCGCGAGCTGGAAGGCGACCTGGAGCAGGTGCCCTTCCGGGGCCAGCCGGTTGACCAGGCCGATGCTGAAGGCCTCCGCCGCGTTGACGCGCCGGGCGGTGAGGATGAGGTCCTTCGCGCGCCCCGGACCGATCAGCCGCGCCAGCCGCTGCGTGCCACCGCCGCCGGGGATGATGCCCAGCTTCACCTCGGTGAGGCCCAGCTCCGTGGCCGGCGAGGCGACGCGCAGGTCGCACGCCAGCGCCAGCTCCGTGCCGCCGCCGAAGGCCGCGCCGTTGATGGCGGCGATGAAGACGCAGTCGCTCTTTTCAACCGAGCGGAAGGTGCTGCGCAGGCCGTCCAGGAAGGCGCGCACCTCCGGCTCCGCCATGCCGGCGCGCTCCTTGAGGTCCGCGCCCGCGCAGAAGGCCTTGTCGCCCGCGCCGGTGATGATGACCGCGCGCACGTCGCGGTTGGCGGAGACACGGGCCACGAGCTGGCCCAGCTCCTGGAGCATCGCGCGGCTGATGGCGTTGCGGCGGCTCTCCCCGTCGATGGTCCAGATCTCGATGGCGCCGCGGGCGTCGACCTTGAACTCCGGCATCTTCGCTCCCCGTGTCGGGCCGCATCGGGCGGCCCGCGTGAATGGCGCGCAGCCTGTGACGGGTTCTCCAGTCTGGCAAGCCGTAAACGGATAGGATTTCGCCCATGCCTTCGTGCCCTCCGACGAAACGCCCATGGCAATGGTCGCCTGGACCGAGCACCGTCCTCGCCCTGCTCGTGCTGGCCCTGCCCCTGGTGGCGCTGGCGCGCGGCGGCGGGGGCGAGCACTACACTTCCGGAAGGGACAGGAGCAGCGGCGGCGGCGGAGGCGATGGCCTGCCCCTCTGGCTCCTCTTCGACCTGGTTCGGATGATCTTCCTGTACCCGAAGGTCACCCTGCCCCTGCTGCTCATCGGCGGCGCGCTGTACTGGATCTACAAGCGCAACCTGCACCCCACCGCCACCACGCAGCGCGCGTTGGATCAACGCGAGGCGGAGGCGCGCACGGAGGTGTCCGGCCGCGACGTGCAGGGCTGGACCAACGCGCTGAAGCTCAAGGACCCGTCGTTCGAACTCCAGCCCACGCTGGACAAGGTGCGCTGGCTCTTCCTGGAGCTGCAGAAGTCGTGGTTCCGCCGCGACATGACGCCCGTGCGCCCCTTCCTGTCGGACGCGACGTGGCAGCGCTTCAACGTGCAGCTCCAGCTCATGAAGGCCCAGGGCGTGCGCGACGCGCTGGCGGACATACAGGTGCAGGACGTGCAGCTCATCGGGCTGCACCAGACGGCCTGGTACGACTCCATCCACGTGCGCGTGCGCGCCAGCATCCGCGACACGGACGTGCCCGCGGACCAGACGGACGCGCAGGCCATGGCCGCCGCGAAGAAGGTGGCGGCGGAGTCCTTCACGGAGGTGTGGACCTTCGTGCGCAAGCCCGGCGCGCAGACGCGCATCGGTGAAGATCTGTTCCAGGGCAAGTGCCCCAACTGCGGCGCCCCGTACAAGGGCGGCGCGTCCAACACCTGTGAGTTCTGCAACGCGGTGGTGAACTCCGGCAACTACGACTGGACGCTCGCGGAGATCACCCAGGGCGTGGAGCACGTGCGCCACCACAAGCAGGTGGACGGCCTGATGCAGGCCCGCGCGGACGACCCGGCGCTGAACCTGGAGATGCTGGAGGACCGCGCGTCGCTGCTGTTCTGGAAGTGGATCGACGCGCAGAGCCGCAACGAGACGCAGCGGCTGTCCAAGGTCGCCAACGCGGAGGTCATCACTCGGCTGTCCTCGGAGCTGGAGGAGCTGGGCAAGCGCGGCCGCCGGCGCGTGTTCCTGGAGTGCGCGGTGGGCGCGGTGGACGTGCGCGCGCTGGAGGTGCACCCGGAGTCCTTCGACGAGGCGCAGGTGGAGATCCGCTGGAGCGCGCGCATGGGCATCGGGCCCGTGAACGAGCGGCCCCCCAGCCTTCCCACCGTGCCCCAGCGCTGGGTCTTCACGCTGGTGCGCCGCCATGGCGCGAAGACGAACACCGACACCGGCATGTCCACGGACCGCTGCCCGCAGTGCAACGCGCCCCTCACCACCAGTGGCGCCAACACCTGCGAGTTCTGCGGCACGGTGCTGGGCAACGGCGAGCGGGACTGGGTGCTCGCGTCCGCCCTCCCCTTCGAGTCCTGGAACGTCCGGCAGGATCAGCGCCACTCGGCCGCGTCCGTCCGCCGCCAGCAGGCGCGCGAGGAGACGCGCGGCGCCGTGGTGGCCCCCACCGACGGCGACCGGGTGATGACGGACCAGAAGGAGCGCGAGCGGCTGCTCTACATGATGGCGTCCATCGCCGCCGCCGACGGGGAGGTCTCCAACGCCGAGCGCCGCCTGCTCAAGCTGTGCGCGGAGCGCTGGAGCGTGTCCTGGGCCAACGTGGAGATGGCGCTCAACGCCGGGCCCCAGCTCTTCGAGCGGCTGGTGCCACGCGGCAGCCCGGAGGCGGAGGTGTTCCTGCGCCACATCGTGGAGATGGCGCTGGTGGACGGCCGCATCGACCGCAAGGAGCGCAAGATGCTGGAGATCGCCGCCCAGCACCTGGGCCTGGAGTCACGGCTGCCGGCGCTGCTGGGGGACCACTAGGAAGCGCGGTCCCCCGTTGAATCAGGTCTGCGCGCGGCGGGAGGACTTCTTCTCCCGTTCGCCCAGCGCGGCCTGCAGGTACTTGCCCGCCAGCTTCCGGCCAATCAGCTCCTGGGCGATCTCCCCGGCCTCCACCAGCTTGTCCAGGTCGATGCCGGTGTCCACGCCCATGCCGTGCATCATGAACACCGCGTCCTCGGTGGCCAGGTTGCCCGCGGCCCCGGGGGCGTAGGGGCAGCCGCCGAGGCCACCGATGCTCGCATCGAACGTGGTGACGCCCGCGGACAGGCCGACGAGCGCGTTGGCCAGAGCGGTGCCGCGCGTGTCGTGCAGGTGCAGCGCCAGGGTGTCCACCGGCATGTGCTGCAACAGCGCGCCCAGGATGTCCTCTGTCTGCCGGGGCGTGCCCACGCCAATCGTGTCGCCCAGGCTGAGCTGGTAGATGCCCGCGTCCACGAGCTGGCGGCAGATGTCCACCACGCGCTCCACCGGGACGTGGCCCTCGTAGGGGCAGCCCCACACGGTGGACAGGTAGCCGCGCACGCGCATGCCGGCCTTGCGGGCGGCGGCGGTGACCTCCTTCGCGCCGGCCAGGGCCTCCGCGATGGTCTTGTTGATGTTCTTCTTGGAGTGGGCCTCCGACGCGGAGATGAACACCGCGGCCTCCTCCAGGCCCGCCGCCTGCGCGCGCTCCAGGCCCTTGAGGTTGGGCACCAACGCGGAGAAGACGACACCCGGACGGCGGCCCACCTGCTTGAACAGCTCCTCCGCGTCCGCGAGCTGGGGGATCCACTTGGGTGACACGAACGACGTCACCTCGATGCGCTTCTCCCCCGCCGCGACCAGGGCGTTGATCAGCCGCGCCTTGTCCCGGGTGGGCAGCGTCCTGAGTTCATTCTGGAGGCCGTCGCGGGGACCGACCTCATACACGTCGACCTTCCGGGGCAGATGCCCCAACAGGCCGACCCGCGTTCGCGCTGGTTCTTTCGGATCCACTTGGACGTGTCCTGGGCGCGGTACGCGGGCTTGCTTCAGCCCTGCCGGAGCCCTGCTCCCACGATGAGGTCGGTCGAGTCGGGTGTCATCGGCCCGGCATCCAGGCCTCCGTGCACCCACGCCATCGAAAAGCCCGTGCTTTCCAACAGCCCCCTGAGTTCCGCAAGAGGATAGTAACGAATGGCGTACGCCGCTCGCAGCACGCGTCCCTCCGGCAGCGTCAATTGACGCTGCCCCACATCCCTTCCACGCGTCGCGTCGAAGCGGCTCTCCTCCTCCAGGAGACTCCCATCCGGTAACCGCTGGTGGAACGCCGCGCCCGGGGATTGCGCCAGCCGCTCGTACGGCACCGTCTGGAAGACGAGCAATCCCCCGGGCCGCAGCACCCGCGCCACCTCGCGCAGCACCTGGACGTGCTCCGCGTCCGTGAAGGCGAAGAGTGTCGAATACCAGGCGTAGGCGCCCCCCAGCGACCCGGCCTGGAAGGGCAGCGCTCGCAGGTCCCCCCGCACCACCGGGAAGCCGGGACGGCGCAGGCGCAAGGACAGGGGATCCCGCTCCAGGCCCACCACCCGCCCGGCCAGGGGCCCTTGCGCATTGAGCCGCGCCGCGTGCCGGCCGTGGCCACAGCCCAGGTCCACCACCGGCCCGTCCACCTTCGCGAACGCCCGGGACAGGTACTCCGCTTCCCGGGCCGTCACCTCCTCGGAGAGGAACGGCAGCGTGCTGCGCAGGTACAGCTCCCCGAAGAAGTCGTCGGACACGGAAGCTCAGCGCTTCGGCGCGGCAAGCGTCGGCAGCTTCGCGCGCAGCCGGCGCACGGCCTCGTCGAGCACCCCTTCCGTCTTGCAGAAGGCGAAGCGCGCGAAGCGTTGGCCCAGGTGCCGGTGCTCCGGACCGTAGAAGACGCTGGGGGGGATGCTGGCCACGCCCACCTGCGTCACCAGGTGACGGCAGAAGGCCACGTCGTCCTCGAAGCCGTAGCCCGCGATGTCCGCGAGGATGAAGTAGCTGCCTTCGGGCGAGTACGCGGTGAGGCCCGCCGAGCACAGGCCCGTGAGCAGCCGCTCACGCTTCTGCGTGTAGAGCGCCGTCAGCTCCTGGAAGTACTCGTCGGACATCCGCAGCGCCACGGCCATGGCGACCTGGAACGGGGACGCGGTGGCGAAGGTGACGAACTGGTGCGCGCGCTGCACGGCGTCCCGCAGCGCGGGCGGCGCGATGATCCAGCCGATCTTCCACCCGGTGAGGCTGAAGGACTTGCCCGCGCTGCTCACCGTCACCGTGCGGTCCGCGAGCACCGGCACCGTGGCGGCGCGGATGTGGCGCGCGGGGGCGAAGACGATGTGCTCGTAGACCTCATCCGACAGGACCTTGGTGTCGTGCTCGGCGCAGAGGTTGCCCAGGAACTCCAGCTCCTCGCGGGTGAAGACCTTGCCCGTGGGGTTGTGGGGCGAGTTGAGGATGAGCAGCCGCGTGCGCGGGCTGAAGGCCGCCTTCACCTCGTCCCGGTCGAACCACCACGCCGTGTGCTCCGCGTCCGGCGGGCGCAGGGGCACGTAGCGCGGCGTGGCGCCCACGAAGGCGATGCCCGCGTCGTAGGAGTCGTAGAAGGGCTCGAAGACCACCACCTCGTCGCCCGGATCCACCAGCCCCAGGAGGACGTCGAGGATGGCCTCCGTCGCGCCGCTGGTGACGGACACCATCGTGTCCGGATCCACCTTGTGGCCGTAGAAGCGCTCCGAGTGCTCCGCGATGGCGTCGCGCAGCCCCTTCGCGCCCACGCCCGGGGCGTACTGGTTGATGCCGTCCTGGATGGCTTCCCAGGCGGCCAGCTTGACGTCGTCCGGCCCGTCGAAGTCGGGGAAGCCCTGCCCCAGGTTCACGGCCTGGTGCTTCAGCGCCAGCGCGCTGAACTCGGAGAAGACGGTGGTGCCGAAGCGGGAGACGCGCTGCGAAAGGATGGGCCGGGGGGACATGGGGCGGGCCTCTGGAGGGGCGCCAGCGCACGTCCTCCCCGACTGTGGGGATGAGCGGCTGGCGGTTCAGGGCCTGACGATAGCGTCCACGGGCACGGAGCGCGCGTTCTGTTCCACCGCGCGCTGCCGGGCAGCCCGGGACAGCGCCAGGGCCAGCCCCGTCACCACCAGCACCAGCGGCACCGCGCACACCAGGTCGATGGTGTAGTGGAAGCGCCCCGCCAGCGTCGCGAAGATGAGGCCCAGCCCGGGGAACAGCATCACCCAGAAGAAGCGCCGCGCGAACCGGAAGGCATAGAAGAGCACCACCAGCGCCACCCCGGTGTGCCCGGACGGGAAGCAGTCCCGGGTGTACACCGGCCCGCGCATCATCGATTCCAGCAGCGGCGTGAGCACCCACCCACGCAGGCCGCCGTCGAAGGCGCCGACGAGGAAGTAGCGCGGCCCCACCGCGGGCACCAGCGAGTACGCCGCGTAGTTGAAGCTCAAGAGCAGGCCCAGGCCCAGCAGGTACTCATCGAAGCCCGGCGTGGGGCCCCGGCCGCGCGCGTACAGGAAGACGCCCAGCAAGAGCGGCCAGATGAAGTGGCCGTAGTAGCAGAGCATCAGCACGTCGTTGGCCCACGGCGGCACCACGTGCGACAGCGCCACCGCCGCCTGGAAGCCGAAGAGGCGCTCGTCCACCGCGATGAGCTGGGCGTCCTTTATCAGCGGGTTCATCCAGTCGACGATGGGCCCCAGCCACCCGTGCGACAGGGCTGACACGGGCAGCAGCCAGAAGTCCGCCGCGATGGCGATGAGCGGCTGGCGAGGAAAGCGCGCCTCCAAGAGGCGCAGCAGCGGCACGCCCAGCGCCATCAGGCCGAACAGACAGGCGCTGCGCAGGGAGTGCGGCGCCCAGCGGGCAGGCCCCACGCACACCAGGGCCGCCACCGAGCAGGCGGCCATCAGGACGATGTCCACCTGACGGAAGCGCACGAGCGCCTCTTCCGCGGGGAAACGGACCTGGGAATGGGGACGCAAGCGCCCCTCGCTGAAAGACCAGATGTTCACGCCGATTTGCGCTCCCCCGGCGATTCGGCTGGCAGCTCGCCGGCCCCCCCGAGATTGAGGCTCCGCACCACCGCCCCTGCTTCGGGCACCACCGCGGACCGCCGCCCCTTCCACCGCTCCAGCAGCGCCAGCATGGCCGGGAAGAACACTGTCGTCCCCAGGAAGGTGGACACGACCCCCAGCAGCGCAATCTGCCCGATGCTCCGCAAGCCCTGGTGGTTCGCGACCATCAGCGCGCCGTAGCCCGCCGCGTTGGACAGGGTGGCCACCACCGCCGCGAAGCCCGTGTTGCGCACCACCCGGCCCAGCGACCCGGGGCCCTCTTCCTCGTACCGGTGGAACAGGTGCACCGAGTTGTCCACCGCGATGGCCAGCAGGTTGGGCAGCACCACCGCGTTGATGAAGTTGAGCTGCACGTCGAACAGGTACATCCCGCCCGCCAGACAGGTCATCCCCAGGAACAGCGGGCCCGCCACCAGCAGCGCCTTCTTGAAGCTGCGCATGCTGATCAGGATGACCCCGAACACCACCGCCGCCGCGGACCAGAGGATGAACGGACCGTCTCCGCGCACCAGCGAGAAGATGCGCGCCGCGATGCGGTTGCTGTCCAGCACCGCCAGGTCGATGCCCTTCTCCTTCGCTCCGACGACCACCTGATCCAGCTGCGCCGCCCAGCGGTTCAGGTCCTGCGTGTCGTAGTTGGACACCGACGGGAACAGCAGCAGGAACATGCCCTTGCCGTCCAGCGCCTCGAACCGGCGGCGCGCCTCCGGAGGCACCTGATCCAGGCCATAGGGCTTCGCGTCCACCATGTCACGGAACTCGCGGACCCGGGCATCGTCCTGCGCGGACTTCGGCAGCCCGTCCAGGAGCGAGCGGATGCCACCCAGCTCCGCCGCGTGGCCCGCCGCGTCCGAGGGCACGAGGTCGCTCAGGGACGCGGTGCGCAGGAACACGGAGTCCGCGCCGTTCTTCGCCTTCACCTGGGCGATGACGGCCTCCACCTGCCGCACCTGCTCCAGCGAATCCACCGCGAGGATGGCCGGGTTGAGCGGCGCGCCAATCTGCTCCGTGATGTGGTCGTCCAGCCGCGACGCCGGGGAGTCCCCCTTCAGGTTGCGAAGGTTCGTCTCGAAGCCCAGTTGAGGCGCGATCTTCACCGAGTACGCGGCGAAGCCCACCACCAGCAGCGCGATGGCGGTGATGAGCCCCGTGGGCCAGCGGCGCCACTGCTTCCGCGGCACGGCCGGCGCTGCGGGCGCCGTCGCCTGGGCCGCGGAGTCCTGCGCGGAGTCCTTGCGGAAGGGTCGGATGCGCTCCGCGATGGCGAGCAGCGACGGGCCCAGCGCGTACGCGGACAGCACCGCCATCAGCACGCCCAGGCCCGCGAGCAGGCCGAACTGCTGGAACGCGTGGAACTGCGCCAGCATCAGCACGAAGAAGGCCGCCGCGTTGGTGAGGGCGGACGTGATGGCGCCGCTGAAGGTGCCGCGCACCGTGGCCGCCAGCGCCTCGCGCACCCCGTGCCGCTCCCGCTCCTCCCAGTAGCGCATCGCCAGGTGCACGCCGTACTCGATGCCCAGGCCGATGAGGATGGCGACGAGGAAGCCCGTCACGATGTTGAGGTGCCCGATGGCGCCCTGCGCGAACGCGAACGTCAGCACCAGCCCCACCACCACCGGCACGCCCACCACCGCCAGCGCCGACACGCGCCGCGTCGCCAGCAGGATGAGCCCCACCGCGATGAGCGCGGACAGCAGGCCCGCGTTCGACAGGTCGCGGCGCATCACCGCGTCCTCTTCAATGCGGTTCTGGAAGTTGCCCGTCGCCTCCAGCGTCACGCCCGGGTACTGCTCGGCCGCGAGCTTGCGGCCGGTGTCCAGCGCCGTCGCCACGAAGCGCCGGGCGAACTCCAGGTCCCCCGCCGTCCCCGACGGCTTGATCATCAGGTAGACCTCCGAGCCGTCCTTGCTCGAAAGCGTCTCCGGCAGCGCCGTGTCCGGCGTGTGCTTGCGGGCGATCTCCTCGAAGGTCGGCGGCGCCTCCTCCGCGCCCAGGTCCACGAACAGGGGGCTGGCGCGCTCCTTCTCGTAGCGGACCCGGGCCTCCAGATCCTCGCGGAGCGCGGCGACCTTCTGCGTGGGCAGCAGGAGCAGCCCGTGGCGGCGGAAGAAGGCGACGTCGTAGTGGTGCTCGACGTAGCGGACCTCCGGGAGGGCCTCCAGACGCTTCTGAAGTTCGGCGGCGTAGGTTTTGAGGGCCTGCGGTGTTCCACCCTTCGCCATGATGACGAGGTACCCGTCCCCCCCCGCCTTCTCTGACACGCGTGTCAGATCCCGGACCTCCGGGGCGCCCTCCGGGAGCAGCTCCACGAAGGAGCCCCGGAACTCCAACCGCGACGCGAAGAGGCCCGCGGCGACCGTCACCAGGGCAACAGCGAGCAGCACGTGCCAGGGCCGCGACATCGCCGCCCCGATGAAACCGTCGAACCACCGCTGTCGTCGCGTCTGGGACACCGTTTGCTCCTCTGATGCGTGCCGGCAAAGCAAGAAGCCGGCCACAAACCCGGCACCCGAAACAGCCGGCCCCGTGGAACCCATTCCCCGTGTGAACCCGTGTGTGCCCGGGGTGTTGGAACTCTCACTGGAGGACAGTGTCCTGGAGGCGCGGCGTGCCACCGATACGGCATCCGTGTCAAGGCGCGCTCTGACACGGATGCCCCACGCGACGAGCGACGGAACCGTCCCCGCCTTGACAGTGTGGATTTCCCTCTTTATTCACCCCCACGCGTCGTCCCCTGGGTGGTCACGCGCGCCGGGCGGTCCGAAAACGGAGCGAGCCCTGCATATGGAGAGCGGCTCGGATCACCCCCCGATGCGTAAGAAAGACCACCATGAGCGACGTGTTCGACAAGTGCCGTACCTGGAAGGACTACCGCATCGCCAAGGCCACCGGCCTGTATCCGTACTTCCGGGCGATCGAAGCGTCGCATGGCTCCACGGAGGTGGAGATCGAAGGTCGCCGGGTCATCATGGTGGGCTCGAACAACTACCTGGGCCTCGCCGCGGATCCGCGCGTGAAGGAAGCGGCCATCAAGGCGACGGAGAAGTTCGGCACCACGTGCTCCGGGTCGCGCCTGCTCAACGGCACGCTCGCGCTGCATGAGGAGTTGGAGGCGCGGCTGGCGAAGTTCCTCAACCGCGAGTCCGCCATCGTCATCTCCACCGGCTTCCAGACGAACCTGGCGCTCGCGTCCATCCTGGGCCGCCACGACATCGTCTTCAGCGACCGCCAGAACCACGCGTCGCTGGTGGACGGCGTGCGCCTGTCGTTCGCGACGGAGCGCAAGTTCCGCCACAACGACATGGAGCACCTGGAGCAGCTGCTGGCCGCCGCGGAGCCGGGCGCCGGGAAGATCATCGTCACGGACGGCGTGTTCTCCATGGAGGGCGACGTCTGCAACCTGCCCCGCATCGTGGAGCTGTCCAAGCAGTACAACGCCCGCGTGATGACGGATGACGCGCACGCCATGGGCGTGCTGGGCGAGCTGGGCCGGGGCACCTCCGAGTACTTCGGCCTGGAGAAGGACGTGGACCTGGTGATGGGCACGTTCTCCAAGAGCTTCGCGTCGCTGGGCGGCGTGCTCGCGGGTCCGTTCGACGTCATCAACTACATCCGCCACAAGGCCCGCTCGGTCATCTTCTCCGCGTCCATGACGCCCGCGTCCATCGCGGCGGCGCTCAAGGCGACGGAGATCATCGAGGCGGAGCCGGAGCGCCGCGCGCGTCTGCTGGACATCGCGGAGAAGATGCACAACGGCTTCCGCGCCATGGGCTTCGACACGGGCGTGTCGGTGACGCCGGTGGTGCCGGTGCACATTGGCGACCAGGTGAAGTGCTTCCGCTTCTGGCGCGCGCTGCACGAGGCGGGCGTGTTCGCCAACCCCGTGATTCCCCCGGCGGTGGAGGCGGGCCACGCGCTCATCCGCACCAGCTACATGGCCACGCACACCGACGCGCAGCTGGATCAGGTGCTGGACACCTTCGAGAAGATCGGCCGCAAGCTGAACGTCATCCCGGAGACGCGCCCCACGGTGTACGAGCCGGTGCAGATCGCCCGGCCGGGCAGCGGCGTGCGCGGCAACAAGGCGAGCGAGACGTGGGCCGCGGGCTCCGCCGGCCTGCTCGCGGACAAGGGCTTCTCACTGGAGCAGCTGTCGCGCATGTCGTCGCGCGAGATGGCGGGCAAGTTCTTCGACGCGGTGGAGCAGCTCACCTGGCGCGCGGCGAACCTCCAGCCGGAGGACCTGCGCCGGCTGGGCGGCGCGCCCAAGAAGCTCTGGGAGAAGCGCAGCGAGCTGGGGGGCCTGCTCCTGGAGAAGGGCGCCCACCTCTTCATGCGCAACGGCGACGGTTCCTCCGACGGCAACCAGGCCGAAAGGAACTGAGCTTTACTCATGGCCCACCCCGCCGAGCACGACGCCGTCGCC
>NZ_RAWI01000207.1 GCF_003612125.1 Corallococcus praedator
TCCTCCCCCGTCGGAGCCACCTCAAGCACGCCCGCGTCCACGGTCCCCGCATCCGGTTCCGGAACCACCGCCGGAGCCGCCTTACGCCCTGAAGGCACCACCATCGTCCACGCCGGCTTCGCGGCCCCCAGCACCGCCTCCTGCGTTTCACCCGGAGGCACCAGCAGGTCCACCACCGGCGACTGTGAAGGGTCGCCCTTGCGGCCCCCGCCGAAGCGGTCGTTGACCGGCTCGCCCGGCGCGATGCCCATCGCCATCAGCCTCGGGCCCCCTTCGGTGACGCCGCCGAACATCCCGCCCAGCGCCACCCGCCGGTCGATGGACGCCCCCGTCACCGCGACGCCGTAACCCCAGCCCGGCTGCGCGCGCTTGCCCAGGAAGCGGTCCGGCACCTGGAACATCACCGTGCGGCCACTCACCTGGATGACGGTGGGAAAGAACACCTTCGCCTCCAGGTCCTGTTCGGCCGCCGCGTTCAGCTCCGTCTCCACCTTGCCGCCGATGGGGCCCTTCTTCTCCTGGTACTCGCGCAGCGCCGTCTCGCGCCAGTGCTTGCGCAGCATCTCGCGCGCTTCATACGGACGCGGCGTCAGCACCACCACCTTCTCCCAGGCGGAGTCCGGCGCCAGCGTGAGCGCACGCCCCGGCAGCGTGTCCGTGCGGCCGGAGCCCGGCACCCCGTCCGTGTCCAGGTAGAGGTCCACGTTGAACGTGTAGAAGCCGTGCCGCGCCCGGTCCGCCACCGTGGAGCCGCCAATGTCCACCGCCTGCGCGCGCGACGGCTTCGCGATGGGGTGCGCGAACGTCACCTCGAAGCGCGTCGCCTCGCCGTCCGCGAACGCCGCCACCGACACCACATCCAGGTCGCCCCGCCCCAGGTCGGTCCGGCGCGGATAGACGAGCTCCCCGTCACCGTGGTCGTCCCCCACCGGGTCCTCCATGCGGAAGAGCAGCGAGTCCTCGTGCGTGCGCGCCCCCGAACACGCGGCCAGGGTGGAGGCGAGCAGGAACGCGGACAGGCCGCGGCGGCGCAGGAGCACGGGACACCTCGAGCACGAAGGGGGAACGACCCTCGGAGGTGTATCGCGCGGTGCCCCAAACGCAAGGAGCCCGGAGTGCCTGTCCTGAAGGCGCCCCGGGCTCCATCGCCTCCCACGGAAAGCCCGTCAGGGCCTCCGGGGAGCGAGCGCGACTAGAACTGCGCCTTCATGAACGCCTTGACGCGCATGTGGTCGAAGTTGCGCTCTTCCAGGCTGTTCCAACCGCCGTTGCGGCCGGTGAAGCCACGCGAGCCCACCGCCACGTTGTGGCCCTTGGCGATGTCCTCATCCGCGTACTGCACCACGTAGCCGTCGCCAAAGTCGGGACGGAAGGTGCCGAACGCGTACTGGCCCTCCAGACCGAACTCCACGCCGGACAGGATGTAGCGCGCCTTCACGAGGACCTGGTTCTTGTTGTGCTTGCCGGACGCCATCTCGTGGTTGCTGTACGCCTGGAACGCCGTGTTGCCGTCCAGCAGGTCCGCGAAGAACTTGGAGTAGCTGGCGGACAGGTACAGGTCGTCCGTGAACTGGTAGCCAGCGCCCGCCGTGAACGTCGTGTAGTCCAGCACCCGGTCGTCGTCCGCGATGTTGTCGAACGGCTTGAACTGGTAGCCCGAGTCACCCTGGCTGTTGGTGATGACGTTCGGGTTGCCATACAGGCCGGAGGTGCTGTTGCCCGGGCTGTACTCGTTGACGAGCGAGTTGTCGCACGCCACCAGGCCGCCGGCGCACGCACCCTGCTGGAACGGCAGGAAGCGCGGGTCGTTCAGGCGCTTGTCGTTCTCATGGATGTACTTGAACTTGCCGAACACATCGATGCCCTTCAGCACGTCCACGACGTACTTGGCGCGCAGCGCGATGAGGTGCGTGCGCTTGTCCTGGAAGGGCTGGTAGGCCGTGCGGTAGTTGTGGCCCACGCCGGAGTCCAGCTCCGTGCCCGGGTACTGGCTGTCGCCCAGCGGCTTGTCCGCGCTGCCGTACGCCTGCCAGTTGGTGTTGTAGGTGATGAAGGAATACTCACCCCCGACCTCCAGCGCGCCGTTCGTGTAGACCGGGTTCGCCGTCGCGCCCTTCCAGCCGATCGCCGTCTCCGCGAAGGGCTCGTCGAAGTCCGTGAAGTCGTTGTCCACGTTGATGGTCGCCACCTGCTGCGACTCGCTGGACCAGCCGCCGTAGCCGATGCGCGTGGGGTTGCCGCTGTAGCTGCCGTAGGAGGCGTTGGACGGGCCGGGGAACGCGAAGCTGCCGTCGTGGCCTTCCGTCAGCAGCACGTCCGCCTCACGGCGGCTGGCCATCACCGCCACGTAGTCCGAACCGATGCTGAAGAGCTGGAAGTTCAGCGACAGGCCCACGTCCAGCGGGTCGTTGAGCGACGCGTTCAGCATGTACGTCTGGTCCGTGTGGTGACCGGCCAGCACCGCGCTGTAGCCACCGACGCCAAAGCTCTTCGGCGACAGGATGGGGTCCGCGTTCGAGTACGACGTGTACGCGGCCGCGCGCACGTCCAGCCACGAACCCATGTGCAGGCCGGCCTTCAGGCCACCCACGCCGTTGCGGTAGCGCGGCGTCAGGTCACGCCCGTCGTCCAGGTTCGTGTCGTCCGCGCGGATCTCCTGGTCGTTCGCGTACTGGAAGATGCCGCCGATGTCGAACAGCTCCGTCGGGGTGTACTTCGCCTGGAAGCCGTACGCCGCGTCACGCGCGTGGAAGGCGCCCGTGCTGAAGTTCGGGCCGGCCCAGAGGCGGGGCAGCGAGATGCGCGCCGCGTCCCAGGTGATCTTCCGGTCCAGGTTGGAGCCCTGCACCATGATGGCCGCCGCGTTGTCGCGGTCGATGTAGCGCACCCGGCCGATGACGAACGGGTCGAACTGGCCCAGGTCCGTCGCGCCGATGAGCGCCGAGTCGATGAGGTAGCCCGGACGCAGCGTCACCGACATGCCGCGCAGCTTGATGTACTGGTTGGAGCGCGGATCGAACTCGCCGCAGTCACCCGCGATGCAGGGCCCCGCCGCGTTGCCGCCGAAGCCGCCGAAGTTCGTCCAGAAGTTCTGGTTGAAGCGGCTGTGGATGCGGCCGTTGACCTCCACCTGCGGGGAGATCTTCGCGTTGAGGAGCAGTTCCAGCTCCGTGCCGATACCGTTGTCGCCGTAGCCCTCACCGGGCACCGTGGAGAAGTTGTAGAGCGCGCCCTGGTCCCGCTGGTTGCCCCAGAGGTACTTGGTATAGGTCGTGCCACCAATGGTGAGCTTGGGGCCGCTGTCCTGCGCCATGACCGCCCCGGGAACCAGGCCGGCCGCCACGGAGAGCACACACGCTCCCCGCACCACATTCGTACGAATCTTCATGATGTTCGGAAAACCCTTCTCGAAAACGTGAGTCTGAGGGGGGTCATCCCCTCTCCCGGGGCGCCGCGGGTTCGCCGCGGCAGCCCTCCCCGTGTTGCATCAAACCTTGAAACAGACTGTTTTTGAACAGTCCGCCAGTTACTTCGTCGGCGTAGCGGTCGTCGGCGCCGGAGTCGGGGCCACGGTCGTTCCAGCCGGAGCGGCCGGCGCGGGCGCGGGCGCCGGGACCGGCGTCGCGGCGGCCGGGGCCTCCGCGGGGACCGGGGCCGGAGCCGCGGGCGTCGGGGCGGCCGGGCCGGCCTGGACGGCGGGCCGCTTCGGGCCGGACACCATCTTCAGCGTGGCCTTCTTGGTGGACGAACCATCCGAGCCGCACTCGTAGGCGAGCATGTCGTACTGCGCCTTCGCCTCGGAGCCGTCGCCCTTGCCTTCACCGGCCAGCGTGTCGATGACGTGCGGGTCGCAGTCGAAGTCGGTGCCGCCGCCGAAGCGGTGCTGGCCCTCGTACTCGTTCACGCGGCGCGTGAGCAGGTCGTTGCCGGCCGGGAAGCCCTCATTGGACTGCATGACGACCTGGAAGCCCCACGTCGTCGGGTCGCTGTCGCCCAGGTCCGAGTTCATCACCGTGGCGGTGATCTTGTTGCCGGAGGCGCGCACCTGCGCGGGCACCACCACGGCGCCCTTCATCCCGCCCGCCTTCTGGCTGGCCTCCGCGCGCACGCGCGAGGAGCCCTGCGGCGAGATGACGACGACCTTCTCCCAGGCGTCCGCCGGGGCGAAGGCCACGTTGAGGCCCGGGGGGCTGTCCGTGAAGCCGCTGTTCGTCTTGTGGTCGGTGTCGATGAAGACGAACACCTCCTGCACGGAGAAGCCGTCCTTCATGTTCCAGGGGTTGGCCACCTTCGCCTTCAGCTCGATGGCGAACTCCGTCTTGTTGCTGCCCTTGTCCACGGTGACCTTGGTCAGGTCGAACGAGCCCGGCACGTACACGGGGTCCGTCGGATAGGTGTACTTGCCCGGACCCTTGTCGTCGCCGGTCGGGTCCTTGAAGGACACCTTGTCGGCCAGCGCCGGGGATGCCACCAGCGAGGCGGCGAGCGTGAGGAATGCAATGCGGGGGTTGATGATCATGGGGGTGTTGGCTCCTTGCAACGACAGACGGGAAACTGCGGATGACCGCGACTAACCCTTCACGCCACCGGCGGTGAGCCCGGAGACGAGATACTTCTGGAGGAAGAGGAACAGGAACACGACGGGCACCGACACGATGATGGAGCCGGCCGCGAAGTAGCCCCACTGCTGGCTGAAGCCGCCCACGAAGAAGCGCAGGCCCACGGGCGCCGTGTACATCGTCTCCTGGTCCATGAACGTCGCGGCGAGGATGAACTCGTTCCACGCGGTCATGAAGCTGAAGAGCGCCGTCACCGCCACCGCGGGCTTGGCCAGAGGCAGGATGACGCTCCAGAAGATGCGCCCCACGGACGCCCCTTCAATCAGCGCCGCCTCCTCCAGGTCCCTGGGGATGGTGTCGAAGTAGCCCTTGAGCATCCACACGCTGAAGGGGATGGACGTCGTGGCGTACACGATGATGAGGCCCAGCCGGCTGCTGCCCAGGCCCAGCCACTGCACCAGGATGATGTAGAGCGGAATCAGCATCAGCGTGCCCGGGAACATCTGGGACACGAGGAACGCCATCATGCCCGTGCGCTGCCCGGGGAACTTGAAGCGGCTGAAGGCATACGCCGCCGTGCACGCCAGGAACACGCCCACCACCGTGGTGCCAATGGAGATGATGGCGCTGTTGAGCATCCACTTCGCGAACGGCTGATCCGTCATCACCGACGCGAAGTTGGAGACGGAGAACTGCTCCGGCCACGGCGTCACCGCGCGCAGCCGGTCCCAGAAGGTGGGGTTCTCCGGCAGCGTGGCGATGGCAAGGCTCTGCTTGCCGGAGAAGGCCAGGCTCACCACCCAGAGGATGGGGTAGATGGTGAAGAGGGTGAAGGCCACCAGCACCACGTGCAGCGGAACGTGGGAGATGCCTTCGCGACGTTCAGAGAAGAGCGCCATGTTTACGCGGCCTCCGTGGCGCGGCTCATGCGGTTCTGCACCATGCTGTAGATGAGCAGGATGCCGAAGATGACGGTGGAGTACGCCGCCGCGTAGCCGTGGCGGTAGCGCTCGAAGGCGAACTTGTACGCCTGGGTGACGAGGATTTCGGTGGAGCCGCCCGGGTCCCCGCCCGTCACCAGGAAGATGATGTTGAACATGTTGAAGGTCCACACCACCGACAGGATGATGGCCGGCACCAGCGCGGGCTTCAGCGCCGGCAGCGTGATGGCCGTGAACTGCTGCCAGCGATTGGCCCCGTCCACGCGCGCCGCCTCATACAGCTCCCCGGGGATGGACTGAAGCGCGCCCAGCGACACCACCATCATGAACGGGAAGGACAGCCAGCCGTTGGTGGCCAGCGCCGTGAAGAACGCCGTGAGGGGCGAGTCGAACCACGCCAGGCCTTCACCACCGAACATCCGGATGACGTGGTTCACCACGCCGAACTGCTGGTGGAACATGCCCTTCCAGATGAGCGCGGTGATGTAGTTGGGCATGGCCCACGGCAGGATGAGCAGCACCCGGTAGATGGGCCGCAGGCGCAGGTTGGGCACGTTGAGCGCCAGCGCGAGCAGCAGGCCCACCGTCACGCCGATGGTCACGTTCGTCACCGTCCAGAGGATGGTGAACAGCAGCGTGTAATAGAAGTTCAGGTAGTTGAAGACGAGCGAGCCGTCCGCCGCCGTCTTCGCGAAGCTGAAGTCGCCCAGGATGTCCGTGTAGTTCTTCAGGCCAATCCACAGCTCCGACAACGGCTGACTGCTGTTGTAGAGGTTGGCATCGGTGAACGACAGCGTGATGCCGTAGGCGAAGGGGAAGAAGACAAGCAGCACCATCCCCACCATCGCCGGCGCCACGTAGGCGTACGCCTGCCGGAACTCCACCGCCGTCGCCACCGTGCGGTGCAGCGCGCCCATGCCGATGAAGAGCAGCACCGCCAGCCCCAGCACGCCCAGCGCGCCCAGCGCCTTGCCCGCGTCGCCGCGCACCCGAGCGCCACGCTCCGCCAGCTTGCCCGCGTCCGGAACGCCCGCGTCCGTCAGCTGTCCCAGCGGGCGGCGCATCGCGTCCGCGTCCCACGCGCCGGGCTTCAGCGCGGGCTCCGCGTCGAGGCCGTGCGCGGCCATCAGCTTCTGGGCCGTCTCGCCGCGCGTGCGCAGCTCCGCGCTCACGGCTTCTTCCGTCTCCCGCAGCTCCGCGTCCAGCGTGCGCAGCGAATAGACGGTGTAGCCACCCAGGCCGGCCGCGAACAGCACCGCCGCCACCGCCACGCGCGCGCCCTGGCGCGACAGCGCGAACACCGCGCCCGCGCACGCCGCGAGCGGCAGCAGGAAGGCCAAGAGCGCCGGGCCCCAGGAGATGGGGTCCGCTTCGGTGAGCACCGGCGTGAACCACTCCACCGACCCCACCACCTGCCCGTCCACCTGCACCGGCGCGGAGAGCAGCCGGCCACCGGAGGGCAGCGTCTCCGACTCCACCTCCGACTTGCGCGCGCCGCCTTCCTCGCTGTTCGTCTCCACCGCGGCGCGCAGGCGCTGGCCACGGTCGTACAGCGGCTTCTCTTCACGCGACAGCCGGCGCGGGGCCGCCTTGTCGCCGGTGTCCTCCGGGAAGGTGGACGCCTCCAGCTTGATGCCACTGAAGGCGATGACGCGCGCGGCACCGCCCTGCGGCCGGGGCCAGCCGGCGACGACGGCACCCACCGCGTCACCCGTGCCCCCCGCGCGCTGCACCAGGTCCGTCAGGCCCAGCAGGGCCACCACGGACTTGCGCTGCGCGCGCTCCGCACCGCGATCCGCCTGGGCACGGACGAGCAGTCCGTGCGCCAGGAGCAGGGAGAGACCCAGCGCGAGCGCGAGCCCCACCAGGACACGCCCCCAGTTGCCTCCACCGGAACGACCCGAAGGCCCCGGGTCGGACGGGGCGGTCGCGTCGTGGTTCGGAGAAGCGCGGACCGTACCGGCCGCGGAAGGGGACTGCTGGGGGGCGTTCTGGCTCACTTCAGGTCCTCACTCACTTACTTCTTGGTGCGCAGGCCGGCGACGTCCTTCGCCACGCTCTTCTGGGCCACGTCCAGCGCTGCCTTCGGCGTGGCCGTGTTCTTGAGCACGGAGTTCATCGCGCTGGTCGCGGGGGTCCAGACCATCGACATCTCCGGCACGTTGGGCATGGGGATGGCCACGTCCACCTGGTCCTTCATCGCCTTGAGCAGCGGATCCGCCGTCACCTTCGGGTCGGCGTACACCGCGTTGTTCGCCGGGCTCTGACGGCCTTCCAGGGCCAGCGTCTTGCCCGCGCCCACGTCGGTGAGGAACTTGGCGAAGTCGTACGCCGCTTCCTTGTTCTTCGACGGGGCGGCCACGTACACGCCCTCCACCGTCATCCAGGGCTTCATCGGCGTGCCCTTGTTCTCATCCAGGGTGGGCAGCCGCGCGAAGCCGTAGTCCACGCCCTTCGCCACCTCGCCCACGAACCAGGGACCGGAGAACACCATCGCGGCCTTGCCCTCGTTGAAGAGCGAGGTGATGAGCGCGCTGGAGGGCTCCGCCGGCAGGATGCCGTCCTTCTTCCACTTGAGCACCTGCTCCACCGACTTCACGTTGGCGGGCGAGTTCATCGTGGGGGTCGTCTTCGCGTCGAACACACCGCCGCCGAAGCCGTTCATCACCGCCGCGTGGTAGTAGAAGTCACCGTACGCGTACGCCAGCCCGAAGCGGCCCGCCTTCGCGTCGGAGAGCTTCTTCGCCATCGTCACCAGCTCACCGGACGTCTTGGGCGGCGTGGGGACCAGCTTCTTGTTGTAGATGAGCGTGATGACCTTGTAGTTCAGCGGCAGGCCGTAGGTCGTCCCGCGGTAGACCATCGCGTCCATCGTCGTCGGGATGAAGCGCTTCTTCGTCGCGTCATCCAGGAAGAAGTCGATGGGCTCCACCGTGTTGCCCGCTTCAATCCAGCCGCCCAGGCGGTCCTGCGCGAAGATGAAGAGGTCCGGGCCCTTGCCGCGCGGCACCGTCGCGGAGATTTTATCCGCGTAGGCGTCGTAGGGCACCGCCAGCGTGGTGACCTTGACGCCCTTGGCCTCGTTGGCCTTGTTGTACTCGGCGACCACCTTCTCCAGGGCGGCCTTCTCCTCCGCGCGGTAGGCGTGCCAGAGCACCAGCTCCGTGGCGGCGAAGGACGGGACGGGCAACAGGCCGACTGCGCACAGACAGAGGGCCGCGAGCAGCGTTCGCAGGTTCGTCATGGGAAAATCCTCCGGGATATCAAACGGACAGACGCAGTTCGGATTCAGCGTCGAAGAGGTGCAGGGACTCCAGCTCCACGGCCACGGGCACGGTGGCGCCCGGCTCGGGGGTGGACTGGGGCGGCAGGCGGAAGACCAGCGGGTTGTCACCCAGCCGGGCGTGCACGATGAGCTCGTTGCCCAGCGGCTCCACCAGCTCCACGCGCGCCTCCACCGGCGCCGTCTCACCGCGAGCGGCCGCGCCCGCGGGCAGGATGTTGTCCGGACGCAGGCCCACCTTCACCTTGCGCCCGCCCTTGCCCGCCGTCGCCGCGCGCAGACCCTGCGCCACGGGAAGCCGGAAGCCGTCGCCCACCAGCGCCGTGGCTTCCGCGTCCAGCGTGGCGGAGAGCATGTTGATGGGCGGCGTGCCGATGAACTGCGCCACGAAGACGTTGACCGGCTTCTCGTAGACCTCCAGCGGGGTGCCCAGCTGCTGGAGCTTGCCGTCCTTCATCACCGCGATGCGGTGGCCCATGGTCATCGCTTCGATCTGATCGTGCGTGACGTAGACGGAGGTCACCTGGAGCCGGTGCTGGAGCTTCTTGATCTCCGAGCGCATCTGCACGCGCAGCTTCGCGTCCAGGTTGGACAGGGGCTCGTCGAAGAGGAACACCGCCGGCTTGCGCACGATGGCGCGCCCCAGGGCCACGCGCTGGCGCTGGCCGCCGGACAGCGCCTTGGGCTTGCGGTCCAAGAGGTGCGTGATGCCGAGGATTTCCGCCGCCTCGTCCACCAGCTTGTCCATCTCCGGCTTGGGCGTCTTGCGGATCTTGAGGCCGAACTCCAGGTTCTGCCGCACCGTCATGTGCGGATAGAGCGCGTAGTTCTGGAACACCATGGAGACGTCCCGGTCCTTCGGCGGCAGCGCGTTCACCGCGCGCGGACCGATGGAGATGGTGCCCCCCGAAATCTCCTCCAGGCCGGCGATCATCCGGAGCGCCGTGGACTTGCCGCAACCCGACGGCCCCACGAGGACCATGAACTCATGGTCGCGGATATCGAGGTTGAGCCCCTCGATGACCGACACGTCTCCGTACCGCTTCGCCACGTCCTTGAACGACACGCCGGCCATCAGGCCCTCCAACAAGAGCCCCGCTCGCGCCGACGACAACAGCACGTCCGGGTCAGGTTCTGCGCGTGCCTCGGGTGCCTCACGGCACGCGCCCGAGGATGCGCGCGGACAGCGGCTCCAACGCCAGCTCCAGCGTGGCGCCCGCCTTCGTCCGCCCTCCGTTCAGCAGGTCCTCCACCTCCGCGACGCCCGTCCAGCCCTCCGGCCACTTCACCGAAGCCGTACCCCGCGTCTTGCCGCGGTTGACCGCCACCACCACCGTGTCACCCGACGCCGCGTCCTTCCGCTGAAAGACATACACATCGCCCTCCGTGGAAAGCGGCTCGTGCGCGCCCCGCGACAGGGCCGGGTGCGCTCGGCGGATGGAAATCAGGCGCTTGTAATACTCGCGCAAAGCCTCGTCGCGTTTCTTTCCCGCGCCCGGCTTCACCGCCTGCTTGCCCCACGGCATGTCACTGCGGTTCTGCGGCCAGTCACCGCCTGCGCGGCCCACTTCCTCGCCGTAGTAGATGACGGGGATGCCGGTGGTGGTGAGCTGCAGCGCGGCGGCCAGCCGGAAGAGCGACACGTCGCCCTTCAACTGGTGCAGCGCCCCGTCCACGTCGTGCGACGACAGGAAGTGCGCCAGGTGGTGTCCGGGCGTCACCTTCCCGCGCGACTGGAGGTAGCGGTCGAACGCCACCGTGCGGCCACGGCCCTGCAGGAAGCCCAGCGTGTTGCCCTGGAACGCGAAGTCGAACCCGGCGTCCATCTCATCCGGGGTGAAGTACGGCGCCAGCGACTCCACGTCGCCGCCCCACAGCTCGCCCAGCAGGAAGAAGTCGGGGCTGACTTCCGCGCGCGTGCGGCGGCGGTGTTCCTTCCAGAAGTCGTGGGACACGTGCTTCACGGTGTCCAGCCGGAAGCCGTCCACGCCGGAGCGCTTCGCCCAGTCCATCTGCGCGTCCAGCAGGTACTTCGCCACCTCCGGCACTTCGGTCTTGAAGTCCGGCAGGCCCGCCACGCACGACGTCAGGTCGTCCTGGCCGCAGGTGTTCTTGTCCTCGGAGCGAAGCCAGTCCGGCTTCTCCTTGAGGTAGCGCGAGTTGTAGCCCGGGTGGTTGTAGACGACGTCCAGCAGCACGCGGATGCCGCGCGCGTGCGCCGCGTCCACCAGCGCCTTGAAGTCCGCCTCCGTACCGAAGCGCTCATCCAACGCGTGGAAGTCGTCCGCCCAGTAGCCGTGGTAGCCCCAGTCCGGGAAGCCAGAGCCGGTGACGAAGCCGGGGATCTGCTTGAGCAACGGCGTCACCCACAGCGCCGTCACGCCCAGCGACGACAGCTCCTCCAGCTTCCCGGTGAGGCCCTTCAGGTCCCCGCCGTGGAAGGTGCCGGCCGCCTTGGTGTCGCCCTTCTCGTTGTTCGTGGGGTCGCCATCCGCGAAGCGATCCACCACCACGAAGTACAGCACCTCGTCCGCCCAGGGCCGCGCGGGCTCCTTCGGTGCGGCCGGAGCCGGGGGCGCGACCTCCGTCACGGGTGCGGCCGCCGCGGGCGCCGGGGCCGTCACGGCGGGCTGCGTCGGCGCGGCGTCCGTGGCGGGTCGGGTCGGTGTCTCCGGGGCCGTGGCGCACCCCGCCAGACACAGGGCCACCAGCCCCTGGAACATCGGGTTCCACCGACCGTGGTGGGAGACAGCGTTCGATTGTGGGCGGGGGAGGCGCGGGAACATCTAGGCGCGGCACTGTAGCCAACAGTTTCTCAACCGGTGAAGGCCCCTTGGAACAATCGCCTGATGCCGCAATGCGGCATGTTCCAGGTGTTTTCCGCTGCACACCCGTGTGACGCGAGGCGTGGGCCACTCCGACGGAGCGCGTGATTCCTGCCGCACTGCGTCTCGTTTTGGGGTCCTTCGCACCCGACGTTCCAGGGCGGATTCGCGACCCTGAACGTGGATCATCCTGACGTCCAGGCAAGTCGCGAAACCAGCCTACCGGCCGCGTGTGACAGGTCCGGCTGCTACCGTGCGCTGGAAATTTTCACCCCCTGGAGGCCCCCCTGAGAGTTCCATTCGCATTCCCCCGCGCGGCGCGCGCGCTCGCGTTGAGCGGGCTTGTCACCGCGCTCACCCCCTTGTCGGCCCTGGCGGCGCCGACGTCCGTGACCGTCGTTGGCGACCTGCAGAGCGAAGCGGGCTGCGCCGCGGACCAAGACCCCACCTGCGCGCAGACGGCGCTGGCGTACGACGCCACGGACGACGTCTGGCAGGGGTCGTTCACCGTGCCCGTGGGCACGTGGCGCTTCAAGGTCGCGCTGGACGGCTCGCTTTCGCAGACGCACGGCGGCCCCGGCGGCGCGGACATCGTGCTGAACCAGACGACGGCCGGCGCGGTGAAGTTCTACTTCGACGCGAAGACGAACTACGTGGCGAGCAACCGCACCAGCACCATCGCGACGGTGGCGGGCACGCTCCAGGTCAAGCTGGGCTGTCCCGAGGATTGGAAGCCGGAATGCCTGCGCACGATGATGCAGGACCCGGACGGTGACGGCATCTACACCTTCACCACCAAGGCGCTGACCGCGGGCATCTACGAATGCAAGGTCGCGCTCGACGAGCAGTGGACCACGGCCTATCCGGGCAGCAACGCCACGTTCCAGGTCGAGGAGGACAACCAGGAGATGATCATCACGTTCGACTCCGGCGAGTCCAAGAAGGTGACCATCCGGGCCGCGGGCGCTCCGGCGGGCGACCTGCTGCTGGCGCGGGCGCACTGGGTGGCGAGCGACACGGTGGTGTGGAGCCCGGAGGTCGCGGTGCCCGCGGGCACGGTGTTCAAGCTGCACACGGACCCCACGGGCGCGATGACGCTCACGGGCGCGGGCGTGCAGGGCGGAACCTCCGTGACGCTGACGGTGGACGCGGCGGGGCTGACGCCCGCGCAGCGCGCGCGCTTCCCGAACCTCGTGGGCCGGCCCGTGCTGAAGCTGGCCGCGGCGGACGTGGCGAACGCGGCCACGTGGCTCAAGGGCCAGGTGGCGCTGTCCGCCACCAACACGGAAGGCAAGCCGCTGGACGCCACCAGCGTCCAGTTCGCGGGCGTGCTGGACGAACTGGACACGTATGACGGCGCGCTGGGCGTGGCGTTCGCGGACGGGGTTCCCACCCTGCGCGTCTGGGCCCCCACCGCGAAGCAGGTGAACCTGCTGCTGTACGCGGACTCCAGCGCCACGGCGGACTTCACCCGCGTGCCCATGGTGGCCGGGGCCAAGGGCGTGTGGAGCGCGACGGGCGACGCGACGTGGAAGAACCGCTTCTACCTGTACGAGGCGGAGGTCTACGTGCGCAAGGAGGGCAAGGTCGTCACGAACCTCGTCACCGACCCGTACTCGGTGGCCCTGTCCACCAACAGCACGCGCAGCCAGTTGGTGGACCTGTCGGACGCCACGCTCGCGCCGCAGGGCTGGAGCACGCTCGCGAAGCCCGCGCTGGACGCGCCCGAGGACATCGTCCTCTACGAGCTGCACGCGCGCGACTTCAGCATCAACGACCTGACCGTGCCGGAGAACGAGCGCGGCACGTTCAAGGCGTTCACGCGTGACTCGGACGGCATGAAGCACCTGACGCGGCTGGCGAAGGCGGGCCTCACGCACGTGCACCTCTTGCCGGTGTTCGACATCGCGACCATCAACGAGAACCGCGCCGAGCAGCAGCACCCCGCGGGCGACCTGGTGTCGCTGCGCCCGGACTCCGAGGAGCAGCAGGCCGCCGTGCGGGCCGTGGCGGACCTGGACGGCTTCAACTGGGGCTATGACCCGTACCACTACACCGTGCCGGAGGGCAGCTACTCCACGAACGCGGACGGCCCCGTGCGCACGGTGGAGTTCCGGGAGATGGTGCAGGCGCTCAACCAGAAGGGCCTGCGCGTGGTGATGGACGTGGTCTACAACCACACCAACTCCTCCGGGCAGAACGCCCAGAGCGTGCTCGACCGCATCGTCCCCGGCTACTACCACCGCCTGAGCGACGACGGGAACGTGGAGACCAGCACCTGCTGCCAGAACACCGCGTCCGAGAACGCGATGATGGAGAAGCTGCTCATCGACTCCGTGGTGACGTGGGCCAAGGCGTACAAGGTCGACGGCTTCCGCTTCGACCTGATGGGCCACCACCTGAAGTCCAACATGGTGAAGCTGCGCGCGACGCTGGACGCGCTCACCGTGGAGAAGGACGGCGTGGACGGCAAGGCCATCTACGTCTACGGCGAGGGCTGGGACTTCGGTGAGGTGGCGGGCAACGCGCGCGGCATCAACGCCACGCAGGCGAACATGGCGGGCACGGGCATCGGGACGTTCAACGACCGCCTGCGCGACGCGGCCCGGGGCGGTGGACCCTTCAGCGGCCTGCAGGAGCAGGGCTTCATCAGCGGCCTGCTCTCCGCGCCCAACAGCACGAACCAGGGCACGGAGGCGGCGCAGAAGGACAAGCTGCTCACCTACGGCGATTGGATCCGCGTGGGCCTGACGGGCAACCTGAAGGACTACGTGCTCAAGGACCGCACGGGCGCGGAGGTGACGGGCGCGCAGGTCGTCTACAACGGGGCGCCCGCCGGCTACACCCTGGACCCGCAGGAGGTCATCACCTACGTCTCCGCGCACGACAACGAGACGCTGTTCGACGCCGTGCAGCTGAAGGCACCGCGCGAGCTGCCCATGGCCGAGCGCGTGCGGATGCACAACCTGGGCATCTCCATCGTCGCGCTGGGCCAGGGCATCCCCTTCTTCCACGCGGGTGACGAGCTGCTGCGCTCCAAGTCGCTGGACCGCAACAGCTACAACTCCGGGGACTGGTTCAACAAGGTGGACTGGACATACCAGTCGAACAACTGGGGCGTGGGCCTGCCGCCGGCCCCGGAGAACACCGGCAACTGGCCGCTCTTCGGGCCGATGCTCGCGGACCCGGCGCTGAAGCCGGCTTCGGCGGACATCGTGCGGGCGCGCGACCACTTCGAGGAGATGGTGGCCATCCGCAAGAGCTCGCGGCTGTTCCGCCTGCGCACGGGTGACGAGGTGAAGCAGCTGGTGCACTTCGAGAACACCGGCCCGGACCAGATTCCGGGCCTCATCGTGATGGCCATGCAGGACCACGGCACGAACGCGGAGGGCCAGCGCGCCATCGTGCTGTTCAACGGCACGGACGACGCGCAGACGTTCAAGGCGGACGCGTACAAGGCGCTGAAGCTCAAGCTGCACCCGCTGCAGCAGGCGTCCACGGACCCCGTGGTGCGCACGTCCGCGTACGACGCGGCCACGGGCGGCTTCACGGTGCCGGCGCGCACCACCGCGGTGTTCGTCACCGACGACGCGACGGACCCCACGGACCCCACGGATCCGGACGAGTCCGACGGCTGCGGCTGCCAGAGCACCGTCCCCGGTCCGCTGGGTGCCACGGGCCTGCTGCTCGCGGTGGGCCTGATGCTGATGCTGCGCCGCCGTCGGGCGTAGCTTCCCGTCGCTGGAAATGAAGCGGGCCCCGGATGCGAATGCGCGTCCGGGGCCCGTGGTGTTTCAAGAGGTAACACTACGGCAGCGTGAGGATCTCCGCGCCCGTGTCGGTGACGAGCAGCGTGTGTTCGAACTGCGCGCTGCGCAGGCCGTCCGCGGTGACGACGGTCCACTCGTCGTTCCAGGTGCGGTGGTCCCAGTGGCCCTGGTTGATCATCGGCTCGACGGTGAAGATCATCCCGGGCTGCATGATCGTGTCGGCTTCCGGCTCGTAGTAGTGGGGCACCTGGAGCGCGGTGTGGAAGGTCTCGCCGATGCCGTGGCCGCAGTAGGCGCGCACGACGCTGGTGCCGTTCTTCACGGCGTGGGCCTCCACCGCGCGGCCGATGTCGCTGATGGGCCGTCCGGGCTTCACCGCGGCGATGCCGATGTCCAGGCACTCCCTGGCCACCTGCACCAGCTTCTGGTGCTGGGGCTCCACGTTGCCCACGAGGTAGGTGGCGGAGCAGTCGCCGTGGACGCCATCCAGGTAGATGGTGATGTCCAGGTTGACGATGTCGCCGTCCTCCAGCGCGCGGCTGTCGGGGATGCCGTGGCAGATGACCTCGTTGACGGAGGTGCAGAGCGACTTGGGGAAGCGGTGGTAGTTGAGGGTGCTGGGGTAGCCGCCGCGCTTGAGGTAGGCCTCATGGGCGATGGCGTCCAGCTCATCCGTGGTGATGCCCACGCGCACGTGCTGGGCGGTCTCCACCAGCACCTGCGCGGCGGCCTGACAGGCGCGGCGCATGCGGGCGATGACGTCCGGGGACTTCACGTCGGATTCGTTGCGCGAGCGCGACGGGCGGCCGGAGTCCGCGTACTCGGGCCGGGCGATGGTGATGGGCACGACGCGCTTGGGGCTGACGATGCCGGGGCGCACGCCCTTGCGGCCAGTGTCGGGGCCCTTCTTGCGGGCCTCCACGGTGTCGGCGCCACGGTGGCACTTCTTGTACTTGGAGCCGCTGCCGCACCAGCAGGCGTCATTGGGCCCGGGCAGGACGGCGGGGGCGGTTC
>NZ_RAWI01000208.1 GCF_003612125.1 Corallococcus praedator
CCCCAGAGCCCCGTCTTCATCCTGGATGAGCAGGAGAGTGCCAAGGTCCTGGGCGTAGGGGGCGAGCTGAGCATTGGCTCCGTGGTGGGCTACGAGAAGATGGAGGCCCGCCTCAATCCCCGGGACAAGGCCGTGCTCCCACGGCACACCGGCATCATCGGGACGACGGGAGGTGGAAAGTCCACCACGGTGGCGACGCTCATCCACCGCGCGCAGCAGTCGGGCATCGCGACCATCGTCTTCGACGTGGAGGGTGAGTACACGCACGTGAACAAGCCCACGACCCACCCGGCGATGCTCGAAGCCCTCAAGCGCAGGGGCAAGCAGCCCGAAGGCGTGAAGGAACTGCATGTCCATCACCTCGTCGGTCGCGAGACCCGCAACCCACAGCACAAGCCTCTGCACCGTTTTTCGCTGAACTTCTCCAGCCTGTCGCCGTACGCGCTGGCGGAGATCCTCGACATGTCGGACGCCCAGCAGGAGCGCTTCCTCAAGGCCTACGACGTCACGAAGGTCTTGTTGGAAGACTTCAAGATCTTCCCGACCACCGAGGACCAGCGCAAGGAGGCGCTGGAAGTGGACGAAATGGCGACAGGCTACCCGCAAATGACCATCCAGCACCTCCTGGACGTCGTGAATGCCTATCTCTACGTCCTGAGCGATGAGGGAAGAAGCGACGGCCGACCCAGGTCTCGGTCCGCTTCCCGAGGGAGGTCCGCCGAAAGGGACGACAGCGACACCGCGGACGAGGAGGAGGCTTCTGCCAGCCTCTCGTCAAAGGGGCTCCCGCTGAAGAGCGTGTTCAAGACCGACCCGAAGAAGGTCATGCAACAGGTGCGAGCCCAGCCCAGCCGAAACCTGATCAGCTGGAGGGCGTTGGCGAGCAAGGTGGGCCGCCTCAATCGCCTCAACATCTTCGACATGGCCGGCACCGAGGGTGTGAATTACGACGCGATGCTCTCACCCGGTCGTGTGTCCGTCATCGACCTGTCGGACACGGACTCGCCGGTGCTCAACAACCTGGTCATCGCGGACATCCTGCGCGGCCTCCAGGAGCGACAGGAACTCTCCTACGAAAAAGCCAACCGCGAGGGTGGCGAGGTCACTCCGGTGCTCATCATCATCGAGGAGGCCCACGAGTTCCTGTCCGCCAGCCGCATCACGCAGATGCCGGTGCTGTTTGAACAGGTGGCGCGCATCGCGAAGCGGGGCCGCAAGCGGTGGCTGGGGCTCGTCTTCGTCACCCAGCTTCCGCAGCACCTGCCCAACGAGGTGCTGGGCCTGCTCAACAACTTCATCATCCACAAGATCACCGACGGCGCCGTCATCAGTCGGATGCAGAAGACCGTGGGCAGCATCGACGAGAGCCTGTGGAACCGCGTCTCTCGGCTCGCCCCGGGCCAGGCGCTGGTGTCCTTCAGCAACTTCACCCGTCCGCTGATGGTGGCCGTGGACCCGGCCCCCGTGAAACGGCTCCTCGTCGAGTAGACGTCACCCAGAGTCCAGGGACGGTGGAGGGTGGGAGCGCTATAGAGCCCCTCGCCATGCTCCTTCCCACCCTCCTCGCCTCCGCCATCGTCGCCCAGGCCCCCGCCTCCCCTGTCTCCCGCGCCGCGGAGACCCTGGGCCTGGGCCCCGTCCTGGATGCCGTCGTGCACCAGGGCGTGACCTACGCCGCGCTCGGACGCGGTGGCATCGCCGTGCTCAAGCTCGACGGAGCCACGCCCCAGCTCGTGCGGCGCGTCGAGGAGGGCCGGCGCTTCGTGCGGCTCGTCATCGTCAACCAGTCGCTCCTCGCCATCGAGCAGCGCGAAGAGGCCCACGCCTTCTCCCTCGCCACGCCCGAGCAGCCCCAGCCCGACTCACTGGCCTCCGCGCTGGGCTCGGCGCGCGACCTCACCGTCGTCACCAATGCGCCCCCTACCCCCGCTCCGCCGTCCACACCTCCCGCGGCGGCACAGCGGCTGACCGTCACCGCCGTGAAGGATGGCGACGTGACGCTCTCCGGCGGAGACGCTGCGGGCGTGCACGAAGGCGCCCACGTCCGGGTCCGCACCCAGGACGCCCGCGAGGTGGTGCTGGAGGTCGTCGTGTCCCGCGAGGACTCCGCCCTCGCGCGCCTGGGACGGGGCGAGAGCGTGCGCGTGGGAGACACCGCCGTCGTCACCGATGCGCCCGTGACGGCGCGACTCTTCTTCCCCGAACCCGGCGTGCCGCACCTGCGCTACGGCTTCCACGCCCGGCCGTTCCTCGCGCTGGATGCGACGACCCGGTTGGGACGCTCCGCGCGCGCGGGCGGGTTGCTGCTGGACGCCTTTGTCGCATGGCGGCCGGGAGAGAGCCCCGTGGTGCTGAGCGCCCAGCTCGAACCGGTAGGCTTTGGTCTGGGCACCGGCCTGCGCCACACGCCGGGCGCCGCCTACGTCGCCGTCGCCTACGCCACCGACTTCCTCGAAGTGGGCATTGGCGCGGGGGCGCTGTTCGGCCAGAAGGCGTGCTTCCCCGAACTCGACCCGGACACGTACCAGGAAGTCGAAGGCAAGAACGTCTGCGAATCCAACGCCGGACCGTCCATCCAGCAGGTGCTGCGGCTGGGGGCGCTCGACGGGTTCCACCTCGCGTGGAGTTCCTCCATTCTCTCGCGCGACAACCAGTTCCGCTTCGGCTCCGGACGTGGCGAGGTCCAGGTGCCGCTCACCCCCAGCCTGTCCCTCTTCGGCGCGGGCGGTGGCTCGGCCAGCGGCTGGAACTTCGGTGAACTCGGCGTGCGCAGCTTCCTCAAGGGCAACGGCGGCGCTGGCACCACCGTGCTCTCCGCGAGCCTGGGCATCGTCTCGCTCTCCGACGGCACCGGGAATGCCCTCACCGGACCCTCGGTCTCGATTGGCATCGAGCGGCGCCCCTGAAGCCTCCTGCTTCAGTGTCCGGACGCCATCGACGCGGAGAACTCATCCGGCACCATCGAGCCGGAGATGGGGAAGTCCTTGGGTGCCCGGTTCCACGCCTTCTTGCCTGACAGGCGACCGGGCCCCTTCGGGATGCGGCCCAGGCCCATGAAGGCCAGCGACAGGATGCCCAGCCCGATGGCCCCCGAGGCCACATGGGCGAAGAGTCCAATCCTCCTGCGCCTCGAACCACTGACGCCCAGGAGCGGCAGCGAAGCGATGGGCGTGGAGGCCAGCACCAACCACATGCGCCAGTTCGCGCGAGCCTGGGTCTTCAGTGCGGCGATCGAAGCCATGGGGCGTCCTTCCAAGCAGGAGGTCCAGCTTGGAGGATGGGGGCGGCCGGGTGACCCTGACAGGCCCCCCTCATCACGCTCGCCTGCTTCCTTCGGGAGAAACGGAAGCACTCCCAGCGCTCCCTCCCGCCGGGTGTGCTTCCCCTCAAGCCGGGGGAGCAGGCACGCCCCCACCGCGAGAAGCCTTCAGCCGCTCAGCGCCCGCACGCGCGCCGCGAGGCTCTGCGTGAAGAGCCGGTAGATGTGCAGCGACGCCGTGTCATGCGTGGCGAGGAAGTGCTGGAAGCTCTCGCGGGTGATGCGCAGCGCACGCACCGACGTCTTCGCCCGCACGTTCGCGGACACCGGGCCGTCCTGCACGAGGGAGATCTCCCCCAGGTGCGAGCCCGGCCCCAGCGTGTTGAGGAGCCGTGCGTTGGATTCGTTGCCGCTGAAGACATCCACCGAGCCCTCCAGCAACACCAGCAGCCCGGTGCCGGGAGCGCCCTTCTCCAGCAGCACCGTGCCCGGCGACGCCGCCACGGGCCGCGCCAGCCGGTACAGGTCCTTCATGTCCTCCAACGGCAGCTCACCGAAGATGGGAATGGCCTTGAGGAAGCGGTAGCCGCTGGCCTCCGGCACGGACGCGCCCGCGGCCAGACGCGCCAGGAGCGCCTCCGCCTCCACGTCCAATCCCATGCGCCGCAACAGCCGCGCCTTCTCCGTGACGAGCACTGGATCCACGCGCAGCAATTCAGAGCTGCTCAGCGCGTCCGCCAGCACCGCGAGCGCCCGGTGCGTGAAGCCTCCCGCGTCCAGCACCTTGCAGGTGCGCAGCACCGCTTCGACGTAGCGCGGGTCCTCCGCGAGCACGCCGCCCAGGGCCTCGGCCTCCGCGTGCGCCTGTCCCAGCTTCTGGTAGAGGTCCGCGGCCTCGAAGTGGCGGCCCAGGCGGACCAGGCAGTGCGCCATGGACTCGGTGGCGCCCAGGCCCCGGTACACCTCCAGCGCGCGCTCCAGCGCCCCACCCCGCTCGAAGGCCGCCGCGGCGCGCTCCACCTCGCCCGCGCGCAGGTACGCCTCCGCCGCCGCCACGTGCTGACCGCCTTGCGCGTACAGGTCCGCCACGTTCACGTCGTCGCCGCTGCCGTCGAGCAGCCGCGCCGCGCCCGTGAAGTCGCGCGCCCGGCGCAGCACGTCCACCAGCCAGTGGCGCTCCTTCGCCGTGCCCTGCGAGGCCTCCTTGCGCAGACGCTCGCGCTGCGCGGCTCCCAGCTCCTCGTAGAGCTGCGCCGCGCGCTCCGGTTCGCCCTGCGCCGCCAGGGTCTGCACCACCTGGAGCGTGCCGCCTCGCAACGTGCCGCCCCGTCCGCTGCCCGCCGTTTCGCCTGCCATGTCGCCTTCCCTTCCCGGACCCGCTCCGCTTCGGACGACGCGCCCGGTTCCGCCAGCGTCCTGACTAAACAGGAACCCGAGCGTAAAGCTACCACTCCACCAACCCCCCGTGGCCCTGGGGACACCGGGTCCGCTAGGGTCCAGCACCATGGCTGTTCCTGTACCGGCCGGGGGGGATGCGGCGCGCCTCCCCGGGCCCGTGCGTCCCCGCGCCTGGTACCTCGTGGGTCCTTCCGCGTCGCTGCGGCGGGGGCAGGCGAGGGGCGTCCAGGTGGGCGGGCGCGAGCTGGTGGTGTTCCGCGGCGACGCGGGTCAGGTGCACGCGCTGGAGGCGCACTGTCCCCACCTGGGGGCCCACCTGAAGCACGGCACCGTCCAGGGCGAGCTGTTGCGCTGTCCCCTGCACCACTGGAGTTTCGACGGGGCGGGCCGGTGCCGCGCCGTGCCAGGTCGCAAGGACGTCTCCCACCTGCCGGGTCCCCAGGCCTTCCCGGTGGAGGAGCGCTTCGGCGCGCTGCTGGTCTTCAGCGGCCCCACGGCGCTCTTCCCTCCTCCCGACGTGGGGGGGCCGGAGCACGTGTGGAACGTGGGCCCGCCGGTGACGGTGCGCTGTCCCTGGCTGCCGCTCGCGGCGAATTCGTTCGATCTGGAACACCTGCGCACGGTGCACCACCGCGAACTGAGGGACGTGCCCACGCTGGACACGCCGGATCCGTTCACGCTGCGGCTGCGCTACACGTCGCGGGTCGTCGGCACCGGCGCGAGTGACCGGCTGATGAAGGCGCTGTCGGGTAATCACATCCGCGTGACGCTCACGCTGCACGGAGGCACGTTGATGTCGGTGCAGAGCGACCTGGGCCGCGCGAGGGGGTTGTTGCTCGCGGGCCTGACTCCGGTGCCGGAGGGGGTGTCGGTGCGGTTGGCCGTCGCCGCGCGGCGCGGGCGGGTTCCGGGCGCGACGGCGCTGGCGCTCAAGGTGTCGCGGTGGCTCTACACGTCGTTCCTGCGCCGCGACCTGTCCGTGCTGGACGGGATGCGCTTCAACGTCGCCACGGCGACAGCGGATCCGGTGATGCGCCAGTTGATCGACTTCGCCATCGGGCTGCCCGAGGACCCGGCCGATGCGCTCCGATGACGCCCCGCCCATCCCGGCCGCGCTCAACGCGGTGCTGCTCGTCGCGGCGATGGGCGCGGGGGCCCTGTGCCTGTGGACGGCGTCGCACGCGGAGGCGCTCGCGGTGCGGCTGGTGGCGGCGGGGGTCTTCTCGTACGTGAACAACACGGTGTTCTCGCTGCTGCATGAGGCGACGCACGGCGTGCTGCATCCGGCGAGAAGCGTGAACAACGGGCTCGGGAGACTGGCGGCGACGTTCTTCCCGACGTCGTTCACGTTGCAGCGGGCCTTCCACCTGACGCACCACCGACACAACCGCACGGACCGCGAGCAGTTCGACTACCTGCGGCCGGGCGATCACCGCTGGCTCAAGCGTGCGCAGTGGTACGCCATCCTCACCGGCATCTACTGGGTGTTCGTGCCGGTGGGGGCGCTGGTGTTCGCGCTCGCGCCGGGGTTGTTGAAGCGGCTGCGCGGACCGGGCACGCGCTATGGGGAGCAGACCGGCGCGGACGCGTACCTGGGGCGGCTGGAGGAGGCACCGGGCGCCATCATCCGCGCCGAGGTGCTGGGGACGGTGGCCGTGCAGGTGGGGCTGGCGTACGCGCTGGACCTGACGCTGGCCGGATGGGCGCTGTGCTACGCGGCGTTCGCGGTGAACTGGAGTTCGCTCCAGTACGCGGACCATGCGTGGTCACCGCTGGACGTGCGCGAGGGAGCGTGGGACCTGCGGGTCGCCGCGCCTGTGCGCTGGGTGTTCCTCAACTATCACTACCATCGCGCCCACCACACGCATCCCCAGGTGCCCTGGCTCTACCTGGGCCGCTACGTGGATGAGGGCGTCCCGCGTCCGGGGTTCCTGCGCATCTGGCTCCAGATGTGGAGGGGACCGCGTCCGTTCCCGGAGAAGACGCCATGAGTGGTTCCACGGCGCTCTTCGGTTGGCCGACGTCTGGCGAATTGAAACGCACGGGTGCGCTCGCGTGCGGCTTCGCGCTGTTCTTCCTGATGGTCTACGGGGGCGCGAGCTGGGTGACGGGCTTCTATCCCGGCGGCCTGCGCGTGGACCTGCCCTTCGAGCAGCACATCCCTTTCATCCCCGGCTGGGCCGCCGTCTACGTGAGCATGGATGTGCTGTTGTTGCTGTCGCTGTTCATCTTCCGGACGTGGCGGCAGATGCTCCCCTTCGCGCTGGTGCTGTGCGCTCAGACCGTCGTGGGCGCGCTGTGCTTCCTCGTGCTTCCAGTCGAGGTCGCGTGGCCGCCGCGCGCCGTCACGGGGGATTGGACGCAGGTCTTCCACCTCGCGGACACGATGAACCTGGAGCGCAACTACCTGCCCTCGCTCCACGTCGCCTTCGCGTGCACGGCGGCGCTGGCCTACCGCGAGCGTTCCGGACCGTTGGCCCGCGCGGTGTTCGCGCTCTGGGCGCTGGCCATCGCGGCCTCCACGCTGTTCATCCACGAGCACCACCTGGTGGACGTGTTCGCGGGCGCGCTGCTGGCGTGGGGCACGTGGCGCGTCGTGGTGCCCCGAGCCCGGGAAGCGGGCTTCCTCGAAGCCGTGCGGGTGGAAGCCCTCTGCGCGAGGGAGCTGTACCGCTTCACACGCCGGCACCCGCGTTATGGGCTCATCGCGCTGGCGCTGTACCAGCAGTCCGTGGGGCGCTGGCGCAAGGCCCGCAGGGCGCGGGCGGGCTTCTGCTTCCTCCAACTGGTGGACGACGTGCTGGACGGAGACCGGCCTGTTGAAGGCGAGCCACTGGAGCACATCGACGCGCTCCTCGTGCGGCTTGAGACGGGCGCGCACCTCGTCCCGGGAGCGTCGTTCGAGTTCCATGACACCGCGACCACGCTGGGCGGGGTCCTGCTCACGGAGCTGTCGGATGACCGGGCCCGAGCGCAGGTGCTCGAGCTGGTGCGTACGATGCGCAAGGACCGCGAGCGGGTGCGGGACGGACGCTGGTCGGACGCGGCGACGCTCCAGGCACAGCACGCGGCCACCTTCCGCCTGTCGGTGGAGCTGATGCTGCACGTCGCGGATGCTCGGGTGCACGCGGACGATGCGCCTTCCCTGCTCGCGGCGCTGGGCTGGTGTTCGGTGATGCGCGACCTGCGCGAGGACCTGGCGCAGGGGCTCTTCAACGTGCCCGCCGACGTCGCCGCCGAAGCGCGCGCCGGGGGGCATGACCCGGCGGACTTCGACTCGCTGCTCGCCTCCGAAGCGGGGCGGGCCTGGGCGCTCAGCGAGTACCAGCGGGCGCGGGCGCTGCTCGACCGGTCCGCCGTGGAGCTGGCCGCGCTGGAAGGCAGGCCTGGAGCACCACTGCTCCGCCTCTTCCACCGTTCGGTCGAGTCCTTCTGGGCGAAGAAGCTGCCGCGGAGGATGCCCTTCCTGCGTCAGTCCACCGCGCTCAGGACCTCCTGAACGCTTGGGATGCGGGAGCATCACCCGGGTGCGGCCGTGAAGGGGAGCGGGTGCACGCAATGACGCGAGGAGGACGCGGGCATCTGCTGGAGACATGTCTGACTCCGCCCCAAGCGCGCCGCTCACCGGTGCCAACGCCCGCCCGGTGGACAGCTCCGAGCGGGCCGTCCTGCTGGACGTGCTGCGCGGCTTCGCGCTGTGCGGCGTCTTCGTCTCCAACAGCTTCGCCTGGTTCAGTGGCTTCGTGCTCCTGCCACGCGAACAGTCCCAGGCGCTGACGGCCCCGGCGCAGGTGGCGAGCTGACAGCCGCGGCTCAGGCCGTCGCGGACCGGCGGCCCCGGCGGCCGAGGAAGAAGCCCACCGCGAGGGCGCCGACGGCGACGAGGGCCCCGAAGCCCATCGCGGCGTTCTTCACCTTGGTGAGCAGGGGATTGTCGAACACGTTGGTGGAGTAGTGGAAAGCGGCGATGAGCCAGCGGTCCCCCTCCTTCACCAGCGTGCAGGTCCACCGGCCGTTGATGACGATGTCGCTGCCGTCGCTCAGTTCGTAGTGGTCCAGCGACGAGCCATAGGCGACGCCCGCGTTGCCATACAGCCGGGTGAGCGCATCGACGTCGAACTTCGCCGTCACCTTCTTCACGACGCTGTTCGGACCGCCCAGCATCTGCGCGTAGTAGGCGCGGATGGAGTCCTTGCCCACGCGAACATCGTTGTTCATCGTGGAGAACACGACGTCCGGGTGCAGGTGCGACAGCAGCCGCTCCAGGTCCTGCTTGTTGAGCGCGTCCTCCATGTCCTGCTTGATGGCGCGCAGCGCCTGATGCGTCGCCTCGTCACTGGAGGCCACCGCCACGGGCGCCGCCGGCTCCTGGGCCACCGCCATCACGGGCACCACGACGAACAGCAACGCCAAGAGACCCAGCCGAGTGCGCATCATCGAAGCTCCACGAAGGAGAAAGAGGCCACGCAGCATAGACGACCGGACGCGCTTCTCGATGGCTCTCTTCTGGCGGCGAATCACCAGACCTCCTTGGAAATCGAGCGACTCAAGGTGTCCGGAGGTCAATCACATTCACGCTGTGTGGAACAGATGGCTGACACCGCATAAACCGGGCGTGGATGCCCCAGGAAGAGCCTGCTTGAGACATTTCTCACGCTTTGAAAAATTCATTTGAGCACAAATTGCTGTGTCTTTTCCCGTGCGCGCCGGAAATAATTCATGCGCCAATGAAACTTTATGGACAGCTAGAGACCTCGGAACCCAGCAGCCTGGAAGCCTGCACGTTGGTGCTGGGCCAGACGCCCAACGCGCCTCTCTTCACCGCGGAGATCACCAGCCCTCAGGGTGGGTTCTTCTTCCAGAAGATCACTGCCTCCGCGCTTCCCTTCCCCCTTTCGCTCCATGTCCTCCTCGCGGGGACCCCCGTCGTGGAGCACACGTTCGCCGACAAGGCCGCGCTGAATGCGGTGCTGGTCGCGGAGAGCAAGTCCGCGGAAGCGAACCGGCTCGTCATCCTCCAGTTGCCCGCGCGCGCTCCCGCGGTGAAGGTGGCCCCGCGCACGCAGGTCACGGCGACCATGGAGCCTGCGTCGGCTTCCCGGGCCACGCTGGAGGCCTCTCAGCAGACCCGCCTGGTCACCGCGGCCGCGCCGAAACAGGAGGTGGAGTTCATCTCCGTCCTGGGCGCGGTGGAGAGCTCCGCCGGCTCCGTCTCGGGGTACACCCTGGAGGTCTCCTGTCCGGACACCATCGCCGGAGACAGCGAGGTCACGCCCATCCACCAGGAGCGCCTGCTGGGCCCCACGGGCGCCTTCCAACTGGAGCTCGCCGTCACCGGCCGCTTCTCCACCAGCCCCCTCACCTTCGTGGTGCGCACCCCCAACGGCCTGCCCACCCGACTCATCTCTCCCACGCACCTCACCGTGAGCCAGGCGGCCAAGCTGGCGTTGGTGAAGGTGCAGGTGGAGCCGTTCTCGCCCATCGTCCTCGTCCCAGGCTCCAGTGCCGCGTCAGCCACCCGTGTCCTCAAGGGACGCCTGGTGGACCCCACGGGCAGGGCGCTGAAGCGGCAGCAGATCCTCTTCCAGGCCCTGCGAGGAGACGGGACGAGCACCCCTCTCAAGATTTCCCTCGCCGCGGTCACCACGCACAGCAGCGGCAACTTCTCCGTGGTGGTCCCCAACGCGCCATTCCTCGGGGCCCACGCGGTGGTCTCCTCCCGTCCCGAGGAGGAACTGCCCATCGCGCTCAACGCGGATGGCACGTTCCCCGCGTTCACCCTGCTGGTCGTCGAGACAGGGAGCACGGCCGAGGATGGCGGCGGTGAAGACGACTGCGCCTGCCATGACCCGACCCCGCGCCTGCCGGGCACGGAGGAGCTCGTCGCCAACGAGTCCAGCTATTCGCAGGACATCGGTGGTTCCTGCGTCAACTTCACGGTCCCCAACCGGACGCTGGAGGAGTTCAGCCACTACGCCATCGTGCGCACCACGGACCCGCGCGGCCAGCTCGTCCCCATCCGCGAAGCGCCCGCCTGGGAGTGGAATGGCGACACCTCCGACCCGGTCGGCTACGCCCGTCATCTCCACCGCACCTTGCGACAGACGCTGGGGACCAAGAACCCCCTGCGCTGGGACGACGACGCCACCGACTACGAGCTGTATCAAGCCGTCTCGCTGGCGCACGGCCACGTGCTCCACTTCAAGCAGACCTTCAAGGCGGACGGCTACTCGATGGGAGACCTGCTCTACTCCCTGCCGCTGGCCCCCGGTCAGAAGAAGCAGCTCGTCATCTACGACTGGAACCGGGAGGACGGGGCCTCGCGCGACGAGGCCACGGTGGCCGAAGAGGGCCTGACGCACAACCTGTCGCGAGACCGCGACATCGACGAAATCCTCAGTGGGACCGTCCAGGAGTCCATGCGGGGTGGCAGCTCGGCCAAGACGCGAGGCTTCTCCTTCGGCCTGGGGGGCGCTGGCAGCGGCAGCAAGAACGGCGTGGCCGTGGGGCTGTCGACCGGCTTCAGCATCTCCGGCGGCTCGGGGACGTCCTCCGCGTGGCAGGACAACACCCGCGACATGACGTCCAGCCTGCACAACCGGCTGCGTGACGCCACCATGCAGGCCACGTCCTCCGTGCGCAGCCAGCGCGCCACCGTCGTCACCAGCGCGAAGCAGGGCGAATCACTCTCCGTGCAGACCGAAGTGGTGGCCAACCACAACCACTGTCACGCGCTGACCATCCAGTACTTCGAAATCCTCCGGCACTTCGTCATCGAGCAGCAGGTGGTGGACGTCCAGGAGTGTCTCTTCGTCCCCTTGATGATGAGCCTCTTCACGGACGCGAAGATCCTGCGCTGGCGCGAGTGCCTGTCCGAGCACCTGCTCTACTCCGCGGAGACGACCCGGGGACGGGAGCTGCGTCAGGGCTTCGACGCGCTGGAGCGCATTGCCCGGAACTACCAGGGCACGGACTTCCCCCGCCGCGTGGAGCCCTCCGGCGCGGTGACGTTCCTTCCCTTCAGCGAGGAGTCCATCGAGGAGTTCTCCGGTGAGCTCCAGCTCCGCCTGACGCTGAGCCGTCCGGCGGATCACGCGGATGGGACGATTGACGCGGCCGCCTGGGCCACCCTGAGCCACGTCTTCCTGGGGCTGGACATCCAAGGCATCCGCAACCTGTTCCTCAAGCTCTCCATCGAGGAGCGGGAGCGCGCCTTCCAGACGCAACACGCCCCCGCGCTCGCCCGCAACTTCGTCGAGCAGCTTCGCTTCGAGGCCATCCTCGCGAACGGGACGACGGTGAAGGACCTGCGGCTGGACTGCACCCTGCTCACCGACTACGCCCCGGGCCGGCCGTTGACCGTCTCCGTGCGCACCACGCGGACCACGGACCTGAAGGCGCTCAAGGCAGGGGTGGCCCAGCAGCCCTTCTCCGGCACCCCCGCGGACCTCAAGCGCAGCCAGATTGTCGGGCTGCGGCTGAGCGCCCCCAGCGTGAGCCTGTCGGGCAGCTTCGCCGTGCTCGACCGGGGCACGCTGCGCTACCGCACGCCCCACTTCAGCGGGACGCTGGTGAATGACCAGGCCATCCGCAACGACATCGGCTTCGCGGATCAGCTCTTCCTGCCCACGCCCATGAAGCCCGAGGAGCAGCGCAACCCCTGGCAGGAGGATCAACGGCTGGCCCAGCAGCTCAGGGACCATCTCAACCAGGAGAACCTCGAGTACTACCACCACGCCATCTGGTGCCACGGCATCACGCCGCACCGTCGGTACATGATGCTGGACCGCATCCATCTGGCGCAGGACGACTTCAACTCCATCTATGCGCAACGCGGGGTGCTGGGCCGCTCCCTGGCCTCGCTGGTGGAGAACCGGCTGCTGGGGGTCGCGGGCAACTCCCTCGTCTTCCCGGTGGCCCGTGGTCTCAACCTGGACCCCACCTACGAGATGGGCACCCCGGACCAGGGCGGCAGTGGGGCCATTGCCCATGCCTCGCTCTTGGAGCACTACCAGACGGAGGCCGAGCGCGAAGGGGGCCAGGGCTCCGTCTTCCGCCTGAGCGTGCCCACGCCCGGAGTCTTCGCGGAGGCCGTGCGCGGCGCCTGCAACGCCTGCGAGCGCATTGATGACACGCGCTTCTGGAGATGGGAGCAGTCGCCCACGGACGAGCCCACCGCCATCAACCCGGTGAGCACGGACAGCCGCTACCAGACGCCGCAGAGCACCACGCCCACCTCGCTCCCGCAGCCCATCGTCAACATCCAGAACGCACCGGCCGCGCCGGACCCCACGGGGGTGGGCTCGCTGCTGACCGCGCTCGGTCAGGTGAGCCCCTTCGCCAACCTGACGGGCCTGGACCAGAACCAGAAGAACGCCCTGGCGGCGATGACCTCCAATCAGGAGACCGCGCGGGCCTTCGGGGAAATGGCCACGAAGCTCGCGTTGTCGGCCCAGAGCAGCCGCAACTCCGCCGTCCTGAACGAGCAGATCGACAAGGCCTTCCCCGCCTCCAAGGCCCCGGCGAAGAACCAGGAGTGGAAGGAGCGGCTGCTGAACGCACAGCTCGGCGGCGAGTCGCTGGCTTCGGGCTTGAGGGCGTCGCCGCTGGAGCAGTTGGACCTGAGGCAGACCATCGACGCGGTCCGCGGCTCGCCTGGCATGGAGGTGGACGTGGGTCCATCCCAGGTCGCGGTTCGCAACCGCTCTGGCGCCAGGCGCGGCAGCTCCGCGACCTCCACCCCGGAGGTCTCGGACGAGCAGTCGCCCGCGACGGAGTGGCCTTTCATCGAGGGCTACTCGCAGATCACGGCGCTCTACCCACGACTGACGCAGATCCTCGAAAGTTCGAGCGTCTTCCGTCAGTCCGTCATCGAGCCCTTCTCCGGCCCCAGCGCCGCGGTCCCGTTGATCATCGAGGTCCATCCGACCGCCACCAACGGCATCGATGGCCAGTGCATCATCGAGGTGAGGGACCCTTCCGACACGACGACGCCGGGCGGCACCTGGATTTCGCTCCTCCGGCTCACCCGGGACCTCGCCGGGTTCGACATGGCCCGCGACGTGCGGATCCGCGTCCTGATCGCGATGAGGGGACAGGCCACCTCACATCCGGGCGGCATGCTCCTGATCATCTCCCACGAGTGGGCGCTGCATGGGCTTGGCTGCCGCGAGACGATTCTCCGGGCCCGAAGCGAGGCCTGGACGCTCAAGGCGCTGCGCGACTTCTACGTCGCCGAGGTGAGCAGCCATCAGCACCACCGGCAGATCGGCGCGAGCACCAATGCGACGTACGAAGCGGTGAACAATGACCTGGAGCGGTTGCTCAATGAGATGACCCCTCTGGTCATGACGAGGATCAAGCCAGCCTACATTGATGGGCAGAGCCAACTGCTGCCGCTGCCCACCCGTGCCGTCGCGCCCCTTCCCTCCAGAATCTACAACTTGAACCACCAGCACAGCCTGTACACGGCCTACCAGATGTTCGTGTTCGAGCGAGAGATGGAGAAGAGCTACAAATACAATCCGGCGCACCCCATGAACTACCTGCAGGAGGGCACGTCGGCCGACTCCTGGCCGTGGGATTATCTCGATTCCAACCAGACGCAGCAGCCAGTGGAGCCGTAGTCCGCGGTAGCGCGGCCGGGTGGGAGCTCCGTGACAGAAGGGGACGGCGCATCCAGACACGCTCCTTGAGCGTGTCCCCGTCCCCTTCCCTCCCCGGAGTCTCAGCCCACCGGCAGCGGCTTCACCGTGAGCTGCTTGGACGCCAGGAACTCCGGGTTGAACACCTTGGAGGCATAGCGGCTGCCGTGGTCACACAGGAACGTGACGATGCGCAGCCCCTGTCCCGCGTGCTGCCGCGCCACCTCCCACGCGGCGCGCACGTTGATGGCCGCGGAGGTGCCCACCACCAACGCGTCCTCCCGGGCCAGGTGGTAGAGCATCTCCAGCATGTCCTGGTCCTCCAGGCGCATCGCCTCGTCCACCCGCGCCTGCCGGAAGTTCTCCGTCAGCCGCATGATGCCGATGCCTTCCGTGATGGAGCTCCCCGTCGTCTCCAGCTTCCCGCTCCGCACCTGGCTGTAGAGCCCCGACCCCGGCGGATCCACCAGCACCACGCGCAGCGCCGGGTTCTTCTCCTTCAGGTAGCGACTCGTCCCGGACAACGTCCCGCCGCTGCCCACCGACGCCACCAGCACGTCCACCTTCCCCTCCGCCTGCTCCCAGATTTCAGGGCCCGTCGTCTCGTAGTGGTAGTCACCGTTGGCCGTGTTCTCGAACTGGTTCATCCACGCCCAGCCGTGCTCCTCCGCCAGCACGCGCGCCTGATGGAAGAAGTGGGACGGATTGGAGAAGGGCACCGCCGGCACGCGCCGCACCTCCACGCCCATCGCCTCCAGCAGCTCGTATTTCTCCCGTGCCTGGTTGTCCGGCATCGTCACCACCACCCGGTAGCCCCGCTCGCGCCCCAACAAACCCAGGCCGATGCCGGTGTTGCCCGCCGTGCCTTCGACAATCGTTCCCCCGGGCTTCAACTGCCCGGACGCCTCCGCGCGCCGGATCATCCCCTTCGCGGCCCGGTCCTTGATGCTGCCGCCGGGATTCATGAACTCCGCCTTGGCGACGATGTCGCAACCCGTCCGCCGGCTGAGTGAACCAATGCGCAGCAGCGGCGTGTTGCCCACCGCGTCCCAGAGCGAACCCATTCGTGGAGCCATGTCTGTGTTTCCCATTGCCGCCTACAGCTTGCGCATGCGCACGCGGCGGACCTTGTGGTCGCTGCCCTTCACCAGGATGAGCCGCGCGCGGGAGCGCGTGGGCGCGATGTTCTGCGCCAGGTTCGGCCCGTTGATCTCCGCCCACACCGACGCCGCCCGGGCCACCGCCTGATCCCGCGTCAGCTCCGTGAAGCGCCGGAAGAAGGACCGCTCGTCGTGGAACGCCGTCTCCCACAAGTGCAGGAAGCGCTCCACGTACCAGTGCCGGATGTCCGTCTCCAGAGCGTCCACGTAGATGGAGAAGTCGAAGAAGTCCGACAGGAACGTCTGCGGCAGTTGCCCCCCCTCCACCAACCCCGTCTGCAAGACGTTGAGCCCCTCGAGGATGAGGATGTCCGGCTGGCGGATGGCCAGCGCCTCCTCCGGGACGATGTCGTAGACGAGGTGCGAGTACACCGGCGCCGTCACCTCCTCCTTCCCCGCCTTCAGCTCCGCGAGGAAGCGCACCAGCCCACGCCTGTCGTAGCTCTCCGGGAAGCCCTTGCGGTTCATGATGCCGCGCTCGGCGAGCACCCGGTTGGGGAACAGGAACCCGTCCGTCGTCACCAACTCCACGCGCGGATGATCCGGCCAGCGCGCCAGCAACGCCTGGAGGATGCGCGCCGTGGTGCTCTTGCCCACCGCCACGCTGCCCGCGATGGCGATGATGAACGGCACCTTGCGCCCCGAATATCCCAGGAACGCCTGCTGCGCCGCCCACAGCGACTGCGCCGACGCCACCTGCAGGTGCAGGAGACGCGACAGCGGCAGGTAGACGTCCACCACCTCGTCGATGTCCAGCCGCTCGCCCAGGCCCACCGCGAGGAAGGTGTCGAAGCGCTCCGACGACGCCACCACGCCCAGCGCCTCCGCCTGCACCGACATCCGGTAGGGCAGCAGGCGTTCGGAGTCCGTGGACATCCCCGCC
>NZ_RAWI01000209.1 GCF_003612125.1 Corallococcus praedator
AGCGCTCAGAACTCAACTGCATGGATCATCTGTGGCGCCCCCTGAAGCAACGCGTTTCCGCCAACCGTCAGTACCCCACGGTCGAGCAGCACGTCGGCGCCGCCATCCGCTGGGTGCTGGGCCTTTCGGCCCAGGACGCCCTCCGCAAGGCGGGCTGCCTCGCCGAGGGCTTCTGGCTACGCGATTTGTTAGAGAACTTCTGGCGACCTACTTAGGCTCCCCGCATGACGGACCTCACGCCCCCCGTGCACCCGCTGCTCACCACCGCCCAGGCACTGTTCCCCCGCCTGTCCGCGCGCTCCGACGAAATCGAGAACGCCCGCAGGCTGCCACCGGACCTGGCCGCGGAGCTGGCCCGGGAAGGCTTCTTCCGGATGATGATTCCGCTGTCGCTGGGCGGGCTGGAGCTGCACCCGGCCCTGTCCTTCCGGATCATCGAAGCGCTGGCGAAGGCGGACGGCGCCACGGGCTGGTGCGTGATGATTGGCGCCTCCACCGCGCTGACGTCCGCGTGGCTGCCCGAGCCCGTGGCCCAGGCCGTATACGGCGCGCCGGACGCCATCACTGGCGGCATGGCGGCGCCCATCGGCCGCGCCGAGCGTGTCGAGGGCGGCTACCGCGTCACGGGGCGCTGGTCCTGGGTGAGCGGCGGGCAGCACAGCCAATGGCTGGTGGGAGGCGCGGTGGTGACGGAGGGTGGCAAGCCCCTCATGGTGGCCGAGGGGATCCCCGAGACGCGCCTGTGCTTCTTCCCGGCCCAGAGCGTGGTGCTGCACGACACCTGGTTCGCGTCCGGCCTGTGCGGCACGGGCAGCCTGGACATGGAGGTGAAGGACCTCTTCGTGCCAGAGGCGTATGTCTTCTCGCTCTTCGGCCCGCGGCGCGTCAACGCGCCCCTCTACGGCTTCCCCTTCGGCCTGCTGGGAATGGGAATCCCGGCGGTGGCGCTGGGCATCGCCCGCCGCGCCATCGACGAGTTCATCGCGCTGTCCCACCAGAAGACGCTGGTGCTGGAGCGCCGCCAGCTGGCCGCGCGCCCCGCGGCCCAGGAAGCCGTCGCCGTCGCCGAGGCCACCGTGCGCTCCGCACGCGCCTTCGTCCTGGAGGCCCTCAACGCCCTCTACGACGAGTCCACGCGGGGCCCCGTCTCCCTCCACTCCCGCGCCGAGCTGCGATTGGCGATGACACACGCCACCCGCGGCGCCGCGCGCGCCGTGGATGGCTTGTACGAGGCCGCGGGCGGCAGCGCTGTCTTCCGCTCAAGCCCCCTCCAGCGCTGCTTCCGGGACGTCCACGTCGCCACCCAGCACGCCATGGTGGCCCCCCCCACCCTGGAGCTCACCGGCGGCCTGCTGCTGGGGCTCGACCTGCCGGCCCCCACGCTGTAGCGATCCGCACGACACACCGGATGAAGGCCTTCCCCGGGATGTAACGCATCACCCCGGGACAGGGCCGAACCCGACAAGGTCCGAGCCCGTCCTGGGCCAGAAGCTCAGAAGTTGGCCTGGAAGCAGAGGAAGTTGCCGCCCGTGAAGTAGTAGGCCGTCGAGAGGGTGGTCGCCGTCGCTTCGGTGCAGAGGCTGACAATCAGCTCGGCACGCTCCCGGTTGTCTCCCGTCACGGTGTAGTCAGCGCCACGCACGTCCTGGGTTCCTTCCCGGACCGTGCCCGCCACCAGCACCCGGAAGAAGCCATTCAAGTCCCCCTTGGTCATCGGGAAGGGCACGCTGGAATACGCCGAGAACGCCACCTTCACGAGCTTGGGCGTCGCCGTTCCGCAGAGGACCGTGTCCGTCGAGACGCTCACCCGACGGGCGGCGTAGAGGATGGGGCCCGTGGTGCCCAGCATGTCCTTGTTCGGGAAGTTCTCGTAGTTCAGGCACTGGGGCTGCCAGAGCGGCGTGCACACGTTCGAGCTGCAGAAGTGCGTGCCGTAGTCGCAGTTCGACTGTCCTTCGCCCGTGCAGGCAGCGCCGGTGTCGCCCCTCACCTTGCAGTGCCCCGACGCGGTATCGCAGCGCTGCCCCTCACCGCACGCTTCGTCCGCGGTGCACCTCGGGATGCACACCGCGTCCGGGATCGAGCACACCCGGTCGGAGGTGCCCTCGTCGGCGTTGCACAGGACATCCGTCGAGCACTGGCACACCTTCCGGGAGTCCGAGGGGCTCAGCACGTCGCAGGTCTTCGCGGTGTCCGGACAGTCCATGCTGCTCATGCAGGTCCGCACACATACCTTCGCGGTGGGATGACAGAGCTCCGAAGCAAGACAGTCCGCATCCAGGGTGCACGTGCCGTCATCGAGGCCGCCATCAGCACCTCCGTCGATACCGGCGTCAAGGCCTGCATCGATACCCGCGTCAACGCCTGCGTCGTTCCCCGCATCGGTGCCGGTGTCGATATCGGAAGCGGGACATCCCGCCACCATCCCAGCCATCACGACGAGCATCCACCCGAGCGTCCAATGTTTCATGCTGCTTCCCCCTGGAGCGTGCATACAGCGATCCTGCCCGACTGCTATCACATGTTCAGCACGGGCGAAGTTCGAGGAAACGAACGTTCGAATCAGCTTCCGGGCGCAGGGGACACGCCGGCCCACTGGAACGGACCGACCACGCTCAACACCGCACGCCTGTTGCGGCGCCACGCCACGTACAGCGCGAAACCATAGAGGAGCCCTGACACGGGACGCTGCGTGGCCTCGTAGGCAGGGCCCCGCACGACGAGCGTCGAGGTGTTGAGGATCTCGATGACCAGGACCTCCTCGCGGGACATCGCATCCCCCATGTCTGGCGAAAAGAACTGATGGATGGGGCTGTCATGGGCCCTGTCGAACACACGCGAACTCACGCGGCGGGGCCGACTCTCGGACTCCGCCTTGCTGCGTGCTTTCACCTCCGGCACGCGCGCGGCTCCCAGCGCCAGATACGTCAACAGCACCGCGAGCACCTGGTAGACGAGCCCTCCGCGGCCCTCCGAGCCCTTGAACACGGCGGTGCCCACCATCCATCCCACCAGGATGAGGAGGAGGCCCATGTTGTAGCCCGTCAGGCCCACCCCGCAATACACCGCCACCCCGGCGATGGCCGCGCCAAAGCCAAACGCTCCCGCCTTCAGGACACGCAGCGCCTTCGAACCTCCTGTGCTCGCCGCCTCCACCTCCTTCCGACATTTCGGGCACATCAGGCGGTCATTCACCTGGAAGTAGGCTCGGACAATCGGAAGCTGACAGGCAGTGCACCGGAGCAGGGCCCGCGCCCCAGCGGGGTCGGACTGAAGCGGAGCGGCTGCGGAGTTCCGCGAAGAAGCAGGTTCGGTCATGAGCAGGGTTCTGGGAGCAGGAGGAGACAGTGCGACCAAGCTAACAGAAGCTCCCGCCAGCCCCGCCAACAGTGGCCCCACGCAGTGCGCCATGGACGCGACGAATGGCCACGTCCTGCCCCTGCCCGCGGGCGGCGAAGACACCCCATTGCTCCAGCTCGCCTTCCGCCCAGACAGTCTGGTACTGCGCGCCCTCTGGAGGGCCAGCGCCTGGGGCGAACCCGACGCCTGTGCCCTTCAGGATTTCGTCATCGAGGCAGGCCAGTTCCGTTCGCTGAAGAAAGAAGTCCTCCCCGGCATCTGCCCGGAGATGAACTCCGAGACCGGCGAATCGACAGGTGAGCTGTACTGGTAGGCAGCCCCACCACCTCCCTCTGTCCTGTCAGGAATGCAGGCTCGCGCTTTCAGACAGCATCCTCCCCAGGGATGGAGCCGTAGCATGCGCCCCATGTCCGTCAGGTCCCGCCGAGGGTGGGGCTCATGCCGGGGTGGGGGAATGACATGAAGATCGCATGTGTCGGCGGTGGCCCTGCGGGGCTGTATTTCTCCATCCTGGCCAAGCTGTCCAACAGCCAGCACGACGTCACCGTCCTCGAGCGCAACGCGCCGGGCGTGACGTATGGCTGGGGCGTCGTGTTCTGGGATGACCTGCTCCGCGACCTCCAACGCAATGACCCCGTGAGCGCGCGGGAGATCGACGCGGAAGCGTGCCGCTGGGACACCCAGGAGGTGCACCTCCGCGGCGAGACGGCGGCCCGCATTGGCGCGTATGGCTTCAGCCTGGGACGCGACCGCCTGCTCGAAATCCTCACCCGGAGGGCAAAGGGGCTCGGGGTGGAGATCCGCTACCAGTACGACGTCCAGGACCTGTCCGCGTTCGCGGACGCGGACCTCATCGTCGCCTGCGATGGCGTCAACAGCCGGCTCCGCCAGCAGCACGCCAGCCACTTCCAGCCCCGGTTGGAGGAGGGCAAGAACAAGTACATCTGGCTGGGGACCAACAAGGTCTTCGACGCCTTCACCTTCGCCTTCGAGGAGACCTCCGCCGGCTGGCTCTGGTTCCACGCCTACCGCTTCAACAACGAGACCAGCACCTGCATCGTCGAGTGCCAGCAGGCGACCTGGGACGCGTTGGGCTTCGACACGATGGGGCCGGACGAAACCCTCCGGAAACTGGAAGGCATCTTCAAGCGCCAGCTCGTGGGCCACTCCCTGTTCAACCAGCTGCGCGGGCTGGGCAAGGCGCCGTGGCTCCACTTCAAGCGCATCACCAACGAGCGCTGGTACCACGGCAAGGTCGCGCTCATGGGTGACGCGGCCCACACCACCCACTTCTCGATTGGCTCGGGGACGAAGCTGGCCATCCAGGATGCCATCTCGCTGGCCCGGCAACTGCGGGAACACGCGCACCTGCCCACCGCGCTCCAGGCGTATGACGAAGAGCGGCGCGCCGCCCTGGTCGCCATCCAGCTCGCGGCGCGCAGCAGCTCCGAGTGGTTCGAGAACGTCCCCAGCTACATCGACCAGAGCACGACGCCGTTCGCCCATGCCCTGCTGAACCGTCGCGGCAGCTCGGTGTGGAGCTACCTGCTCCTCCTGGCCAGTCAGCAACCCTCCCTGCGGGGCGTGCTGCGCGGACTCCATGCCTCCCGCAGATGGGTCCGTTCGCAGCAGCGTGAAAGCGAGAACGGCCAGGCCCGCGTCACCTGACCGCGGACCGCGAACACGCCTCCGTCGCAGGGTTGGGATTGCCGTTGCCATCGGCGTCGCGTTCCGGAAGCGGTGGCGGCGGCGTGGTAGACACGGCGATGACATGAGCCCGTCCCGACACATCCTCTGCCTCGCCCTGTGCCTGCTGGCGGCCTCCCCGGGTTGCAAGAAGGAGCAGCCCTCCACGACGCCCCCCGTCACGGAGGCGCGGCCTTCCGGCGACACGTCCACCGTCGGGCTCGTCCTGGGACTGGGCGGCCGTGGCGACCATGCCTTCAACGACTCCGCGCTGCGGGGACTGGAGCTCTGGGCGGCGGGAGTGAAGTACGAGAAGGCCGGCTACGAGGCGGCGTCCACCCCTGAGCGCCTGTCCTCGCTGGGAGCCGACCTGGGCGCACGCGCCCCGGAGCTGGCCCCGCTGGGCATCACCCCCGTCGTCCTCCAGAGCCGGGTGGCCGAGGACTACGAGCCCAACCTCCAGCTGCTGGCCGACCAGCAGGTGTCCCTGGCGATGGGCGTGGGCTTCATGCTGGAGAACGCGGTGGAGCAGGTGGCCCGGCGCAACCCGAAGCTGCCCTTCCTCCTGGTGGACAGCCCGCTCCTGGACGCGCAGGGCCGTGCGCTCACCCTCCCCAACGTGCGCACCGTCATCTTCCGCGAGGAGGAGGGCTGCTTCCTCGCGGGAGCCCTGGCCGGACTGGTGACGAAGACGGGCCAGGTGGGAATGGTGGGCGGCATGAAGATTCCCCTCGTGCAGCGCTACGAGGCCGGCTTCCGGGCGGGCGTGGCCGCGACGAATCCAAAGGCCACCGTGCTCGTCAACTACACCGGCAGCTTCACCGACTTCGCCCTGGGCAAGCAGGTGGGACAGGACCTGCTGCTCAAGAACACGGACGTCCTCTTCGCCGCCGCGGGCGTGGATGGGCTGGGCGCCATCCAGGCCGTGAAGGAGGCGCGCGACGCGGGACAGCCCGTGTATGTCATTGGCGTGGATTCAGACCCGTCACACCTGGCGCCCCGGGCGGTGCTCTCCGCCGTCATCAAGCGCGTGGACCTGGTGGTGTACGAGGCCATCCGCGACCAGCGTCAGGGACGCCTCCAGGGCGGCAATCTCTCCCTGGGGCTGAAAGAAGGGGGCATTGCCCTGTCCCCCGTGCGGCTGGACTTCCCGGGGAAGGAAGAGGCGCTGCGCACGCTGGACGCGCTCCGCGCCCGCATCATCTCCGGTGAGCTCAAGGTACCCCTTCCCTGACGCACCGGGCCAAGGCCGGTGGAGGCTGATGACGCACGGACGACATCCGCGGGGAGGCAGGCGGTTGACTTGGACGTCACCGGGGTGCTGAACCGAATGGCCCCGGGCAGTCGCGGGCCCGGCGGGCTTGCCCTCGCTTGCCGCGTCTGGAGCCACATCCATGATGACCCCTCCTCGTCGTCACCGCCGGAGCCCCTGGCTCTCGCGGTGGCAGCCCCTCCTCGCCGCGGGCCTCGCTTCGGCGATGGTCTCCTGCGCCGCATCGGACACGCCGGACGAAGCAGTTCCCCCTGAAGCGCCCGCCATCGCGGACACGGCCCAGCAGGAGCAGGAGCTGCTCACCTGGACCCTGGGCGCGAAGTACGACGCCACGCAGGCCAACATCGACTTCCGCGTGTTCTCCTCGCGCGCTACGCGCATCGAGGTGTGGATCTACAAGACGCCCCTGGGTGCGCAGGAGGTCTTGAAGTACGTGATGGTGAAGGACACCGCGACCAACATCTGGTCCAAGTCCGTCTCCGTCGCCACGCTGAAGAACGCCACCAACAACATCACCGGGCCCGTCTACTACGGCTACCGGGCGTGGGGGCCCAACTGGCCCTACGACGCGGCCTGGACGAAGGCGAACAACACGGTGGGCTTCATCTCCGACGTGGACGCCCAGGGCAACCGCTTCAACCCGAACAAGCTCCTGTGGGACCCGTACGCGCTGGAGCTGAGCCACGACCCGGTCAACGCCCTGTCCACCTCCCAGGACGCCACGGTGTTCGCCTCCGGCCCGTTGCACCGCTACAAGGACAGCGGCGCGCGCGCCCCCAAGGGCATCGTGCTGCCCCCGGACGCCACCGCCACCGGCACCAAGCCCACGCGCGCCTTCAAGGACGACGTCGTCTATGAGGTGCACCTGCGCGGCCTGACGAAGCAGGACACCGGCTCCGGGCTGGATGCCAACTGCCTGGGCACCTACAAGACGGCGGGCCAGAAGGCCGCGGCGCTGGCGGCGCTGGGCGTCACGGCGGTGGAGTTCCTGCCGCTGCACGAGACGGACAACGACAACAACGACTACGTGCCCACCGGACAGTCCCCCAGCACCACGGGCGACAACTACTGGGGGTACATGAACCTCAGCTACTTCGCGCCGGACCGCCGCTATGCGTGCGACAAGTCCGCGGGCGGCCCCACGCGCGAGTTCAAGGCGATGGTGAAGGCCTTCCACGACGCGGGCATCAAGGTGCTGGTGGACGTGGTCTACAACCACACGGGCGAAGGCGGCGCGTGGATCAGCGGCAACTCCAGCACGTACAACGTCATGACGTACCGGGGCCTGGACAACCCCACGTACTACAGCCTCACGGCGGACAAGCAGTTCAACTGGGACAACACCGGCGTGGGCGGCAACTTCAACACGTTCAACCCCACGGCCCAGAACGTCATCCTCCATTCGCTGTCGTACTGGAAGGACACGCTGGGCGTGGACGGCTTCCGCTTCGACCTGGCGTCGGTGCTGGGCAACACCGTGGAGCACGGCGGCTTCAACTACGACCGCGACAACGCGGGCACGGCGCTCAATAAAATCGTCACCCTGTTGGACCCCCGTCCGGACGCGGGCGGCGCGGGCACGGACTTCATCGCGGAGCCCTGGGCCATTGGCGGCAACTCCTACCAGGTGGGCAACTTCCCGGCGAAGTGGAAGGAGTGGAACGGCATCTTCCGCGACACCTTCCGCAAGGACCAGAACCAGATGGGCGGGGAGGCGGTGACGCCGGGGCAGTTGGCCACGCGCTTCACGGGCTCGTCGGACCTGTATGGGGATGACGGCCGCAAGCCGGGCGCGTCGGTGAACTTCATGGTGGCCCACGACGGCATGACCCTGAAGGACCTGTACTCGTGCAACAGCAAGAACAACAACCAGGCGTGGCCCTACGGCCCGTCCGACGGCGGCGAGGACAGCAACCACAGCTGGGACCAGGGTGGCGTCGCGACCGCCCAGCGACAGGCCGCGCGCAACGGCATCGCGTTCATGATGCTGAGCGCGGGCGTGCCCATGATGACGGGCGGCGATGAGTTCCTGCGCTCGCAGAATTGCAACAACAACGTCTACAACCTGGATTCGAACCAGAACTGGCTGAACTATTCGTGGAGCACGGACCAGTCCAACTTCCGCGCGTTCACCCAGGGCCTCATCGCGTTCCGCAAGGCGCACCCGGCGCTGCGTCCGGCCAACTTCTACAGCGGCTCGGACACCAACGGGAACGTGATGGAGCAGCACCGCTGGTTCAAGCCGGACGGCACGGTGCCCAACGCGGCGTACTTCGACGACGCGGGCAACCACGCGCTGGCCTACCGCATCGACGCGACGGAGTTCTCCGGGGAGACGGTGGGCGCCATCTACGTCGCCTACAACGGCTGGTCCGGCAACGTGACGTTCACCCTGCCGTGGCCGGGCACGGGCCGGAAGTGGTACCGCGTGACGGACACCTGTTCGTGGATTGAGAGCCGGGGCGCCAGCCAGGTGCTGCTCAACCCGGGCACCGCGGACGATATGGGCGGCGAGAACGCGACCTATGGCCTGTGCGGCCGGGGCACGCTGGTGCTGGTGGCGAAGTAGTTTGAAGCCGGGAGGATCCGGTGCCCCTGTCGCGGGCCCGGGTCCTCGCGGTGCGTCTTCAGGCAACCGGCCATGTTGCCCGGGGCAGCTGGCGGTTCGTGGGGGGAGCCGAGCGCAGGGTGCGGGAAGGAGCAGGCATCGCCACTCCTCTTCGTCGGGGCGGATTGCCACCCTTCGGGGATGAAGCGCTACTTCGAGGATGAGGGGTTCGAGTTCGCCCGCCTGAGCCTGCTCGGAGCCTCCTACCGGGGCCTGTCGGACGTGGGAGAGGTCCTCGTCACGCTCGACAGGATTCCGGACGGGGACCGGGAAGCGTGGGTGCGGGAGTTCACCGCGTTGGCGGAGCGACTGGAGGAACAGGCCCACGCCAGCGCCGTCGCCAGACATCACATCAGCGCCCGCTCCGCGTATCTGCGCGCGAGCACCTATTTCGACGAGGCCTCGTCCTGTGCGCCCGGCACGTCGGATCCCGAGCGCTTCAGCACGCTGTGGCGGCGTCACCGCGAGTGCTGGGATGAGGCCACCACGCGCTTCGAGCCCCCCGTGGAGCGGGTGGCCATCCCGTATGAAGGCACCCGACTGGAAGGCTATTTCTTCCGTCCGGCGCACCGGAGCGCGGCCCCCCGGCCGACGCTCATCCTGAACAACGGCAGCGACGGGCCGGTGACCTCCATGTGGAAGGACGGCGGCGCGGCGGCCTTGGAGAGGGGCTGGAATGCGCTCGCCTTCGACGGTCCGGGACAGGGCGCCGCGCTGCACCGGCAGAAGCTGGCGTTCCGGCCTGACTGGGAGCGGGTCATCACGCCCGTGGTGGACTGGCTGCTCACCTGGCCCGACGTGGATCCGCGACGCATCGTGCTCCAGGGGGTGAGTCAGGCCGGCTACATGGTGCCTCGCGCGGTCGCGTTCGAGCACCGGATCGCCGCCGCGATCGCGGACCCCGGGGTGTTGAGGGTGGGGGATTCGTGGACCGCGCACCTGCCCCCGGAGCTGAAGCTGCTGCTCGATGCCAACGAGCAGGAGGCGTTCGACGGGTATCTGGCGATGGGCCTGAGACAGTCGCCCTCGGAGCAGGCCGGGTTGATGTGGCGCATGGCTCCCTACGGAACGCAATCCCCGTTCGAGGCGTTCAAGGCGGCGGAGGCCATGCGGCTCGATGCGGAGACGCTCGCGAAGATTGAGTGCCCCGTGCTGATCACCTCGCCCGACCACGAGCAGTTCTGGCCGGGACAGTCGGAGGAACTGCACACCGCGTTGGGGTCCTCCACGCTCTCCCGGTTCACCGAGGACGAGGGCGCCAGTTGGCACTGCGAGCCCGCGGCGATGGCGCTGCGCGATGAGCGCGTCTTCGACTGGTTGGAGCACACCCTGCACACCGGCACCGCGTGACGGACGGCTTCATGCGGGCTGCGACGTCGCCGGGCGCCCGGTATAAGGCGTGCCGCGCACCCGGCATCCCCGCCAGGAAGGACCGTGCTTTCCGTGACCGTGGAAGAGGACAAGGTGGCCGCGTTGCTGCGGCGGTTCAAGGATGAGGACTCGTTCGAGCGGGAGACGTTTGGAGAGCTGGACCTCCAGGGCGTCGACCTGAGCGGCAAGGAGTTCTACCGGTGCACCTTCCAGGACTGCCAGTTGCAGGAGGGCCGGTGGAAGGACAGCCTCCTGGAGGCGTGTGTCTTCCGGGGCTGCAACCTCACGCGCGCGAACTTCAACGCCATCCGACTGCGGGACGTGCGCTTCGAGGGCTCGAAGCTGATGGGCATTGACTGGACGGGCGTGGCGTCGAACCCCGAGGTGATGTTCGAGGAGTGCAGCCTGCCCTACAGCTCGTTCGTGGGGCTGGGCCTGCGGCAGACGTCGTTCGTGCGCTGCGTGGCCCGGGAGGCGAACTTCTTCGACACGGACCTGACGGACGCGGACTTCACCGGAGCGGACCTCACCGGCAGCAACTTTCGCGGCTGCACGCTGACCCGGACCGACTTCACCGGGGCGACGGGCCTTCAGCTCGACCCCGCGCGCAACAAGCTGAAGGACACCCGCGTGCCCAATGAGACGGCGATGTCCCTGGCCCATTCGCTGGGGATGCTCGTGGAGGGCTACCACGCGAAGCCAGCGGGACGCGGTGGGGCGAAGAAGGTGGGGACGAAGCGTTGAGTGGAAGCTACGGCGCGTCGGTCACGCTCACGCGCCGGCTCGGGGCGACGTTCCATCGGGCTGGCAGGTCCGCTTCGCAGAAGGCGCAGACGAACCACTGCTCCTTCACCAGGTTGAGCTCACCGCAGCGCGAACAGCGCCGGAAGACAATCTCGTGGGTGAAGCCCGTGCGCCCACCGAGGCCCGCTCTGGACAGGGCGTGAGCCACCGCCGGCCAGCAGGAGGTGTCCGGGCAATACCCGGTCGACTGGTTCGAGACCTCCGCGACGTCCCAACCCCGCGCTGTCCTCCGGAAGTGAAGCTCTCCTGCCGCCAGCACCTCCTCGCCGCCCGCGCAGGCCACGTGCTCGGACCGACGCGGCGCCAGCCGGAGGCACCCCGACAGGTCCACGACGTAGGTCGTTCCCTCGTGAACCGCCTCCGGGTGGCCGTGCAGCCAGCGGTCGAGTTCCTCCGCCGAGCGGATGGATGCGCCGACAGGATGTGACACCACGGCGCGGCGAATCGCCTCGGGCCCGACGTACGCGTAAGCCTCCAGCTCCATCCCACTTCTCCTGCTGGGAGCGTAACAGTCAACGGAGCGCGATTCTCGACCGGCCTGTGGGTAGGCATGCGCTGGCCGGGTGGGGAAGTGGCAGGGACCCGCTCCGTTCGGCCTTGTGTGCGTAAGGACTCAACGAACAATCACGATTCTCCCACGGGCTCAGGCGGCCCGGCGGAGATCGGCCCGACGCAGGCGTGGACCGGCCGTGCGCTGAGCTTGCACACAGCCATGCAGGGGGGCACGCGGTCCATCAGCCGGCTCATGGTGCGGCAGCGGGGGTTGCGGGTGACGTTGGCATGCAGGTCCAGCCCCACGCGCTCGATGCAATTGGCGTCGGGGAAGTACGGCGGATGGGAGTAGCCCGGTTACATGGAGCAGGCCCACGAACGACCTCGGCGGCACTCACCGCGCCGCTCCAAAGCGACCTGCTGGGCATTCAGAGCGCCCGGGGCGCCGCTCGTGCATCTTCCGGCACCCAAGGGTCGGACAGCAGGTCGACGACAAGGACATTGGCTGCATGTCCCCTTGCGCCCATCCGCCTCATTCAATCCATGGCCCCTGGGCCTGCAGTTGTCATCACAGACCCCAGGGCACAGCTTCACAAATGAAGGGAACACCCCCATCGGCAGATTCAGCTCCCTGTAGGCAGCACGCGTCCCCCATGCGCCCGCTCCCCCGGCAGCGCATGTCTTTTCATCAAGGAGAACCCATGGATCCCAAAGGCAAGAAACTGGCCCGTGGCGACCTCGAATCCCTCACATCATTTCAAGCCGGAAAAATGCAAGGCATTGAGTTCGCCGGACTCCTGGTTCGAGAAGAAGAGGACGCGGTCTACATCGCCGACCCGCAAGGAACCTGGATGATTCCTCGTGACAGTATCCTGAAGTTGGGTCCCTGGGAGGGCGCCCACTGCGTCCCGGAGGACATGCGTGCCGCCGGCAAGCCCATACGGGTCGCCTTGAAGGAAGAATCGATGTTCTATGAAATCAGGCCCTGGCGCGTGTCTTCTGGCCCCGCTTCGGGGAGCTCGTCTCCGCCCATGACGAGTGACGACGTGCGCCAGATCTTCTCAATCGCCACCGGAAAGCTCCCTGTCACCGAGGGTGGATTTCGTGGCGAAATGCAACTTCGACGCCTTGAGAGGCAGCTCAGCCGTCGATTGGGGTTCAACCCTGATATCTGCTCGGATCCCACCGCATTCACTGGCGGTGGAATCGTAGGCGCTGCTGGGTCCTCAGGCACAAGCGATGAGGGTGCGGATGGCGGGACGACCAAGCCCGACACGGACACCGACTTCTAACAAACCCTTTCACCACGCCATGTGACATGCAAATCTCCCGCTGCGATGTCATCATCTTCGCTCCGATGAATGACCTGCATGCACATGCGGTCATCACGCATCTCAAACACGGTGGCGGCACGGTGGCGCTGGCTTCCCTGCGGCACCTCATCAAGAACGACGCACTGTCGATTCATGGCAATCATGCATACACGTCGACCCTCCGGGTAGGCGATACGCACCTCGAACTTGACCGCGCCAAGGCGATCTGGTGGCGACGTCCAGAGAATCCGCTCGGTCGTCCTGACGGCAATCCCGAGACCTGGTTCAAGCACCAAGAGTGGCAATCCTTCATCTTCTCTCTTGAAGCAGCCTGCGCCTCCAGGTGGATCAACCTGCCGTCGAAGCAGTGGTTCGCCAACCGCAAGGCCTTACAGATGGCGCTTGCGAACAAGCTCGGACTGCGTACTCCGGCAACACTGATGACGAACGACGCCACTCAAGTGCGTCAGTTCAGGGAGCGGTTTCGGAGAACGATCTACAAGGCAATGGGAGAGACCGCTCACGAGAATACAGCGACCCGCTTTCTCTCGGATGAAGACATGGCCCGGCTTGACAGCCTGTCCAACTGTCCAGCGATCTTCCAGGAGTTCATCGACGCCAGATTCGACATTCGCGTGACGGTCGTCGGGAACCGGGTGTTCGCCGTTCGCATCGACTCCCAGAGCGGCCAGTCGACCCTGGACTGGCGCTTCGATCATTCAGTGGCGTTCGAACTCTTTGAGCTTGAACCCAGCATTGAAGCATCTGTTCTGCTTCTGCTGCGAGAACTTGGGCTGACCTACGGCGCAATCGACATGCGGCAAACCCCTGAAGGGGAGTACGTCTTCCTCGAAGTCAATCCTGCCGGGCAGTATCTGTTCGCCGAACTGTTGACGGGGGCGCCCATCAGCGAAGCGATGGCACAAGAACTCCTCCTGGGTCACTAACTTCTGCATGAGCCGGCAGCGCACCTGGGCGTCCCCAGGCCGCGCCGGACATGCACTGCAGCAGTGGTTGGCACAGGGCTTCCGTCTGCGCGGGGGCCTGGGCCAGTCGTGCCGCCATGGGCTCGATGCTTTTGCGCTCTCCGTCCAGCAGGAGGCCTGTGACGTAACCGCCCAGTGCGCGCCGGCGCTCCGTGCGCCACATTCCTACGGTCGTCGCGTCCAAGTACTCGGAGAACTCTCAGTCGAGCGTGTGCAGTTGCGCGGGCGTCATACCGCATCAACACGGGGCTGCCCGGCCCGATGCATCTGACCAAGGAGTGTTCGTGCTGGGAGTGTGACAGTCTGCGGTCAGGCCCTTCCTACGAGCCGGCGGCAGGAAGCTGACTTCACCGCGAGGTACACGCGCAGGCCCGGCGCGATGGACAGCTCGCGCACGGCGGCGTGCGTGAGGCGCACCACCCAGCGCACTCCCGCCACGTCCACCTGGGTCGCACACTCGCCTGAGCCTGCGTCCTCCACCTTCGCCACGGTGCCTTCCAACACGTTGCGCGCGGAGACGCCGGTCAGCGGTCCCGTGGACAGGAGGATGTCTTCCGCCGGCACCGCGTAGGTGGCCTTGGTTCCCGCGGGAACGTCTGGCGCCTCTGGCACCCAGAGCGACAGTCCTTCGTTGATGCGCAGCCGCGTGCCTCCGGCCTTGGGATGCTCCAGCGTGCCTTCCAGGATGTTCTCCTCGGGCTCGCCGGTGAGCAGTCCGCGCGCCGTCGTTCCCAGCACCGTGTCCGCTGGTCCGACGGCTCGCACCGCGCCGCCGTCCAGGAGCAGGGCTTCGTGGGCCAGCACCCGCGCTTCGCCCAGTTGATGGGTGACGTACAGCAAGGGCACGCGGGCCTCGTCACGCACGCGCAGCAGGTAGGGCAACACGCGTTCCTTCAATGCGATGTCCAGCGCGGCCAGCGGCTCATCCAGCAGCAGCAGCGCGGGGTCCGTGGCGAGCGCGCGGGCCAGGGCGACGCGCTGCTTCTCTCCTCCCGACAGCGTGACCGGGTAGCGATGCAGCAGCGGTTCCAATTCCAGCAGGTGCACCGCTTCATCCACGCGCGACGGTCGCCCGGGGCGTGCACCGAAGCGCACGTTCTGCCCGGCGGTGAGGTGCGGGAAGAGCAGCGCGTCCTGGGGCACGTAGCCCATGCGTCGGGACTCGGGAGGCACGTCCACGCCCCTGTCGCTGTCCAGCAGCACGCGCTCGTCCACCACCACGCGCCCCGTCGCGCCACGCCGCAGGCCCGCGAGCACTTCCAGCAGCGAGGTCTTCCCGGAACCTGAACGCCCCAGCACCGCCACGGAGGCGGAGGTGAACCGTGCCTCGACCTTCAGCGTGAAGCGCGCCAGCGGGAGGCGCAGCGACAGTTTCATCACGGGCGCGTGCCTTCCGTGGGCTTCCGCATCGCGGAGACATGAACCGTCACGCGAGTCCTCGCGCGCCGCGCCGCCGCGTCACGGCCTCCGTCACGTACATGACCCCGAACGCGAGCACCACCGCCACCCCCGCGAGCTTCAGCGCCTCCGCGTCCTGGCCTGTCTGCGTGCGATGGAAGATGGCCAGCGACAGCGTCTGCGTGCGCCCCGGGATGTTGCCCGCGACCAGCACCGTCGCGCCGAACTCGCCCAGCGCCCGGGAGAACGCGAGCAGCGCGCCCGTGAGCACCCCGCGCCATGCGAGCGGCAACGTCACCCGGAAGAAGGCCTGCGTGCGCGTGCTCCCCAACGTGCGCGCCACCGCCACCAGTCTTGGATCCACTTCCTCGAAGCCCGCGCGCGCGGAGCGCACCAGCAGCGGGAACGCCATCACCGCGCTCGCCAGCACCACCGCCTTGGGCGTGAACACCACCTCCACGCCCACCGCGTCCAGCATCCGACCCAGCACCGAGTCCCGCGCCAGCAGCTCCAGCAGCACCAGGCCCACCGCCGTCGGAGGCAGCACCAGCGGCAGCGCCAGCACCGTCTCCATCACGCCCCGCCCCGGCCCCTTCCAGCGCGCCAGCGCGTACGCCGCCGCCACGCCCGGCACCAGGATGAGCGCCGTGGACAGCGCCGCCACCGCCACCGTGAACAGGACCAGCCCGGTCAGCCCCTCCTCCATCACGGCGAACGCTGCCCCTTCGGCGCTCGCGTCACGCCCGCGTCCGGCACCGGCCCCGCATCAGGCACGGACCTCGGTTCCACCCTCCCCGGCGTGACCCGCCTCACCGCCTGGAACCCCCGCTTCCGGAACTCGGCCCACGCGACATCCGTCCGGAGGAAGCGCACGAACGCCAGCCCTCCCTTCGGCGACTTGCCCTGCGTCAGCGCTGCCGCCGGATACACGATGCGCGGCGATTCCGCACCCGGCACATCGAGCGCCACGCGCACCTTCTTGGATTGCAGCGCGTCCGTCACGTACACCACCCCCG
>NZ_RAWI01000020.1 GCF_003612125.1 Corallococcus praedator
CCATCCCCCCGGATGACGCCAAACGGCTCCGTTCGGAACTGCGCCGCCTCCTGCCCCCCGAGGCCTTCGAGCGACAGCCCCTGCGCGGCGTCGTCGCGCTCGGCCTCGTGCCCGTGATGGCTGCGATGGTCTGGCTCATCGGCAGCCAGCCCCTGCCCGACTGGGCATGTCTCCTCCTCGCGCTCGTGCTGGGGCAGATGGTCACCGCCGTGGGCCTCGCCGCCCACGAAGCGCTGCACCACTCGGTGTTCCACAGCCGGACGATGGAGAGCGTGCTCGGCTGGGTGGGCTTCGCGCCCTTCCTCGTTACACCCGGCAACTGGCGGGCCTGGCACGTCCAGGCGCACCACAGCGCCGCCAACGTCCACGTCCGCGACCCGGACATCCTCCCCCGGCAGACGGACTGGCGCACCCAGGGGTTCGCGAAGCTGTTCCACCTCATCTCCCCGGGGTCGGGGACCTGGCTCAGCTTCATCAGCTTCAGCGTCTTCTTCACCGCCCAGGGGCAGGCCTTCCTCTGGTACCACAGCGGGCTGCCCGGGTTTCAACACGTGCACATGCACCGCGCCCGGGAACGGGTGCTCACGGTGCTGCTCGCCGCCGGATGGGGCGCGCTGGGCTGGGTCCTGGGCCCCCGGGCCGCGCTCTACGCGCTGGTGCTTCCGCTGCTCATCGGCAACGTCACGCTGATGATCTACATCGCCACCAACCACTGGATGCAGCCGGCGTCGGAGGAGACCGACAACCCCTTCGTGAACACCGCCAGCGTGCGGACGCACCCGGTGATGGACTGGCTGCACTTCAACTTCAGCTACCACCAGGAACACCACATCTTCCCGGCCCAGAGCCCGAAGTACGCGCCCCTCCTGCGCCAGCACCTGCGAGCGCTCAACCCCCGCGCGTCCATCGTCTATCCCCACCTGCACGCCCTGCGCATGCTGTACCGGCGCCCGGCGCTCTACTCCGCGGATGGACAGACGCTGGTGGGCCGGGATGGCATGACCGCGGTGAGCACCACTGAATTGCGCCAGCAACTGGAAGCGCCCACCGCGTAGGGCGGCGCCCGAAAAGACACAGGGCCCGGAAACCAACCGGTTCCGGGCCCTGCTCATCCCAACGAAGGCAGGGTTAGCGGCCCGGCCAGCTCAGCGCGCCCCGGCTCGTCACCGTGCCGGAGGGCACCCCGAGCACCTGCGCCACGTCCGCGGGCAGCGGCTTGCCGCTGTTGTACGCGGGGCTGGTGGAGCGCACGACGTAGTTGCGCAGCGTCTGGTTCACGAAGAACGGGTCGCCGCCCGACGCCAGGTCATGGCCGTTGTTCTCCCAGCCGCGAGCGGTGCGGACCGCGGCCAGCGACGTGTAGTTCACGCCGCCCGTGTCCACCCAGTTGATCAGCGACTTCGTGCTGCCGCCGGAGCGGTAGTAGCTGTTGTAGTCCAGCCCGGAGAAGAAGGTGTTCGGCCCGGTGTTGGTGAAGTTGCTGTCGGAGCGCGACGCCTTGAGGGTGGTGATGTTCCCGCCCGACAGGATGTTGTTGGACACGTCCACGTTCACCGTGTCCGGACCGATGTCCGAGCCCCGCTTGTCCTGCTCGTTGCGCGAGTCGTCGTAGATCCAGATGTTGATGGCCGCGTTGTTGATGAGGGTGTTGTTGTAGATCTTCGTGTTCGACGAGCACGCCTGGATGCCGGCGTAGGTGTTGTCGTAGATGAGGTTGGACGCGATGATGCCGGTGTCGGAGACCTCGTAGAAGATGCCAATCTTGTTGTTGCGGAAGATGTTGTAGACCATCACGCCATCGCGGCAGTCCTCGTCACACCAGAAGCCCGCGCCGTTCAGGTTGTTCTCGAAGACGTTGTTGCGCACCGTGAAGCCATTCATGTGGGCAATCTTCACGCCCGCCTGCGCGCACGAGCGCGAGCAGTTGGTGCCGAAGCGCTCCGTGTTGTTGGCGTTGATGACGCTGCCCTCCAGCAGCAGCCCATCGGTGACGAGCGTGGCGGAGTTGGTGGAGCCATTGGAGCCAATCGCGGTGAAGCCGTTGTTCGCGAACACCGACCCGCGCACCACGCCGCCCTGGGGCTTGATGCTGAGCGACCCGGCCGCCATCTGCGTGAAGACGCAGTTCTCCACCAGGGAGTTCGTCGCGCCGATGTAGAGCGCCGCGTTCGTGGTGTTGCTGTACTCGTTCGTCGCGTAGCGCCGGAAGCCCAGGCCCATCACCTTGTGGCCGGTGGTGCCCAGCACCATGGCGACGGGGCGCGCGGCCACCTCCACCGTGTGGCCCGTGGGGTTGGTCGCGATGTAGATGCGGCGGTGGGTCCAGTCGTAGAAGAAGTTGCCCGGCGTGGCCTCCGCCAGCGTCTTCACCTCGTGCACGTACGCCCCGTCGATGAAGACCATCTGCGGGTCGCCCGCGGCGGGGTTCGCCGGATCGCCATACATGTCGTAGTGGCTGCACGGGCCCTGGTTCGTCGTGGGCTGGGCGTCATACTTGTACGTGTAATAGCCGCCGTTGCAGAAGCTGGGCGTGCTCCAATCCATGAACCAGTGGCCGGCGCCGTCGGAGGTCCAGGCGGAAGCGGGCTTCAGGTCCGTGCCGTCGAACCAGGCCTGCTCGTGCGGATAGGCCTGGAAGGTGATGGGCTTGGTGTTGACCTTGTAGTTGCCCGCGCCGTTGTTGTACCAGTCGCGGTAGGTGCCGCCGCGCACCACGATGGTCCCACCGGTGGAGGGCACCAGCGCGATGGCGCGGTTGAGCGTGGCCACCGGGGCGGCCTGCGTTCCCGCGTTGCTGTCATTGCCATTCGTCGCCAGGAAGATGGCGCCCGTGGGGATGGCGTAGTTGGTATCCGGAATCGTCTGGCCGGTGTTGTCCAGCCCGGGGATGCCGGGGTTGCCCGGCTCGTCCGGCAGCGCATAGGTCACCGTCAGCTTCGGCCGGTTGGCGGCGATGGCGGCCTCCGAGGAGTCCAGCTCCAGGCCGTCCATGTTGGTGTTCGCATCCAGCACGAAGCCGTTGTTGGTGCCGGCGCTCTGCACCCAGCCCTGCACGGCCGCGATCCCCGCCGCGTTGAGGTCCACGCCATAGGAGCCCGTCGCCCCTGGGATGAGCGTGGCGAAGGACGTGGCGCCCCGGTCCGAAGCGCCGCTGGCGCCAACGGTGGCCCAGGCGGTGGTGCTGGTCGCGTTGTTCCAGGTGGCCTGCGACTCCGTCCAGGCACGGCCGGCGGCGTAGACGAAGAAGCCCTCGCCCGTGGTGGAGTTCTTCACGTTGACTGTCAGCCGCACGGACTGCACCGTCGCGTTCGCCGGAATGGCGCCCAGGTCGAAGCGCAGCAGGCTGTTGCTGACCTTCCCGGAGCTCGTCGGGTAGTCGCGATCCATCCGGAGGAGCGCGTCCGCGCCCAGGTTCACGGTGGGGGTGTTCTGCAGGAGCGTGACATCCGACGCGCCGGTGTACGCGGCCGTCGGAGCGACCTGCTCCTGGAAGGACACGGTGACGGGAGCGCCCAGCGCGCTGTCCACCGTGGACAGGGGCTCGGGAGGCGTCTCGCCTCCACAGGCCATGGCGAGCAGCGCGGGCAGCAGGACGAGCGCGTGGCGCCCGCCCGTACGGGGAACCGGGGGAATCATCAGGGGGATTTCCGTTCGTGGGGCTTACCCGGGCCGAAACGACCCAGGACATGGAAAAGCACGGAATTCTCGCCAACCCCGATAATTTGTTGCGTCCCCGCCCGCACGCCGGGCAGCCGGCCGAGAGGGGCCCAGACCGTCCGGCCAGGGCTCACCCGTCACCGTAGAGTCCCCACCGTTCCAGCGAACGAAGGACGGAGGGGTGGATGACCACGGAGCCGGTTTCCAGCGAGCGGGGGTTGGGGGAGGCAGCACTGCGCAATGCGCTGCACGCGGCCAGGGTGGAAGCCATCGCCAGGCAGTTGAAGCAGCGCAAGGGCACCGGGCCTGCGTCCTTCAAGAAGAAGTCACCGCCCCATCAGGTGCCCAAGCGGAACGACTCGCGGCGCGGCGATGAGAAGGTGGACCTGGGGGACCTGGATCAGATCCTCGAAATCGATCCGGTGGGGCTGACCTGCACGGCCGAGCCCGCGGTGACCTTCGACCAGGTGGTGCGAGCGACGCTGCCGCTGGGGCTTGTGCCCTTCATCGTGCCCGAGCACAAGACCATCACGCTCGGGGGCGCCATCGCTGGGTGCTCCATCGAGTCCATGTCCTTCCGCCAGGGCGGCTTCCACGACACCTGTCTGGAATACGAGGTCATCACCGCGAAGGGTGAAGTGCTGCATTGCTCACCCACGGAGCAGCCGCTGCTCTTCCAGATGCTCCACGGCTCGTTCGGGACGCTGGGCATCCTGTCGCGCATCCGCTTCAAGCTCGTCCGCGCGGCCCCCTACGTGCGCGTGACGTATGAGACCTACGACACGCTCGAAGCCTTCCAGCAGGCCATCTGGCGCCACTTCAGCGCGAAGGACACGGACTACCTGGATGGGCAGATCTTCTCCCCCACGAAACACGTGCTGTGCGTGGGGCACTTCGTGGAGAAGGCCCCGTACGTGAGCCGCTACGAATGGCTCACGGCGTACTGTGAAACCATTCCTCGCCGGAAGGAGGACTACCTCACGACGTACGACTACCTCTTCCGCTACAACCGGGGCGTCACCCACGCGCGGCCGCAGAACCTGCTGGCCCGCGCGCTGTTCGGGAAGTTCATCCACTCGGACAGCGTGCTGCGGGCCGCCAATCACTTCCACAACCTCCTCCTGCCGGAGAAGGACCCGCCGGTCATCGTGGATGTGTTCGTCCCCTTCTCGCGCACGGCCGAGTTCATGGACTGGTATCACCGCGACATGCGCTACTACCCGGTGTGGTGCGTGCCCTTCCGGCGGGTGCATGACTATGAATGGCTGACACCTGCATGGTGGGCCGGGATGAGCGACCCGCTGTTCCTCGACCTCGCCGTGTACGGCCTCCCGCAGCCCCCCGGCCGCAACCTCTACAAGGAGTTCGAGGACGCGCTGCAACGGTTCAACGGGACCAAGACGCTCATCTCCTACAACTACTACGACGAGGAGACCTTCTGGAGCATCTGGAACCGGGACACCTATCAGACGGTGAAACAGCGCACCGACCCGGACAACCTCTTCCGGGACCTCTACACGAAGACGTGCAAGGCGGCGCTCGGGCTGTAGCGCAGGCCCGTCAGGCGGTGTCCGTCAGCACGGCGATCAACGCCCGCGAGGCCGCGGACAGGCTGCGGTGCGGCACGTAGATGACCGAGAACGGCCGCGAGCGCCCGCGCGACTTCGGCAGCACCTCCACCAGGGTGCCCCGGCGCAGGCGGTCGGCGGCGATGAAGTCATACGTCTGGCACAGCCCCATGCCCTGCTCGGCGAGCGACACCACGCCGAGCACGTCGTCCGCCACCCGCAGCGCCGTCTGGGGCGTCCAGTCCACGTCGCGGCCGTCCTCGCGGAGGATCCACGGGGACACGCGGCCGGTGCTGGGCATGACGAAAGACAGACAGGCATGGCGCTCCAGGTCCGCCAGCGACCGGGGCGTGCCGGCCTCCTTCAGGTAGGCCTTCGAAGCGACCAGGCACATGGGCGCATCCTCCAGCTTCCGTGCCACCAGCCCGCTGTCGGGAAGCGCGCCCAGGCGGATGGCCAGGTCGAAGCCCTCCGCCACCAGGTCCACGTTGCGGTTGGAGATGCTCAGCTCCACCTGCACGCGCGGGTGCCGGCGCACGAAGGTCCGCAGCTTCGCCGGCAGGCGATAGTGCCCGTAGGTCGTGGGAACACTGAGGCGCACGCTGCCGGTGACTTCGCCGCCCTGCCCCTGGATGGCGCGCTCCGCCTCCGCCAGCAGACCGAAGGCGGTGCGCGACTGTTCCAGGTACAGCCGCCCCGCGTCCGTCAGCCCCAGACTGCGGGTGGTCCGCCGCAGCAGCTGCGCCCCCAGCCGCTGCTCCAACCGAGCGAGCGCGCGGCTCACCACCGAGGGCGTCGTCCCCAGCGCGGTGGCGGCGGCCGTCAGCGAGCCGCGCTCCACCGCCGCGATGAAGGCCTCCACGTCGTTCAGGTGGTCGAAGCGCCGAGCCATTCATGCCTCTGTAGCAAAAGTGCCATGCCCTCATGCCCGTTTATCACCGACGGCGGCGACAATAGTTTGGATGACGAGACCGGCCCCCGTGAGGGCCCTTCCCTCAGGAGTCCTGAACATGTCCTCCCTCCTTGCCGCCTCCCTGCTGGGGATGGCCACCGCCGCCGCGCCGACCGTCAAGCCCACCGCGCCCTCCCTCGCGCCCGTCCTCATCGTGATGACCAGCCACGCCACCAAGGGCAGCACCGGCGAGCCCACCGGCTTCTACCTGGGCGAGGTCACCCATCCGCTGGCCGTGTTCCAGGCCGCTGGCATCCCGGTGGAGTTCGCGTCCATCCAGGGCGGTGAGCCGCCGGTGGATGGGCTGGATTTGAAGGACGCCACCAACGCGCGCTACTGGAACGACCCCGCGTTCCGGCAGTCCCTGCGCACCACCCTCAAGCTGGACGACGTGAAGGTGGCCCGCTACTCCGCCGTCTTCTACGCGGGCGGCCACGGCGCCGTCTGGGACTTCCCCGGCAGCCCGGCGGTGCAGCGGGTGACGCGCGAAGTCTACGAAGCCGGCCGGGTCGTCGCCGCCGTCTGCCACGGGCCCGCGGCGCTGGTGAACGTCAAGCTGAGCGACGGCAAGTACCTGGTCGCCGGCAAGCAGGTCAGCGCCTTCACCGACGACGAGGAGCGCGCCGTGAAGCTGGAGAAGGTGGTCCCCTTCCTCCTGGCCACCACGCTGAAGGAGCGCGGCGCGAAGCACCAGCCCGCCGCCAACTGGACGGCCAAGGTCGTGGTGGATGAGCGGCTCGTCACCGGACAGAACCCGCAGTCCGCCACCGGCACGGCCGAAGCGGTGCGGGACCTCATCCTGAGCAAGGTGGCGAAGCCCGCGCCCTGAGCACTCAGGTGCCCCTGCGCGCATGGACCGAGAAGACGTCCCTCAGCCCGGCGATGAGCGCATTGCCGGGATGCTGCTCGCCCAGCGGCCCCAGCGCGTCCCCCAGGGCCAGGAAGAGCGCGCGGACATGGTGGGCGGAGGCGCCCGCCCAGTCCATGGCATGGGCGATGTCCTCACTCTGGACCCGGAACTTCTCCAGCGCCCCGTCATAGGGCGCCACCGTGGGGATGTTGAGGCGCAGGAGCAACCCCAGCAGCGCGATGATCTCCGTGAAGTCATAGCGGCCCGACTTCGCGTCATGGATGTGTTCGACGCGCACGTTCTCCCGCTTGAACCAGTAGTCGATGTACGCGGCCGCGTTCCTGGGGCTGGACGCCAGGTCCACCACGTCGAGCTGGGCGTGAAGCTCCGGATCCACCTGCGTGATGAGCGACCGGCGCACGGTGGCGGTCTTCAGGACGGCGCTGTCGAAGCGGCGTGTCGGCAGCGTGCGCAGCGGCGTGCCCTCGAACTTCAACACCTCCAGCTTCGGCAGCCGCGTGAGGACCTCCGGAAGCTCCCACATGAGCCGGACCTTGCTCCACGCCCCGAAGGCCCACCGGAGGTAGGCGTACGGGTTGTTGACGAGGTTCACCTCCCGCAGCTCCACGCATTCCGCGAGCGAGTCCGGGAGCCGCCAGAGGCAGTTGGTCTCCAGGTTCAACACCCGGAGCTTCTTCAACGCCCCCATGGATTCGGGCAGCGCCAACAGGCCATTGCTCCTCAGGTCCAGTTCGCGCAGCTCCGTGAGCAGCCCCAGCTCCTCGGGAAGCGTCCGCAGCTCATTGCTCCGAAGGCTGAGCTTCTCCAGGCGGCGGAACAGGAAGAGCTCCTCCGGCAGTGACTTGAGGCCCTTGCTGTCCAGCGACAGGCTCTTCACCTTGTCGGGCTCCGCCATCTTCCTGGAGACGAGTTTGCGGAACGCGGCCCGGACGCTGGTGAACTCAGGACGGGAGATGGGCTTGCCGGTGGCCAGCAGCTTCCGCGCCTTGTCGAGCAGGACGCGCTCGCCGGACACCACCGCCGGAAGGAAGACGCCCTTCACCTCATAGGGGTCCTGCGTGTCCTCCCCCCCGTTCGATACCGCGAACACCTTCGAGCCCTGCCCCTGGTAGCGGTGCGCATCCACGGGGCCCTCCACCCGCAGGGTGTAATCCGAGGCGATGGTGCGGGCCACGAGGCCGCCTCCCACGGAGACGCTGCCGTGGTTGTAGACCGCCACGAAGTCCCCGGTCATGACGTCGCCCGTGACGCGCAGCCGCGAACCGCCGATGGCGATGCTCGTCGCGGTGAGGTTGCCGTTCACCTGGAGGAACGGTCCGAAGTCGTTCTCCCCGTTGAACACACAGCCCTCGACGGTGAGGTTGCCTTGCACCAGGAGCCCGATGAAGGGCTCCGCGTCCGGGTCGTCCAGGGCGAAGATGCCGCGACGGAAGTCGAGCCACAGGTCATGGGGCACGACGACATCCCCGGTGAGCACGAGGACGCGGTCCTCATCCTGTTCGGAGTTGCCGGGCACCCGCACCGAGCCCTTCACCTGCTCCCAGGGGGTGGACTCGAAGGCCAGGTCGCTGGACCAGGCGCCCTTGTCCACCCGGGCCGCGACCTGCTTGCGCGCGAAGGCCGCGGCCTCCTCGGCGGAGGCGAAGGTGCGCGACTCGCGCTTGCCCTCCGTGCCCTGCTTGCCGTGGTGCAGCTCCAGCCGCTCGCCGTGCTGCGCGTAGGCCCAGAAGACGCGGGCCTTGCCTTCCACGCCCACGAGTCGCATCGCTTCACGGGGCTGGGCCACGGGGAGTCGGGGAGTCTTCATGGTCCCCGCCTTCTATCGCGAAGTCCCGGGTCCCGGGCACGTGCTCAGAACGCGGAGCAGGTGACGCCTTCGCAGTTGCCCGCGCCATTGCCTCGCGCGACGTTACCGCCCGCGTCGAAGGCGGTCGGCGCGTGGATGCCCCAGCCCACGTTGTTCACCGCGGTGTTGCCCACCAGGGTGGGCGTGCTGGGCTCCAGGACCCGGAGGCCGTCCCCGGCATTGCGCAGGAAGCGATTGCCGCGAACGAGGCCCGTGAGCGGGTAGGGAACGAACTCCGGCAGGTCGGCCAGCGTCAGGCCGCCCGCGTTGTCCCAGAAGGTATTGCCCTCCAGGTAGACGGTCCGGCTTCCGGCGTGGAGCCCACTGCCATTGTTGACGACCCACGAGTTGCGCATCACGAACCGGAACGGCCCCCAGACCGGAGCTTCCGGAGGGGCCAGCGCGGTGTTGTTCGCGATCATCGTGTCCTCGAACCGCAGCTCCGAACAGAAGTCGAAGCCGCCGGCCGGGTCGAACGCCAGCGAGCCCACGGCGGTGTTCATCGCCAGGATGCTGGAGCGGATGCGGATGTTGCCATTGAAGCACTCGATGACGTTCTCATTCGAGTTGAAGGTCGACCCGAGCACATCCACGTCGTGGGCATCCACGAACATCACGCGCCCGTTGCCGGTGAAGAGCGAGGAGTGGATGTTGAACTCACCGGTGGCAGCGTCGAACTCACTGCTCATCCCGGTGCTATTGCCGCGCAGGACGGAGTTCGTGATGAGGAAGCGCGCATAGCCGCCCCGATGGTAGATGGCCGTCCCATTCCCGACGAGTGACAGCTCGTGCAGCCGCACGTTGTTCGCGCCGCTGTCCAGCACGTAGCCCCAGCGGAACCCCCGGATGGTGCCGTTGCGGACCGTGCCGTTGGCTTCGACCACGATGCCTTGCGAGTCCCCCATCTCCGGGCCGGTGCGGCGCACGGTGTGCCCGCCCAGGTCCAGGACGACGCCTTCTCCGACGACCCGGAGCGCGGGGGCCTCCGTGCCCGGACACGAAAGGTCGCGCGTCAGCTTCGTGTGCTGGGTGAGGGTGTCTCCGCACTGGACCGCGGCGGCCCCCGCCTTCGCGTCGCCTCCCTCCCACAGCAACGACGCCAGGGCCACGACGCCCACCCACTCCCTCGCATGCGGCATGCTGCCTCCCGGTCGGAGGCGTCCGGCCTCCGGCTGGAGGAGGCTAACCACCGGGCCCTGGACGGCTTACCCCCCGGAGGTGGCAGCCCGCTGCCCGAAGGCCGACAGCGGTGGAGTCCTCCGGTTCAGGGCCTGGGCAATCCTTTTCCCATGCCGTCCCGTCAGCTCACGAAGGAGCCGGGCTCCTTGCTGAAGCCCGCCTTCGCGTGGTGCCTCAACCGCTCCTTGCGCGAGGCCTGCTCGAGCGCGGCGATGACGGCCTTCTCGGCGTCCGGGCCCCACTCGTCCACCTTGGCGGGGTCGAGCCCCTTGGCCTTCACATACGCTTCCAGCGCGTCGGCGGCGACGGAGCCACCGCGGCCGGCGTTGACCTCCAGGTCGGCCAGGATTGCGTTGCCATACTCGCTGGTGACGACGTCCTTCAGCTGGAGCTTCGCCTTCACGGTTTCGCCGCTGGCGTCCTTGCCGGTCACCTTCACCGAGCGGTTGCGGGTCTCGGTGATCTTCCCCTCGTTCGCGTACTTGATCTGCGCCTGCTGCATCGCCGGGTCGGCGCCCGCGGCCATGAAGACGGCCGCCAGCTTCACATCGGTGCGGATGGCTTCGGCCGCCTCGACGCCCTTGAGCACCGTGCCATCCGCACGGGTGAGCACCACGCCCTTGGCGTCGACGTCGAGCCCGTACTTGCCGAAGCTCTTCTCGTATTGCGCCGGGTCGGTCTTCTTCAGGTCCCGCATGAACTCGGCCAGCGTGCCATTGCCGCTCTTGCCGAGCGTCCACTGGGTGAAGCCCCATGAGACGCGCCCGGTGTCCCAGGTGTTGACCTTGCTGAAGGTGCCCTCCAGTCCGGAGATGGACGCGAGGATCTTCTGCCGGTCCTCGCTGATGCCGCTCTTCTCAAGCTGGGTGTCGACCTGGGTGTGCGAGTCCCCCGCGACGGCGCCACCATCCACCGCCTTCCACAGGTTCGTGTAGGCGGTCTCGCGGCCATCGCGCATCCGCACGGTGGTTCCATCCACCGTGACATCCGACCGGGTCTGCGGCACGGCGACCATCGGCGTGTAGGCGTCGATGCGGGCGAGCAGGCCGTCCTTCACCGACGTCTGGTGGGCCTGGGCCTGCGTGAGCTTCGCCTTCGCCGCGTCGAGCGCGGCCTTCTGCTCGCGCTTGAGCGTCTCGGCGGCCTCCGGGTCCTTCGGAACCTTCGCCTTCGCCTGCTTCTTCTCCAGCGTGGCGACCTGTTCCCCCGCGTGCTTCACCGCCGCGGTGGCCTGGGTGAGTTCCGGATTCGCGCCGATGTGTTCCTTCAGCCACGCCTTGACCTTGGCGCCCGCGTCCGTGACCTTCTTCTCCGCGGCATCGAGCTTCGCCTGCGCGGCCGTCTTCGCCGCACCGGCGGGCGCCTTGTCGAAGGCCGCCTTCGCCTCGTTGCGCTCCTTCACCGCCTCCTTCAGCGGGTTGTAGATGGCCGCCTTCGGGGGCTTCCAGCTCGCGACGTTGATGGGGATGAGGTTGTTGAGCTCGACGGCATTCCCGCGCTGGACGGTGCCCTCATCCCTGGACGTGACCTGGATGGCATCGAGGTTCTTCTGGATGTCGGAGGTGGAGACCGTTCCAGCGGCGGTGACCTTCGCGGCGGTCTTCACCGGCGCGGTGGTGGCCACCGGCACCTGGGGCTCGAAGGCCGCGAGCGCACGCTTCAGGTCCCCCGCTTCAAGCTCCAGGTTGAGCGCGTCCTGCAACGAAGTGCCGGTCAGCTTCTGGTACTTCTCCGCGACCTTCGGCAGCAGGGCGGGGTCCAGGCCCTCCAGGGCCTCGAAGACAGCGGCCTCGTCGGTGCCCCAGATGTCATCCATCGCGGCCTTGAGCTTCGCCGCAGCCGCATCCACGGGGCTGGCGCTCGCCGTGCGCTTCGTGGCCGCCGAGGACAGCGGGTTGAAGGAGAAGGCCTGGTTCGTGGGAGGCCGCCCGCGAATCTGTTCCGCCAGACGCTTGAGGGTCGCGCCCTTCGCGCCGCCGGCAATGGCCTTGAAGAGGAAGGCGCGCTCGGCGCCCGCGTCGGCGCGGGGCGACGCGGTGGCGCTGACGCCTGCCTTTGACAGCAGGTTCGCCAGCTCCTTCTGTTGGGCGGGACTGAGGTCCGCGAGCGCCGTGGTCACCGCGTCGACGTCCGCCGGAGGCATCCCTCCGGAAAGCGCCTGGAGCAATGCCTGACGCGTCATGCCCTCGGGAAGCGAGGCCACCCGCTGCTCCACCTTCTGTTGCGCCGGGGCCTTCGCGCCGGCCGCGACGGGAGCCGCCATGGAAGAGGCGGCGCGGGTAGGCGCTCGCGAAGAAACCGTCGTGGGAGGTGCCTGGGAAACAGGCGCCTCCGCCTGCGAGACTCGGGACGGTTTCGGGGCGAGGGATCGAGTGACCTTGACCATGAGACCTGCCAGCCTAACGCACCCTCAGTGAACGCCGTATCGGCCCCCGTCTCCGGCGGGTTTGAACCCAGAACTGCCTTGCCAGGAGGGTGAGGAGCCGGCCGGGCCGGATACGTTCACCAGGGGCGCCCCGCGAATCCCCGCGGGGCGCATTCCTCGCGAGGCCCCCATGACATTCCCCCGCCGCGCCCTACAGTCCCTGCTGGTGGTCCTGTCGCTCCAGCTCCTCGCCGGGTGTGAGGACCCGCCCCCGCGCCCCTCCAGCGACGCGGGAGTCCCCGACGCCGGCCCCTATGTCTGGGATGGCACCTACACCGAGCTTGAAGAGCACGGCGACTGGATTGACAAGGGGCCTTTCGCGCCGTGCGGCTTCGACGCTCAGGACGCGTCCACCACCGCCTGCGAGGAGCTGCCCCGCTTCGACGTGTCCCGGTGCGACCCGGCGGCCCTGGCCGCGCTCCCGCAAGAGGGCATCTACCAGGCCAACACCCGGGACGCGAAGCCCCTGGCGGATGGAGGAACCCTCATCTCCATTGGCTCCGTCGGCTTCCAGCTCCGGAGTGACGGGGGCCCGAACACGATGTACGACGAGCCGCTCCTCCAGCGCGACACACAGGGCGGCCGCTTCTCCGTTGTCGGGAAGAACACGCGCACGAGCCTCACCATCGCCATGGTGGGCTGCCAGACGCCGGCGCCAGACATCATCACGGGCTGCTTCGCCTCCTGCCGCCGGGGGAAGCTGACCCAGCAGGGCACCTTCGAGGCCCACCGTGTCGCCCGGTGGGCGGGCGAGCCCGAGTCCTCCGGCGGGTTGACGCTTCTCTCCGAGCGCCACGTGGCGCTGGGGCAGCCCGTGGATGTCTTCGTCACGAAGGGCCACGCCTACGTCGTCTCCCTGCCCCATGCGGGCCGGGATGGTGGACTCACCGTCTTCGACGTGAGCGACCCCAGCAACCCCCTCTTCAAGACCTCCATCAGCCTGCCGGAGGACAACTTCTGGAACGGTGTCTGGGCCCACCGCGACGCCCTCTACGTGGCCAGCAGCATCATGGGGACGCTCGTCTACGACATCTCCACCCCTGCGGAGCCCACGTTCGTGCGGAACCTGCCGACAGGGACCTTCGGCGCCCACACGGTGCTCGTCGATGGGGAGCGGCTCTACGCAATGGTCCCCAACACCGGCACCTTCGTCTACGACGTGTCCCAGCCGCTGAACCCCGTGCAGCGCGCCCGCATCACCGTCCCCGGGGACCCGGATTCTGGCGGCCCCCATGACACCTTCGCGTATGGGAACCGCCTGTACGTCAGCAATGCCTTCGGGCCCTACACCGTGCTGGACGTCACCGACCTGGACGACGTGCGCCCCCTGGGTCAGTACCCCCGCCCGGACCTCGCCTACTCGCACCACAGCGCGGTGGGGACCTTCGCGGGGCGCACGCTCGCGTTCGAAGGAGGAGAGTTCAACAGCTCCCACCTGCGGGTGCTCGACGTCACCGACCCCGCCCGCATCGTGAAGCTGGGCGAGTTCCGCATGCGCTCCATCACCTCCATCCACAACCTCATCCTGCGCGGCACCCGGCTCTACGTGGCCTGGTATCACGAGGGCCTGCGCGTGCTGGACGTGTCCAACCCGACGAAGCCCACGCAGGTGGCGCACTACAACACCTTCCGCGAAAGCGACCCGTACCGGGGCGACAGCCTCTTCGAGGGTGTCTACGGCGTCCGCGTGCCCGGCGACGGCCACGTCTACAGCGTGGACTCCTCACGGGGGCTGCTCATCTTCAACGAGCTGTGACGGACGTCAGGGTCCCGAGGAGCGCCCGACAAGGGCCTTCGGTGCGCTCTCCCGGACCCGCTGCACCGTGGACTCCCATAGCAACCTGCGGGCCTCCACATCCTCATCGAACTCGCCCCGGCGGATCCGGGCCGCGAACTCACGCGTCAGGGCCTCCAGCGCCCCTTCGGTCTTGAGGAGGGCCGCCAGCGCCTGCTGCTCTTCCTGCTGGGGGCCTTCACCCTGCCGCAGTTGGCGCTCGGCGATGCCCATGGCATTGGCGATCATCCGCGCGGCATAGACCTTGTCCCCGGGCAGCAGGGGCAGCAATTCCTTGCGCAGCACCTCACTGGCGATCGCCAGCAGCGCGGCACCGTCTGGCTGTTCACGCATGCCGGCCCCCGGTCATGTTCAGGATCTCCATTTCCAGCTCCGGTACGACATGCGCCGTCAGCGCCAGCTCCAGCGACGGTTCCTGTCCGGAGACATGGCGCTCCCCCTGCTGCAGGGCAATCACGGCCCACCGAACATGCGCGTGGACCTCCCAATAGAACACCGCCTCACGCGTCAGTTGCCGGCCACTCACGCGCGCATAGCCACGGAACAGCGCTTCGCGGGAGCCCATGCCCCCCGCTTCCTTGTCGAACTGGCCAAAACGCCAGCAGCGCGCACAGAACCACCCCAGGTCCTCCAGCGGATCCGACCAGGCCGCGAACTCCCAATCCAACACGGCCGTGAGCCCGACTTCGTCCACCAGGTAGTTCCCGGTGCGGAAATCACGATGCGTCAGCACCCGCTCCGGCGTCTCCGGTGCATGCCTTTCCAGCCAACGAAGCCCCCACTCCAGCGCCGGAAACGCCGTGTGGTGCCCATCCAGGAAGCGCCGGAAGTCCTCCACCCCCTGAAGCGCTGGCGACAGCGTCGGCACTCGCAGGAAGGAGAGCCCCTCCACCGGCGGGCGGATGGCATGCAGTCGTGCCAGCTCCTCCCCCAGGCGCTCCACCAGCAGCTCCCGGTCCCCGCCCAGGTTCAGCTCCTTCATGAGCCGGTGCCCGGAGGCCGTCCCCCGGGCCCTGCGCATCACGAAGAACTCCCGGCCGAAAACGGAGGCGTCACCGGACCACAAGGGCTCCGGCACCGTCACGCCGGCCCGGAACGCCACCTGGAGCAGGGCGAACTCCTGTGCACGGCCGTGCGACACGGCGACGCCTGACGGCGCATCGGAGCGCAGCACACACTCCAGGATGCCGTCGTACCGGCCTCCCGTCACGGTGGCCGTCAGCGACCAGTTCTCCTGGATGGCACCTCCAGACAGCAGGTGCGCCTCATCAATCCGCACCGCGCTGGCCCCCGCCCTGCCCGCCAGGAATTGTTCCAGCGCCCGCTTCTGTTCTTCGCGCATGGCTCACCCCCTCTTCGGGGGAGCGACGGACGCGCCCCATCGGAAGAACTCCTGGCCTTCGTCCAGATAGGCGCGTGAGAGCACCATCTTGTGGATCTCACTGGCGCCGTCGACCAGCCGCGCCTGCCGGGCATAGCGGTAGATCCATTCGACGATCGTGTCCTTCGAATAGCCACGGGCCCCCAGCAACTGGATGGCCGTGTCGGCGGCCTTGTGCAGGGCGTCCGCCACGTGGATCTTCGCGATGGAGATGTCGGTCCGGGCGAAGTCGCCCTGATCCAACTTCCACGCGGCACTCATCGTGAGCAGCCGCCCGATGTGGATGTCCTTGGCGGCGTCACCCAGCATCCACTGCACGCCTTCATGCTTCGCCAGGGTCTCCCCGAAGCTCATGCGCCGCGTGACATAGCTCCCCGCTTCCTCCAGGCACCGCTTGGCCAATCCCAGCCAGCGCATGCAGTGCGTGAGGCGGGCGGTGCCCAGCCGGATCTGCGTGACCTTGAGGCCATCCCCCACGCCCAGCAGGCGGTGCGCATCCGGAATCCGCAGCCCCTCGAAGACAAGCTCGCAATGACCGCCATGCTCTTCCGGCCCCATGATGGGAATGCGCCGCTCGATGCGCCAGCCGGGCTGGCTCGCGTCGAACAGGAAGGCGGTGAGCCCCTTGCGCTCATCGTCGGAAGTGCGTGCCACCAGGATGAAGTGCTGCGCGCCCTCGGCCCCGGTGATGAACCACTTGCGGCCGGTGATGAGCCATTCGTCGCCCTGCTTCTCCGCCCGGGTATAGGTCAGCGAAGGGTCGGAGCCGCAGCCGTCGGGTTCCGTCATCGCGAAGGCGGAGCGCACCTTCCCGTCGATGATGGGCTGCAACCACCGCTGCTTCAGCGCCTCCGTCGCCAGCACCTTCTCCAGCACGATCATGTTGCCGTCGTCCGGCGGCGCGGCGTTGAACATCACCGGACCGAAGGGCGACCGGGCGGCCTCCTCGTAACAGGCCGCCATGCCGACCACGCCCAGGCCCTGCCCTCCCCGCGACACCGGCATCTGGAAGGCCCAGAGCCCCTCCGCGCGGGCCTGCGCACGAACCCGGGCCACCATCTCCTCGCGAAGGTTCTCGTGCGTGTCGAACGCCTCGGGCCGGGTCTCCAGCGGCAGCACGTGCTTTTCGACAAAGGCACGCACGCGCAGCCGGGCGTCTTCCACTTCGGGGGAGAGAGAGAAATCCATCAGGAACTCCAGGAGGACTACAGGGTCGAGCAGAGATGGGCGCCGTCCACTTCGAGCACGCTGCCGCTCATGTAGCTGCCGGCCTCCGAGGCCAGGAGCAGCAGCGGGCCATCCAGCTCCCGCATGTGGCCGAGCCGTCGGAAGGGAATGCGCGCCACCAGCTTCTGGCCGGCCTCCCTGGCGAAGAACTCGCGGTTGAAATCCGTTTCGATGTAGCCCGGCGCGAGGGCGTTCACGCGAATCTTGTGACGCGCCAGTTCGAACGCCATCGCCTTGGTGAGGTGGATCAACCCAGCCTTGGAAGCGCAGTAGGGAGACACCGCGCCCCCCACCCGCAGCCCCAGGATGGAGGCGATATTGATGATGCTTCCAGGCGTGCCCCGCTCCACCAGACGGCGGGCCACGGCGCGGGCCACCAGGTAGGCACCCTTGAGGTTGGTGTCGACCACGGAATCCCACTCGGCCTCCTCCACCTCCAGGAAGAAGTGCTCGCCAGACACCCCGGCGTTGTTCACCAACACGTCCAGCACGCCCCCGGTGAGCGCTTCCGCCTCCGCCACCGCCGCCTGCACGGACTCCGAGCGGGTCACATCCAGCGCCACGGCATGGGCCCGGACCCCAGAAGCCCGCAGCCGCGAGACCTCGGCGGCCAGCATGTCGACACGGCGGGCGGCCAGCACGACCTCCGCCCCCACGCGCGCCAGCACGCCGGCGAAGTGCAACCCCAACCCTCCAGAGGCGCCCGTGATCAGGGCGCGACGGCCCTCCAACTGAAAAGGGGAAGCACTCATGGAAGGTCTCCAATGGGATGACGCAAAAGGTCGAAAAGCCAAACAGCGCCGACCCTGCTTCTTGCTGTTGACGGTCCGCCAACAAGCTACCATCATGAATCCACCATGAGCTATCAGCACATCCGGTTTTCGGTCGCGGACCGGGTCGCCACCCTGGAGTTGCATCGTCCTGAAGCGCGCAATGGCTTCACCGTGACCATGGCGGACGAACTTGCCCAGGCACTGTCCGACGCGGATGCGAATGAAGGCGTGCGAGTGGTCATCCTCTCCGCTGCCGGGAAGGATTTCTGCGTGGGCGCGGACCTGAGCGGCAGCTCGCTCGAAGTGACGAACACCCGCATTCCCGAGGGCGCCTGGGTGGAGCCGGCGACGCGGGTGACCCGCCGGATGTTCGCGCTGCGCAAACCCATCATCGCCGCCATCCAGGGCGCGGCGGTGGGCGTCGGCTCGACGATGATCCTCCCCGCGGACTTCCGCCTCGCCTCGAAGAACAGCCGCTTCGGCTTCGTCTTCAGCCGGCGGGGCATCTATCCGGAGGCGGGCTCCAGCTGGTTCCTGCCGCGCATCGTCGGCATGGGACGCGCGCTCGACTGGATGGTGAGCGGACGGTTGATCAACGCGGAGGAGGCGCTCGGCGCGGGGCTGGTCCGCTCCCTCCATGAACCCGAAGCGCTGCTCGACGCGGCCCTGTCGCTCGCCCATGAGTTGGTGGAGACCACCGCGCCCGTCTCCGTGGCCGTCATCCGTCAGGCGCTCTACCGGATGAGCGCCCTGCCCTCGCCCGAACCCGCGTTCGAACTCGACAGCCAGCTCATCGCGAGCCTGGGAGACAGCGCGGACGCCCTGGAGGGCATAATGGCCTTCATGCAAAAGCGACCCGCGAAGTTCTCCCGGACGGTGGAGCAGGACCTGCCGGCGTTCCTGCCGTGGCGGGAGCACACCTCATGAGCCCGGCCCTCTCGCCCCGCTGGAAGCGCCTGGAACCGGACGAACGCCGGGAGCAGATCCTCGAGTGCGCCGCGCGGCTCTTCGGTGAGCGCCCGTACGCGGAGGTCTCCACCACCGACATCGCCAAGGAGGCGGGTGTCGCCCGGGGACTGCTCAACCACTACTTCGGGCAGAAGCGGGACCTCTATCTGAAGGTCGTGAAGAGGATGCTGCTCATGCCCGGCCTGGAAGCGAGCGTGACCATGACCGGAACCCTGCGGGAGCGGGTGGAGAAGAGCGTCGAGTGGTACCTCGATACGGTGGCCACCCACGGCAAGACGTACGTGGCCGTCACCGGCATGGGAGGCATTGGGGCGGACCCGGAGGTCGAGCGCATCATCTCCGAGGCGGACGACGTGGCCGCGGCGAGGACGCTGGAGTTCCTGGGCCTCAAGATCGAGGTCGGCAGCGACGCGCGGCACCGCGCGATGATGCGCTCCTACGGCGGTCTGGTGAAGGCCACCATCCGCGAGTGGATTCGCGGCGGAACCCTCTCCCGGGAGGACGCGCACCTGCTCCTGAGTGAAGCGCTCATCGTCATCGTGCGCGACGTCTTCCCGCAGCTGGCCCAGCAGGCGGCGCCCGCGCGCGGCGAGGCCCGGGCGCCGAAGTCGGGGCCCAAGCGGTGACGGCCCCAACGCAGCCACCGGGGCCGCTCGCGGGACGCACGCTGTTGATGTCCGGAGGCAGCCGGGGCATCGGGCTGGCCATCGGGGTCGCGGCGGGACGGCTGGGGGCGAACGTCGCGCTCCTGGCGAAGACAGACACCCCGGACCCCAGGCTGCCCGGGACGGTGCACACAGCCGCCGCGGAGATCACCGCCGCGGGAGGGCAGGCGCTCGCCGTGGTGGGGGACGTGCGCGACGAGGCGGACGTGCAGCGGGCGGTGGATGAGACCGTGGCGCGCTTTGGCGGCATCGACTTCTGTCTCAACAACGCCAGCGCCCTGGCGCCGCTGAAGACAGAGGAGCTGTCCGTCAAGCGCTTCGACCTGATGCAGCAGATCCAGCTTCGGGGCACGTTCCTCCTGACGCGCACGGCCCTCCCGCACCTGCGGCGCTCCCCCCACGCGCACATCCTTTCGCTCTCCCCGCCCATCAACCTGGCGCCGCACTGGATGGGCCTGCACCCGGCGTACACGCTCGCCAAGTATGGGATGACGCTGCTCACGCTCGGCTGGGCGGCGGAGCTGGCCGAGGCTGGCATTGGCGCGAACGCGCTCTGGCCCCGGACGCTCATCGCCACCGCCGCCGTGAAGAACCTGCTCGGGGGCGACACCTCCATGCAGCGGGCCCGCGCGCCGGAGATCATGGCGGACGCGGCCGTGGCGCTCCTCCAGCGCCCGCCGCGCGCATGCACCGGCCAGACCTTCATCGATGAGGACGTGCTGCGCGCTGAAGGTGTCACCGACTTCAGTCGTTACGGGGGCGGCCCCGACGTCGCGCTCGACCTCTACGTCGATCCCTGAAGAAGAGGAACGAAGCAGCCCATTTTGTGTCTTTGAAACCGGAGGCGGTTGCCCATGGATCCGTCGCGCGCAGACATGGAAGCGCAGTGCCAATCCCTGGCGGACAAGCTCACGCTGCCGCTCCTCCTCAAACGCAACGCCGAGGAATACGCGAGCGCCCCCGCCCTCACCTCCGGGGACACGACCCTCACCTGGGCGCGGTTGCGTGAACGGACCGCCGCGCTCACCCGGGGCCTGGACGCGCTGGGACTGAAGCGGGGCGAGCGGATGATGATCATGATGTCCGCCCGGCCGGAGCATTGGATTGTCGACTTCGCCGCCGTCCACCTCTCCGCCATTCCCTGTACCGCGTATCAGACCCTGAGCACCGAACAGGTGGGCTACGTCGCGCGGCACAGCGGGGCCACGGTGGTGGTGCTGGAGGGCAAGGACGAGGTCGCCCGGTGGTGGCCCGTGCTCGAAACGCTCGGGGCCCTCAAGCGCATCATCGTCGTCGACCCGGCGGCCATCCCGGCGGGAGATGCGCGGTTCATCTCCTTCGAACAGGTGGAGGCCCAGGGGAGCGAAGCGCACCAGGCGGCGCCCCGCGTCTTCGAGGAGCGCTGGAGCGCCATCCGGCCCGAGGATCCGATCGCCATGATGTACACCTCGGGCACCACCGGCGACCCCAAGGGCGTGGTGCTGAGCCACCGCAATGCCTTCTATGAGGCCATCGCCGTGGACGCCGCCATCCCCGTCCAGATGCGTGTGCCGTCCATCGCCTACCTCCCGCTGGCGCATGTGGCGGAGCGCGAGCTGGGCCTCTACCGGGCCCTCTACAAGGCGCTGCACGTGCACATCTGTACGGACCCCACGGGCGTGGTGCCGCTCTTGGCCAAGGCGCGCGCCCCGGCGTTCTTCGGCGTGCCGCGCCTCTGGGAGAAGCTCGCCGGGGGCCTGAAGGTGAAGCTGGGCGCGCTTGAACCCGCCCGGCGCGACCCCATCCTCGCCGCCCATGCCCTGGCGCTGGAGGCGTTCCAACTCCAGGGCGCCGGACGCGCCGTGCCCCCGGAGCTCCAGCGGCAGGTGGCGGAGGCCGACGCGCGGGTGCTCGAACCCCTGCGCAAGACGCTGGGCCTGGACGCGCTCCAATGGGCCAGCAGCGGCTCGGCGCCCATCCCCGTGGAGATCCTCGAGTACCTGGGCGGCTTCGGCATCCGGGTGCTGGAGGTCTGGGGCATGAGCGAGACCACGGGCTGCGCGACCATCAACACCCCCACCGACTTCCGGATTGGCGCCGTGGGCCGGCCCCTCCCCGGGCTGGAACTGCGACTGGCCGGGGATGGGGAGATCTTCGTCCGGGGCCCCATCGTGTTCTCCGGCTACCTCGCGGAGGACGGCCGGGTCGTCAGCGCGCTGGACGCGGACGGCTGGCTCGCCACCGGAGACATCGGCACGCTCGACGCGGACGGGTTCCTCACCATCACCGACCGCAAGAAGGAGCTGCTCATCACGTCGAGCGGGAAGAACATCGCCCCCTCCAAGATTGAAGGCATGCTGCGCGCGCACCCGCTCGTGGGTCAGGCGATCGCCATTGGCGATACCCGGCCCTACGTGACGGCGCTCGTCGCCCTGGACCCGGAGGCCGCGCCCCTCTGGGCGAAGTCCCAGGGCCTCACGTCGGTGTCGCTCGCCGACCTCGCGCGCGAGCCGGCGGTCCGGACCGAACTGGAAGCGCTCGTCGGCGCGGCCAACGCCCGGCTGTCCCGCGCGGAGCAGATCAAGAGCTTCGACGTGGTCCCCGACACGTGGTCGCCCGTGACGGGCGAGCTCACCGTCACCCTCAAGCTCAAGCGTCGCGTGCTCCTCGCGCAGTACGCCGAGCGCATCGCCGCGCTCTACGCGAACGCCTGACACCCCACCTCCCCCGAAGGGCCCCCATGCATGTGAGAACACCGGAGCAAGCTGCCTTCGCTGACGCCATCGATGCGTTCTGTCGCGCCAGGACCGGGACGCGCGCGCAGCGGGACGCCCTCACCCAGAACGGCACGGAGGCCCACAGCCCCAGCCTCTATGCCCAGATGGCGGAGCTCGGCTGGCTCGGCGTGGGGCTTTCCCCGGAGCACGGCGGCTCCGGCGGCGGCATGTCCGACATCTGCCTGTTCGCCGAGCGGACCGCCTACGGGCTCGCCCCCGTGGGGGGCTACATCACCACCGCGGTCGCCGCGGGCCCCTACGCGAAGTTCGGCACCGAGGCCCAGCGCGAGACGATCCTCGGAGGCATCGCCCGGGGCCGCGTGGAGGCCATCTCCATCTCCGAACCCGGGGCCGGTTCGGACGCCGCCGCCATCACCTGCCGCGCGACCCGCGTCCACGGCGGCTTCATCGTCAACGGACAGAAGACCTGGTGCTCCAACGCGCACTTCGCGGACCACTTGCTGCTGGTGGCGCGCACGAACGCGCAGAGCTCGCGGCACGAAGGGCTCACCATGTTCTGCGTCCCCGCGGGCACGCCGGGGATGGAGATTCGCGGCATCCCCACGATGGGCGGCAAGGAGGTTAACGACGTCTTCTTCACCGACTGCTTCGTGCCGGAGAACGCCGTCGTCGGCATCGTGGACCGGGCGTGGCCGCAGTTGATGTCGGGCCTCAACAGCGAGCGGCTCATCCTCGCCGCGTCCATGCTCGGCCGGGGCCGGCGCGCGTTCGACGACGCGCTCACCTACGTGAAGGAGCGCCAGCAGTTCGGCAGGCCCGTCGGTTCGTTCCAGGCGCTCAAGCACCGGATCGCGGACCTCGCCACCGAACTGGATTGCTGTGAGCTGCTCGTCTACCGCGTGGCCGCCATGGCGGACGCGGCGCCGGAGCGGACCCTCCCCCGCGAGGCCTCCATGGCGAAGCTCAAGACGACGGAGACGGCCAAGCGCGTGGCGCTGGAGGGCATGCAGATGATGGGCGGCTACGGCTACGCGACCGAATACGACATGGAGTCGCACCTGCGCGCCACGGTCATCTCCACCGTCTACGGCGGCACGAGCGAGATCCAGCGCGACATCATCGGCAAGACGTTCGGACTCTAGGGCGGAACATGAGCGCAAGGAGACAGACATGACGACGCGTCCCCGGTGGAGCTCGGACGAACTCGAACAGGTGCGCGGGCTGGCGGCCACCTACTTCACGAAGGAGGTCATCCCCAACGTGCCCAAGCACGTGGCCCAGGGGTATCCGGACAAGGCGCTCTACCGCAGGGCCGGGGAGCTGGGCCTGTTGTGCATGTCCATCCCGGAGGCCTACGGCGGCGGCGGCGGCACGTTCGCGCACGAGGCCGTCCTCATCGAGGAGCAGGTGCGCGCCGGGGACCCGTCCATGGGCTTCGCGGTGCACTGCACCATCGTCGCGCACTACCTGCTCGCCTACGCGTCGGAGGCCCAGAAGCAGAAGTGGCTGCCCCGGCTGGCGAGCGGTGAGTGGGTGGGCGCCATCGCCATGACCGAGCCGGGGACGGGCTCCGACCTCCAGGCCATCACCACCCGCGCGGTGCGTGAGGGCGACTTCTACCGGGTGAGCGGCTCGAAGACGTTCATCTCCAACGGCCACGTGTGCGACTTCATCATCATCGTCGTCAGGACCGGCGACGAGAAGGGCCATGCGGGCATCTCCCTGCTGTGCGCGGAGGTCTCCGACACGACGCCCGGCTTTGAACGCGGCCGCATCCTCGACAAGCTGGGGGGCAAGGGACAGGACACCACCGAGCTGTTCTTCGACGACCTGAAGGTCCCCGCCGTCAACCTGCTGGGCGGCGAGGAGGGCAAGGGCTTCGGGCAGTTGATGAGCCAGCTTCCCCAGGAGCGGCTGAGCACGGCCCTCATCGCGATGGCCAGCCTGGAGCGTGCGGTGGAGGTGACGGTCGAGTACACCAAGCAGCGTCACGCCTTCGGCAAGCCGCTCTTCGCCCTGCAGAACACGCGCTTCGAGCTGGCGGAGTGCGCGACCCTGCGGCGCGTCTGTCGCACCTTCATCGACGACTGCATCACCTCCCACCTGGAGGGCAGGCTCGACGTGACGACGGCCGCCATGGCGAAATACTGGGTGACGGACCAGGCCTGCATCGTCGCGGACCGTTGTCTTCAGCTGTTTGGAGGGTACGGTTACATGAAGGAGTACCCCATCGCCCACCTGTTCGCGGACACCCGCGTGTTGCGGATCCTCGCGGGCGCGAACGAGGTCATGAAAGAACTCGTCGCACGTTCCCTGTAGCCCCATCCCCCGTCTCCCAAGGAGGCTCCCAAGTGAGCCAGGAAGCTTTCATCTTCGACGCCGTCCGTACCCCTCGCGGCAAGGGCAAGAAGGGCGCGCTGCACGGCACCAAGCCGGTGTCGCTGCTCATCGGGCTGGTGGACGCCCTCAAGCAGCGCAACCCCACCCTGGACCCCCAGCGCATCGACGACGTGGTGCTGGGCGTCGTCTCCCCCGTGGGAGACCAGGGCGCGGACATCGCGCGGACCCTGGTACTGGCGGCGGGCCTGCCGGAGACCACCGGCGGCGTGCAGCTCAACCGCTTCTGTGCCTCCGGCCTCACCGCGGTGAACCTGGCCGCGCAGCAGGTGCGCTCCGGCTGGGAGCACCTGGTCATCGCGGGCGGCGTGGAGAGCATGTCGCGCGTGCCCATGGGCTCCGACGGCGGCGCCTGGGCCCTGGACCCCGCCACCAACTACGACACCTACTTCGTGCCGCAGGGCATCTCCGCGGACCTCATCGCGACGATGGAGGGCTTCACCCGCGAGCACGTGGACGCCTACGCCGCGCGCTCCCAGGTGCTGGCGGCCCAGGCCTGGGCGGGCGGCTACTTCAAGAAGTCCGTCGTCCCGGTGCGGGACCAGAACGGCCTCACCGTGCTGGACCGTGACGAACACATGCGCCCGGACTCCACCGTGGCCTCGCTGGGGCAGCTCAACCCGTCCTTCAGCGTGATGGGCGAGGCCGGCGGCTTCGACGCGGTGGCGCTGCAGAAGTACCACTCCGTGGAGCGGATCCACCACGTGCACACGCCGGGCAACTCCTCCGGCATCGTGGATGGCGCGGCGCTGGTGCTGGTGGGCTCGGAGAAGGTCGGCAAGGCGCTGGGCCTCACGCCCCGCGCGCGCATCGCCGCCGTGGCCACGTCCGGTTCGGACCCCACCATCATGCTCACCGGCCCCATCCCGGCCACGAAGAAGCTGTTGGACATCGCCGGGCTCACGGTGAAGGACATCGACCTCTTCGAGCTGAACGAGGCCTTCGCCTCCGTGGTCCTCAAGTACCAGAAGGACCTGGGCATCCCGGACGAGAAGCTCAACGTCAACGGCGGCTCCATCGCCATGGGCCACCCGCTGGGTGCCACCGGCGCGATGATCCTCGGAATCGTGGTGGATGAGCTGGAGCGGCGCAAGGCGCGCCGCGCGGTCGTCACCCTGTGCGTCGGCGGCGGCATGGGTGTGGCCACCCTCGTCGAGCGCGTCTGAACCTCCCCCCTTCCTTTCGACAACATTCGAGCAAACCCATGAGCGAACAGAACACCCTGCGCTGGGACAAGGACGCCGACGGCATCGTCGTCTTGACGTTGGATGACCCGAGCCAGTCCGCCAACACCATGAACGCCGCGTATGTGAAGTCCATGCGCGCGGCGGTGGACCGGCTGGTCCAGGAGAAGGACAGCATCACCGGCGTCGTCCTCACCTCCGCGAAGAAGACCTTCTTCGCGGGCGGGGACCTGAACGACCTGCGCCGCGTGAAGAAGGACGAGGCGAAGCAGGTCTTTGAACTCTGCGAGGAGATCAAGGCGCAGCTGCGCACGCTGGAGACCTTCGGCAGGCCCGTGGTCGCGGCCCTCAACGGCGCGGCGTTGGGAGGCGGGCTGGAGATCGCCCTCGCCTGTCACCGGCGCATCCTCGCGGACGTCAAGGGCGCGCAGGTGGGCCTGCCGGAGGTGACGCTCGGGCTCTTGCCCGGCGGCGGCGGCGTGGTGCGCGTGGTGCGCATGCTGGGCATCGTGGACGGCCTGATGAAGGTGCTGCTCCAGGGCCAGCGCCTCCGCCCGCAGGAAGCGAAGGAGGTGGGGCTGGTGCACGAGCTGGTGGACTCCGTGGACGCGCTCCTGCCCGCGGCCAAGGCCTGGGTGAAGGCGAACCCGAAGGCGCAGCAGCCGTGGGACCAGAAGGGCTACAAGATTCCGGGCGGCACCCCGTCCACCCCGGCCCTCGCGGCGAACCTGCCCGCGTTCCCCGCCAACCTGCGCAAGCAGCTCAAGGGCGCGAACATGCCGGCGCCCCGCGCCATCATGGCGGTGGCCGTCGAAAGCACGCAGGTGGACATCGACACCGCGTTCACCATCGAGTCGCGCTACTTCACCGAGCTGGCCGTGGGCCAGGTCGCGAAGAACATGATGCAGGCGTTCTTCTTCGACATGCAGCACATCAACTCCGGCGGGGGCCGTCCCAAGGGCTTCCCCCAGCACACCGCGAAGAAGGTCGGCGTGCTCGGCGCCGGCATGATGGGCGCGGGCATCGCGTACGTCTGCGCCAAGGCCGGCATCGACGTGGTGCTCAAGGACGTGAGCCTCGAGTCCGCGGAGAAGGGCAAGCAGTACTCCGCGAAGCTCGTGGAGAAGGCCGTCCAGAAGGGCTCCTCCACGAAGGAGAAGGGCGAAGCGCTCCTCGCGCGCATCACCCCCGCCACGGACCCCGCCGCGCTCGCGGGCTGCGACCTGGTCATCGAGGCCGTCTTCGAGGACGTGAAGCTCAAGCACAAGGTCTTCCAGGAGATTCAAGGCGTGGTGGCCCCGGACGCGCTGCTGGCGTCCAACACCTCCACCCTGCCCATCACCCTGCTCGCCGAAGGCGTGACGCGGCCGCCCGACTTCGTGGGCATGCACTTCTTCTCCCCCGTGGACAAGATGCCGCTCTTGGAGCTCATCGCGGGCAAGCAGACGAGCGACGCCGCGCTCGCGAAGGCCATCGACATCGCGGTGCAGATTGGCAAGACGCCCATCGTCGTCAACGACAGCCGGGGCTTCTTCACCAGCCGCGTGATTGGCACGTTCCTCAACGAGGCCATCGCCATGGTGGGCGAAGGCATCTCCCCCGCGTCCATCGAACAGGCGGGCCTCCAGGCCGGCTACCCCGCGGCCCCGCTCCAGCTGGTGGACGAGTTGACGCTCACCCTGCCCCGGAAGATCCGCCTGGAGACCCAGGCCGCCGTCGTGGCCGAAGGCAAGACGTGGGACGTCCACGGCAGCTACGCGGTGATGGACGCGATGATCGACCAGCACGGGCGCAGGGGCCGCTCCACCGGTGGCGGCTTCTACGACTACGCGGACGGCAAGCGCACGGGCCTGTGGCCCGGCCTCACCCAGCACTACACGAAGCCCGGCCACACCATCCCCTTCGAGGACATGAAGGAGCGGATGCTGTTCGCGGAGGCCATCGACACGGTGCGCTGCTTCGACGAGGGCGTCCTGCGCTCCGCCGCCGACGCGAACGTGGGCTCCATCCTCGGCATCGGCTTCCCGGCCTGGACGGGCGGCGTGGTGCAGTACATCAACGGCTATGAGGGCCCCACCGGCACGGGGCCGCGCGGCTTCGTCACCCGCGCGCGTCAGCTCGCGGAGCGCTACGGGAAGCACTTCCTGCCGCCCGCGTCCCTCGTCGAGAAGGCCGAGAAGGGCCAATGCCTTCCGTAGCCACCGCCTCCGACAGGGGCAGTCCCCAGGCAGGGACTTCGCTCGACGCGAAGGCGCTCGTCGAGCGTCAGCGCACGTACTTCGAGACCCGCGTCACGCTCCCGCTGGAATGGCGGCGGGAGCAGTTGCGGGCGCTGGAGCGGGCGGCGCGTCAGCACGAGACCCAGATTCTCGATGCCCTCCGTGCGGACCTGTCCAAGAGCGCGGAGGAGGCCTACCTCACCGAGGTCGGGAGCATCTACGGGGAGCTCAAGAACGCGCTCAAGCACGTGAAGGCGTGGATGGAGCCCCGGCGGGGCTCCGCGCCCCTGGTCATCCAGCCGGCGCGGGCCTACCAGTACGCGGATCCGCTGGGCGTCACGCTCATCATCGCGCCCTGGAACTACCCCTACCAGTTGTCCATCGCACCGCTCATCGGGGCGCTCGCCGCGGGCTGCACCGCCGTGTTGAAGCCCAGTGAGCACGCCCCCGAGACCTCCCGCGTGCTCGCGCGGATGCTGACCCAGGCGTTTCCGCCGGAAGTCGTATCGGTGGTGGAGGGGGCGGCGGAGGCGAGCCGCCTGCTCCTGGAGGAGCGCTGGGACCTCATCTTCTTCACCGGTGGCACCGGCGTGGGACGCATCGTGGCCCAGGCCGCGGCGAAGCACCTCACGCCCACGGTGCTCGAGCTGGGAGGCAAGAGCCCCTGCATCATCGACCGGAGCGCGGACCTGGAGGTCACCGCGCGCCGCATCGCCTGGGGCAAGTTCGTCAACGCCGGGCAGACCTGCATCGCGCCGGACTACGTGCTCATCCCCCCGGACCTCAAGGGCCGCTTCACCGACCTGGTGCAGAAGGCCGTCAAGAGCTTCTACGGCGCGGACGCCCGGGAGAGCAGCGACTACGGCCGCATCATCAATGCCCGGCACTTCGAGCGCGTCAGCGCGCTCGCGGCCGACGGGCAGGTCGCCTTTGGCGGCGAGCGCGACGCGGCCAGCCGCTTCTTCGCGCCCACCGTCATCACCGATGCCCCGCTGTCGAGCCCGCTGATGCAGGAGGAGATCTTCGGTCCCCTCCTCCCGCTCGTCGACTGCGCGAGCATCGACGAGGCCATCCGCTTCGTGCGCGCCCGTCCGAAGCCGCTCGCCCTCTACAGCTTCGCGAAGGACGCGGCGGTGAACGAGCGCGTCCTCGCGGAGACCTCCAGTGGCGGCGCGGTCGCCAATGACGTGTGCGTCCACTTCGCCGCGGAAGGATTGCCGTTTGGCGGCGTGGGGGACTCCGGAACCGGCGGCTACCACGGCCGGGCCAGCTTCGACGCCTTCAGCCACAAGAAGAGCGTGGTGAAGCGGCCCTTCGCGCTCGACATGAAGCTGCGCTACCCGCCCTACGCCGGGAAGCTCGGCCTGTTCCAGCGCTTCCTGTAAGACGAACGAGGCAGGTGGCGCCGGGTTCCATCCCCGGCGCCACCTGCCTTTTTTGCGTCGCTGGGGGGCTACAGCGTCTTCATGTATTCGATGACGGCCCAGCGCTCGCTGTCGGTGAGCGACTGGGTGAAGTCATGGCCCTCGTTGCCCAGTCCGTAGAGGTGCGAATTGAAGATCATTCGCGAACGGATCTGCTTCTGGGTGATGGGCGGCGGCGACTGGTAGGCCAGTGAGTTGTAGTTGGCGACCAGGTTCGCGATGTTCGCGAAGAGGATGTCGGGCGTCGCCATCTCCTGGCTGCACGGGATGAACGGGTCGCGGGCCGGGACATCGCCGCAGGCCAGCGCCGTCACCTTCCAGCCCAGTTTCGCGAAGTCATAGGCCGAGTAGCTCATGTCGTAGCCCGCGTTGCTGCCCAGCGCGTTGGCGGCGGTCTGCTTGCGCTTCCACACCTTGGGGCGGTCCGACGGCTTCAGCACGTCCCAGAGGGTGGGCACGCTGCCGTTGTGGAAGAACGGGGCGGAGGCCCAGGCGCCGTAGAGCGGGGGCGCGATGTAGCCAAACGGCTTGAGCCAGATGTTCGGCCCCACGGGGGAGTACACCGGCCCCTGGCCGTTGTCGTAGGCGCTGCGCGGCACGCGGCGCAGCGCGCTCATGATGATGTCGTCGTAGTAGGGGCCGTGGTTGGGCGCCTGGTCGTTGTAGGCGAGGAAGGATGTGTTCCAGGCCCTGCGCTTGCGCTCGTCCGCCATCAACTCCTTGCGCGCCGGGTCCGTCCGGATGGTTTCAATGGGCGTGACGACGCCCGCGACGCCCTTGAGGCGCGGGTCCGGCAGGTAGGCCGGGTTCGCCGCGTACCGGGGCGAGTAGACGCCGTGGCAGCTGGCACAGGAGCCGTTGCCCGCGGCCTTGGGGATGTTGGCATTGGCACCATTCGCCCAGAGGTCGCGCTCGTGGAAGAGCACCGCGCCCTGCTCCGCGAGCGCGGTGTTGATGGTCGTGGGATAGAGTGGCGGAGAGAGCGAGACGAAGAAGTTGTCATTGTCCTCGAACTCGGCGGTCAGCCCCCGCCGCTGCGCGGGCGACAGCCCCAGGTTCGCGACACCGAAGGCCATCTCCGAGCGGACGTTGTCCGACGTGAGGGCCCCGTCCCAGAACTGCCGCGTCTTGTAGGCGCGCTGCCACCAGTTGGGCGCGCGGGACATGCCGCCCGCGTGGGTCGGGAAGTATTCCAGCAGGCTGGGCGCCAGCGAGAGCGCGTCCATGTCGAAGAGCGCGGGCAGCAGGTCCACGATGCCAATGGCGTCGCTCGAACCCCGGCCCACGCTCCAGGGCACGGGCGCGAGCTGGAGCACGTTGCCCACGCCCGTGGAGCGGAAGAGGTCGGATTGGATCAACCCGGAGTCGGAGGCGTCGCTGGAGCGGCCCCACGTGAAGCCGGCTTCCTGTTCCGTCCCCAGCCGCGAGTCATGGCACCCCGAGCAGCTGGAGCCGATGTTGCCCGTGTAGCGCCCGTTCGCGTCCTTCTCCTGCACGAGCCCCAGGGGCAACTGGCCGCTGCCGCCCTGCGTGAGGTTGGGGTTCTCCCACGGCAGCGGGTAGGGATTGCGAAAGGGGGCCTTCGCGAGCCCGTAGCGATTGATGATCTGCTCGTCGAAGTCACTGGGGCGGATGAGGTATCCCCAGAGCATGTACATGTTGTAGTAGGCCAGCGAATTGCTGAACGGCTGGAAGTAGCCCTTCGTCGAGATGTTCGAACGCCCCCGGGCGACGCTCGCGCGGAACTCGCCGCAGGTCTGTGGGTTCGGGGCCAGGTTCGACACGAACGGCGCGGGCGGCGTGTGCAGGTCCACCCAGAAGGCATTGAACTGCACCGCCGCCCCCGGCTTGTTGACGCCCGGCACCACCAGCGTGCGCGGGTCCACCGGCAGCGGCGTGGCGTCCGGCTTGCCATTGCAGGCCGCCGAAAACGGCGAGCGCAGGGCCGTCGTCTCCAGCAACGGCAGGGGGTCTGCGCTCGCCCCGGAAACCACCAGGGTGAGCATCAGGGAACTCGATAACGCCCACTCACGGCTCCATCTCAGTCTCATTGGCGAGGCCTCCATCGCTTATTGGCACAGTGACAACAGCGTTGTGTTTAGGCCCCGGGCTGAACCCTCACAATACGCAGTGCGTCACCGGGGCCCGGCGCGCGGCCGATTTTCTTGCGGAAGACAGGACCAGGATTTCGCCGTCCCTCCGTATCGAGCCTGGACGACCAACGTCGTCCCTGGCCGTGCGCGGCCCGAACGAGGGGGAAGTCCTTCATGCTGGAGTTTCGAGAAACGTCGTTGAGGGGAGAGGTGCGTCCAAACCAGACTCCCGTACGCGCGGGCAACTGGCGTCCACGCTGGCTTCAGGGTGTGGTGGCCGCGTTGGGACTGTGGGGATGCGGCGAGGCCGTTCCCCCGGACGCCAGCCCCACCGCAGCCCACGGCGCCGCCCGCGCCCAGGAGCAGGGCCTGGCGTGCTCCGCCGACGACATCGCCACCGGCGACTGGGCGTGCACCGGCAACTTCACCTACAGCCTGGAGTGCTACGCGCGGACGACATCCGCGGCATGTGGCCAGGACACCACCCCCAAGACGTGTACGTCCTATGGCACGTGCCAGCACGAGGACTTCGGCATCACGCGGGTGACGCACGAAGAGGTGATGCCCTTCGATGGGCGCCCGGGCGTCACGTGCGACAGCCTGGCGCAGAACCACTTGAGGATGTACGTGCCCCTCGCGCAGCGGGCGGGCATCACCTGGCTCTGGTACATCGGGAACATGCCAGGCGGTGAGGAGTCCGTGCGGGGCGGCACGACCGCCTCCCGGAAGGCCGCCGCGAGCGTGGGCCCGGAGGCCTGCTTCATCACCTTCTCCCACTATCCGGTCATCTCGACGGGCACGGGCCCCCAGTGCGGCACCGTGGAGACGGCGTGCACGGCGGCGTGCGTGAATCCCCAGACGTGCCAGGTGAACGGCGCCTGGGTCACCGACGCGCAGCTGTGCGGAACGATGGTGGGCGCGTGCGGCCCCGGCAGCGGGGCGCCCCTCTACAACGCCTGCCGTGCCGCCAGCCACGGCACCGCGCCGGACGCCGACTGTGGCGCGGGCTTCGTGGACGGACAGGCCGCCGGAAGCTCCACGCTTTCGCAGGTCCAGGCCCAGGCCACGGCGCAATGGGCCGCCTCCGGGAGCCTGGGCGCGCCCGTCTATGATGCGCCCATCACCTGCTCGGAGTGCAGCAGCGCCTTCTCCCTGACCCGGCAGGAGGTGGACCGGCGCGTGTACGCGACGGTGGCCATGTACCAGAAGGCGCCCCGGCTGCACCTGCTGGCGGGCGCGGCGTACTTCCTCGCCCGCGACAACCCGTCGCTGACGCAGGCCGAGCTGACGGCGGGCATCAACACCCTCTCCACCGCGCTCGACGCCTACCCGTTCGACCCCGCGAAGGACGGCAGCGGCCCGATGATGCGGGTGATGCTGCGCATGCTCGCCCGCGCCGAGCCGGCCATGTCCACCACGACGGCGCCCGGCCGGGCGCTGCGTGCCCACGCGCGCGCCCTGCTGGCCAGCATGCACAACGGCCTGGACCTGGAGCGCGGCCTCGCCAACGCCCACTCCCAGGTGGAGCGCTACGCGGAGGCCGAGGCCTTCACCCAGGAGACCTGGGGCAAGCTGTTCGACCTGGCGCAGGGCAACGCCGCGCTGGCGGCGGCCGTGAATGGCGGCGGCATCGGGGGCGCGATGGGCGTCCACACCACCCAGCACGCCGCGCAGATGCTGGCCGTGCATCCCCTGGGGCCCCTCGCGGGCTTCATCCTCCCCCGCCTCGCGGCGGACGGGAGCCTGTCCACCACGCCCGAGGACGCACGGGCCTTCATGGTCACCGCGAGCACCCAGGGCCTGGATGCCGTGCAGCAATACTCCAACATGCTCCACGCCCTGAACACGGCGGAGCAGGCGTACCGGGCCGCCCTCGCGCTGAAGAAGCCCGCCACCGCGCTGACCCTGACCGGCGGCACCGGGGAGGAGGCCGTGATGGCGACGGCCACGGCGACGCCGGAGGAGACCGCGCTGAGGACGGCCATCGACGCGGCGAAGGCGCACGGCACGCAACTGAAGGATCAGCTCAACGGCGTGCGTGAAGGCGTCACGGGCGGACTCGGGCTGGTCGCGGACCTCTTCCGGAGGGACGGCGCGGTGGACTTCGCCAACGACCTGGTGAAGTTCAGCAAGGCGTTGAACACCACCCTGGAGGCGGTGTCGAAGTACGCGGAGAGCTCCATCAAGATCGCGGAGAAGGTCAGCGGCATCCTCGACCTGGGCGCCAAGGGCTTCGAGATCGTCAGTGGCGCGGTGTTCACCGGACAGATCGTCAGCGCCGTCTTCCAGCTCTTCTCGCTGCTGCGTAAGCCGGAGGAGCCGCCCATCGAGCAGACCATCCTCCTGGAGGTCCGCAAGCTGCATCAACTGGTGGAACAGCTGCAGGGCCGGATGGTCAGCCGCTTCGACCGGGTGGACCGCAAGCTCAATGACATCCACCGCGACATGCACGACCGTTTCGCGCTGGTGGACTGGAACCTGGGCCGGGTGAACCAGAACGTGCAGGAGGTCCAGCAGTCGCTGCACTCGCTGCAGGCGGGGCTGAACCGCGTGGACCAGAGCATGTATGAATACTTCAACGACTCGAAGAACGACGCGTTCGAGCTGGCGGCCTGGTCCTACCTGGGCTGGAACTCACGCCACCCCACCCCCATGCGCTACGAAGAGGAGTTCGTTCCCGCGGAGAACCAGTTCTCCAAGTGGGGCGCGGTGGACGCGCGCTTCTCCACCATCCTCGCGGGCATCGACGGCCGGGGCGCCAACCCGGACGTCAGCCCCGCGGACGAGCTGTCCTCGCACCAGCTCACCTACAACATCAACTACCTGCGCGAGTTCCCCCTCCAACTGGGCCTGGGCATGCTGCACGCCGAGCGCATCTCCAGCCCGAAGGACTGGATGGCCGGCTCGGAGGCCTATGCGCAGCTCTTCGAGGAGCAGCCACTGCTGGGCGGCGCCATGCTCACTACGCGCCACAACAACCTCATCACCGCGGGCACGCAGCTGGACACGGCGCTGCGCAACATTGGCAAGCCGCTGTTCGCCGGACTCCACGCGCGCTACCAGGCAGACTGGAGCGTGCTGAAGACGCTCATCGAGAACGCGGAGAACACCTGGCGCAACGACCCCACCCGGGGAATGCACGGCATCGACCTGTGGGGCGCTCCGGAGCAGGAGCCGGCGACGCATGTGCTGAAGCAGGGGGACAAGGCCATCGTGCCGTGCGCGGGTGGCACGTGGGGCGACTACAACGGGGACGGGGCGCCGGATGAGCTGTTCGTGAATCCCGCCCGCTGGAACCATGACGTGCTGCGCCCGCTGCTCATCGCGGACAACATGAACGTGGACGGCGCCTCCATCGACCTGTGCGGCGAGGGCAGCTGGCAGCTCTACTCCGAGGTCTTCACGGGCTTCGGCGGCTACTACGAGCGCAAGTACCGCCTGCAGTCCAACGTCTACGTCCGCTACACGTATTGGGACACCGCCACGAGCACGGTGAAGTCCGAACGGGTGTTCGGTCACGTCTTCACCGGTGGCCAGGACTTCGTCGTCCTGGTGCGCGGAGTGGACCGGCCCACGTACAACCCGAACGCGACGCAGAACCCCCACGAGGCGATGGTGAAGCGCTGGGGCTGGGTGCAGGGCAACGTCGCGTCGTCCGACTACGTCATGGCCAACACGTTCCGCGCCACCCTGCGCACCCGGATGGTGGAGGTGCTCAAGGACCAGCAGCGTCAGTTCTACGGCTCCATCGCCACGCGGATGAACCAGGGCGGTGATGCCCTCCAGCTCCAGTCCAAGCGCATGACGGGCACGCGGCTCTTGTGGCAGGCCTACGTGGCGCTGGCGCTGCCGCTGTCGCTGGACCACGACGAGAACCTGCGCGGGCTGTTGTACGGCGAGGACGGGGTGATGTCCGGCCACGACACCCTCCAGGACGTGGAGGTGACGCCGGTGATGAACGACGTGATGGACATGTACGCGCTGTTCAGCGCCGCCACCGCGCCGCCGACCCACAACATCCTGGCGGACCTGCACCCGGCGGTGACGTCGCGCGCCGACCGGTTGAAGGCCACCATCGACGCCTCGCTGGATGCCCAGGCCACCGCCGGTGGCCCCGAGGCGAGCACCTGGGTGGAGCCCACCCTGCTGCGCCTGCGGCTCAGCGTTCCGCACTGAGTGACGGCCCCTGGGCCGCGGGGGACAGCCTCCCCGCGGCCCTCGGGCTTCAGCGGGGCGCGACGATGTAGCGCCCGAGCTTGGAGACAAACCCGCTGACGGTGTTCACCTCCGTGTCCACCACGGCCCCGGCGACCGCCTGGGCCGGTGCGTCCTCGGCCTTCCAGTACAGCGTGAGCGAGGACTCCGCGCCTCCCTCCGGAAGGAGCCTGGGGTCGTACGCCAGGGTCAGCCGCACCGGCTGCTTGAACACTCCAGACGCGGGCTCGAAGGCGTAGTTGTGCGCGAACATGAAGGGGTTCCACTGCGCCGGGACGACCATGCCGCTGCGCCAGGTCCCCGGCTCGACCTGAACCTCCTGCGTCAGCGCGCCGGCGGGAAGCTCCCACCGCACCCACCCCTCGTACATGCTCACGGTCCTCGCGGTGGGCGTGAACCGGAAGGCGTCCCCGCACTGGTTCGGCCTCAGCTCACCGCCCGCGATGCACGCGGCCAGCGTGTCGCTGCCCGCAAGTCCATCCAGGATGCGCCGGTACTGGTACACCGACGTAGCGAGCGGCACGCCCGCGTGAAGCGCCACGGTGCCTCCGTCCGCCGACCACAGCGTGTCCACCTTCCGCAGTCCCTCCGCCAGCTGCGCGTAGTCCAGCCCGTTGCGCTGGCAGAGCTCCCAGGCGGTGGGGGCGAACTGCTGATTGATGTCATCGCAGAGACTGCTCGCCTGTCCGCCCACCCGGTACGAGATGGCCCGCACGAGCCACTCATGGGACAGCTCATGTCGAAGGAAGAGCACGATGTGCGAATACTCGTGCGCCACCAGCACCTGGTTCGCCCGCGCCAGGGCGTTCTCGACCGTCAAGGGCCGCGCTACCTCTGGCGGCTTCGCCCGTGAGGCCTCCAGCTCCCAGAGGCAGACATTCGAACCCGGTCCCGGTTCGAGCCCGGTCTGGTTCATGAATGAGCTGCCAGACACAGCCCCTTTCGGACCACAGAGGCTGTCGCCCGCCAGGTGGATGTCCACCGGCAGCATCCGCGGCGCGACGTCCACCCCCACCACCGCGATCAGGTCTTCCTTCACCGCCAGGACCCCCGCGTAGCGTGCGAAGACGTATGTCTCCTCGATGGGACAGGGCTCCTCGCAGACGATGCGGAAGGTGTCACCCTGCCGCTGGTAGGCGCGGTACTCGCGCCCTCCGAGCATCACCTGCGTCCGGGGAATCGCGACGACTTCGGGTGGAGGCAGGCCCGCGTCCGGCCGGGAGGTGCCCGTATCGGAAGGGCCGCCCGGCCCCGGCTCCGGGTCGTCACCACAGGCGGACATGAACACCAGAAGAAGACCGAGCAGGGCGCACCGCGACGCTTGGGAAGAGGGCATGGCGCTCCCGGTAGACCACGCCTCGCGATACCTCGCGTGCGTCCCATGTCGCATCCGTTGGCCACGGACTTCCCGGATTCAAATGGCCGAAGCGTGGGCATAGACTAGGAAAGCAGGACATCCCCCACCTCCAGGAACATCCTTGAGCACCTCCCCCCGCTTCCGTTTCCCTCCGGGCCGCCTCCTTCCGCGGCTGCTGGCCCTGCTGACGGCCCTGCCGCTCACCGCCAGCGCCGCGTCGCTCTACGTCAGCCCGAGCGGCTCCGATTCAAACGCCGGCACCAGCGCCTCCGCCCCGCTGAAGACGCTCCAGGCGGCCCTGGACAAGGCGACCGCGGGCACGACCATCCAGCTCGCCGCGGGCATCTACCGCGAGCGGCCGGTGACGAAGCGGGCCGGCACAGCGAGCGCGCCCATCACCCTCAAGGGGCCGGAGACCGGCAAGGCGCGCTCGGGGCGCTACAAGGCGGTGCTGTTCGGCACCGGGCGCATCTTCAACATCGACCACAGCCACTATGTGCTGGAGGGCTTCACGATTGATGGGCAGGAGAAGCTCATCAACGCGACCTGGCCCACGGCCCTGTCGAGCGTGCGGAGCTTCAAGGACGCGAACCAGGGGCTCATCGCCGACGGGCGGCTCATCTACATCGGCTCGTCGGAGACGTCGCGCGACATCACGGGCGTGGTGATCCGCGACATGTTCCTCAACGGCGCCGGTGGCGAGTGCATCCGCATGCGCAGCAACGCCCACCACAACGAGGTCGCCAACTCGGTCATCCAGTGGTGCGGGATGTACGGCAAGGGCGATGACGTGGACGGCTACAAGTACCACAACGGCGAGGGCGTCTACATTGGCACCAGCCCCAAGTCGATCGACCAGCCGATGTATGCCAATGACCCCAGCTCGTTCAACGACATCCACGACAACACCGTCCACACGTTCGGGTCGGAGTGCCTCAACGTGAAGGAGAACGCGCACGACAACACGTTCTCGCGCAATGACTGCCGCAACAACGACGAGCCGCTGGAGTTCCTGGGCAGCCTCATCGAGCTGCGGGGCCACGACAACGTGCTGGACTCCAACGTCATCACCGGCAGCCGCAGCTACGCGCTCAAGCTCAAGTCCGACTCCGGCGCCTATGACAAGGGCGGCAACTCCGCCAGGAACAACACCTTCCGCCAGGCGACGGGCGCCTTCATCCGCAACGACAACAGCGCGCCGCAGGACACCTTCTGCGGCAACACGTTTGATTCGTCGGCGACGCCGGTGACGGGCAGCAGTCCGGTGGGCACGCCCACCGCGCCGTGCACCGGCGGTCAGGACACGACCCCGCCCACCGCGCCCACGGGACTGACCGCGACCGCGGCGTCCAGCAGCGTGGTGGACCTCACCTGGGGCGCGAGCACGGACAACGTCGGCGTGACGTCCTACCAGGTGTCGCGTGGAAGCACGTCCGTCTGCACGGTGTCGGCGCGCGCGTGCAGTGACACGGGCCTGAGCCCGTCGACGACGTACAGCTACACCGTCCGGGCCTACGACGCGGCCGGCAACGCCTCCTCCGCGAGCAACACGGTGAGCGTGACGACGCCGCAGGCGGCCGGGACGACGCTGCTGTCGGACGGCTTCGAGTCGTCCACCAGCTTCCCGTCAGGCGGCTGGACGAACACCAGCGGCAACGGGAGCTGGGCCCTGGTCACGGACGGGACGAAGGCCGCGAAGCAGCAGTCCTCCAGCTCCGCGACCTACATCGTCACGGCGGGCCAGGCCTCGTGGGCGAACTACACCTATTCGGCCCGGGTGAAGACGGGCGCGACGGGCATCCGCAACGGGCTCGTCGCCCGGTACGTGGATGGGAACAACTACTACTTCTTCATCCTCCACAACGGGAACCTGGTGCTGAACAAGAAGGTGGCCGGCACCACCCAGACCGTGCAGTCGGTGCCGTTCGCCGCCAGCACGTCGACGTTCTACACGCTGACGCTGGTCGTCCAGGGCACGTCCCTCCAGGGCTACGTGGATGGCGTCCTGCGCGTGCAGGGGACGGACACGGGCCTGGGTTCAGGCAAGGTGGGCTTCTACGCGACCGGCGTCGCGACCTACGACGACGTGCGCGTCACCACGCCGTAGGCCCCATCCAAGACTTCGCATTCCGGGGGTGAGGAGAAATAACGGGCACCTCCGTTCCGGGGGGCAGCGGCGAATCAACGCCGTCATCCCCTGGAGCCCCCGTGAAGACGTCCTCGACCTCCCTCGCCCTGGCCCTTGTCGGCGCCAGCTGGCTCATCGGCCCCGCCACCGCCCATGCGGCACCGCCCGCGTCCTCCGGCCCGCGTGAAATCGCGCGGGTCACCGGGGCAGCCCCCGGCAACCACGTCCTCTTCCTGGAGAACGACCAGGGCGAGGTCGACGTGGCCGTCGCGGCGATCTATCCGCAGCGGCCCCTCATCGCCCCCCGCTTCCTCAAGTCCCACTCGGCGGCGGAGGTGTTCCTGGCGGTGGCTCCCGCCAACCAGGAGCTGCCTGCGGCCCTCGCACGCCACGCACGCCTCGCGGTGGACCGGGGCACGCGCGAGCAGCTCCAGCGGGAGAACGCGGACGCGCTCGCGAGCGTGACTTCGGACGTCGCGTCCGGCGGCCAATCCCTCACCGCCAGTTGCTCGGAGTCCTTCCGCGACTGGGTCAGCAACGTCTATGGCGACGCCACGTGCGGCGACCCGAGCCAGGAGGCCATCTACACCGCCCACCCGAGCGATACGTACTGCACCAGCGGCTGCGACTACACGCTCGGTGCCCAGGACAAGGGGACGTGTCAGCCCAAGCTGCGCTCCTGCGACATCGTCCGGGGGACGGCGAGCGTGGTCCGCCTCCGCACCACGAACTGGTGGAACGGACCCAACTTCAATCACCCGGGACACTTCGCCCACTTCGGCGTCGCCAACTGCACGGGCAACGGGCCCGTGGACTTCAACTACAAGCGGGGCGCGGCCAGCACCTCCACCCTCCAGGTGCCGGTCAACGGCATGCTCCACGTCAAGCTGGGGTCGGAGATCGTCCCCGGCAATGCCGCCAACTTCGTGAGCTATGGCCAGTGGAAGACGGGCAAGCCCGCGAGCGGCGCGACGTACGTGAGCAACAGCATGTCGGTGGAGGCCAACGGCGGCACCGATGACCGGGTGATTGCCTGCGGCGACATCTACCTCGACTACACGATGGCGGACATCTCGTCGCCCACCTGCCACGGCTCCGACATCTCGCTGTGCAGTGGCGGCAACTGCACCAGCTCCTGCTTCTACTGCTCCGGAGGAAGCTGCCCCATCAACTGAAAGGCAGCCCCGCGCGCGCCGTCGCGAAGCCCAGCGACGGCCGCGCATCGGCGCCGCGACTGACATTTTCGGACGACAGCGGATCCACGCCGGAACGCCCTCAACGGAAGACAAGCGGATTCCTAGAACCTGGGAAAGTCACGCAACTCCGTAAAGGTCGTTTCGACAATCGGTCCAGGAGATCCGCATGTCCAACTACCGCATTCGTCAGGGTGACACCCTCTCGGCCCTCGCCGCTCGCTTCAAGACCAGCGTTTCCGCACTGGCACGCACCAACAAGATCGCCAATCCGAACCTCATCTACGCGGGCGCGTCCCTGCGCGTCCCCGGCCACAGCGGGAGCGACAGCTTCCAGCCGGCCAAGGGCGGCGGCACGAAGAAGCCCGGCGGCGCCGGTCGTCCCAGCGGATCGACGGGCGGCGGCAAGGTGGACTCGAGCGCTGGCGCCGGAAACTCGGGCGGCGCGACGCCCGCGATGCGCAAGCTGGCGGCGGCGGGCCGCGCGGCCGCGATGGGCATGGGCGGGTACAACAGCCAGGGCCTGTGCGCCACGGGCGTGAGCCGGGCCATCCAGAATGCCTTTGGCGTCAAGGTCTGGGGCAACGGCAACCAGATCGACAACAACCTGCCGCGCGACAAGTTCAAGCAGGTCAACATGTCGCTCGCGGAGGCGCTGAAGACCCCGGGCCTCGTGCTCACCTGGGAGAAGACGTCATCGCGTCTGGGCAGCATCTACGGCCACACGGCCATCACCACCGGCGACGGCCGTTCGTCCGTCAGCGACTTCATCGAGCGCAACACGCTGGGCGCCGGTGGCCGCTCCGGGTTGAAGATCTTCCGGCCCATCGTGTAGCGCTTCCCCGCCCGGGAGACATTCCCGGGCGTCTACCCCGGCGAGGTGCCTTCCGTCGTGGAGCACCCGCCCTGCTCGCCGTGGGCCGCCGCCCCATAGCGTCGCGTCGGAACGGGCGGGCTGCCGCTGAGCCAGTCCCAGGACTCGCCGGTCCAGCACTGCTCGCCCCACCCCAGGTGCGCCGCGGCCTCACGCGCCCGCTCCCCGTGGGTGACGAGCGCCCATCCCATCCGGGACTGCTTGCTCTCCCCGCTCCTGAACTTCAGGAGCCGGTGCCGGCCCCGGGCCTCGTCGTGGTCCGCCTCCCAGAGCGCCTGGTTCTTGAAGCCCTCCCCCTGGGCGTCCACGCCGTTGTACTCACACCAGGCGACCACGTCCTTGGCCCGGACCAGCCTTGAGCCCTTCGAGAGTTCCGTGACTGCGGCCACGAGGAGATCGGAGGTCAGCACACGCATGGAGGAGGCTCCGGGGCTGGGGTCAGCGACGGTGCTCAACCTACAGGGTGGGGTGTGGCCGAGAGGCCATGGGGCCTCCACGTGATTGTCATGGTTCTGTCATGGCGCCCGGACGTGGGCAGGCAGGCGTGCGCGTCACGCCCATGCCTTGCGGACCTCCGCGTAGTAGTTGCGGAAGAACGGCACCATCGCCGCGCGGTTGCCGTCCACGATGGCCAGCAGCTCCGGCGGCAGGACGAACTCCTCCTCCCCCAGCTCGTCGTAGAGCGAGTCCAGCATCTGCTGGTAGAACCGGGGGAAGGAGCGGTGCCAGCCGACCTTCGGCAGGCGGATGCCGTGCTCCCAGCCCATGGCCAGGTAGTGCTTGAGCGCCTCCGCTCGCGCCTCCGCCAGCGTGTAGAGGGAGATGGGTTTGCGCTCCGGCGGGAAGTCCTCGTTGACGAGCCCGGACTCCCCGCGCATCCGCCGCGCCAGGTGCTGGCCGAGCAGGGGCGACTGGAACAGGCCGTCCCGGTAGGTGCCGGTGAGCAGCCACAGGCCGTCCACGGACGTCGGGCCCATCAGGGGACAGGTGTCCACGGTGACGGGCCTGTTGCCCGCCTGCCAGCCGACGAGCTGCGCGGCGCAGAGGTCCTGGTCGATCTGCTCCAGGACGCACTCCAGCAGGAAGAACATGTCGGCCGGCGTGGTGCGCAGCATCGGCCGCGCCATCAGGATGTTCGTCGCGCCGAAGTAGAGCTGGTTGCCCGCGCGGGGCATGCCGTGCAGGCCGCAGGCGAACGCGCGGTTCGGCGTCCGCACCACGTGCTTGAGCTGGGTCTTCGGCACCTGGAGCAGCAGCGACGTCCCTCCCCCGCTGAAGATGCGCGGGATGCGGCGCGCCAGCTCCGGAAGCTCGTCGAGGACCGCCTGCGTCCCGACGCCCATGGCGAGCACCACCTGGGGGGCCGCGAGCGTCCGGCCGTCCTCGAGCCGGACGCCGGTGACACGCCCCGCGCTCACGTCGAGCGCCTTGACCGCCCCGTCGATGAGCGAAACCCTGGAGGACTGTTCGAGGACCCGCGTGAGCCCCCGCAGCAGGCGGCTTGCGTCCACCGAGCCCTCGCGCGGCAGGAACAAGGCCCGCTTCGGCCGGCAGTCCTCCGCGGGGTACAGGCCGGGAACCTGGTTCGGATCCAGCTCCTCGAAGGGCTCGCCCTCCGCCGTCGCCGCCTGCTGGATGGCGGCGTAGTTCTCATCCTCGATGGTTCCCGACTTCGCGTTGCTGAACACGATGGTGCCGGCGTCGAGCCGCACCTGCTCCTCCGGGGGCAGCTCGCTGTTCAAGCCCTCCAGCCACGCGGGCCAGAGGCGGGCGGCGAGCACCCCCTGGGCATGCCGCGCCCGGCCCGGCGCGGTGCGCAGCAATGGGGCCGTCACCTCGCCGTAGCAGCCCAGCATCGCGCCCGCGGCGCCGGACGCGCCACCGGGTCGGCCCGCGGGTCCCACCACCGCGATTCGCAGGTTGGAATCCTGGAGCGACAGGGCACGCGCGGTCGCCAGACCCAACGCGCCATTTCCCGCCACCACGACGTCATAGGTGCTCATTCGTTGGATGCCCTCGGCGGGTCTGGGAGGTCCACACGGCGTTGACGTCCGGTCATCCGGTCCTGGGGCCCGCCGCGCCCGCATGCGAGCGCGGACACGGCGGGCGGATCCTCGGACCGACCTTGAATCAGTCTTCCTTCTTCGCCGTGTCGGAGACGATGTACGGCGGCCACCACTGGCGCTCCGCACTCGACCCGCACGTCACGGTCGGCTCCTGCAGCTGCTCCTTCTTGGCCAGGAGGTCCTTCACGGTCTCAAGCCACTGCGATCCGTTGTTCATGCGATTTCTCCTTGCTGCCGGGTTGGCTCTACGAGGGTGCTGCGTACAAGCGTCTCCAGTCCCGTGCGCAGCTGGCGGCGTGCTTCATCGGGGGCAACACGCCCCCCGATCGCCTCCAGATACGCCCGCTCCATCTCAGCGAACGTCCGGCCATCGCTGAGTTCGAAGATCAGCCACGCATTCAGATCGAGCCAATGCAGCTTTGGCGCGTCCGGCGAGAAGACCATCAGGCACTCGCCCCGGGTCGAGGGGCGGGCCCGCAGACCGCGAACCTTCTGGTAGGCCGCCTTCTCGGGGGCGCTCGCGCGCCCTCCGGCCGCCTTGCTGAACACCTCGCGGTCGACGGGTGCCAGGGAGTCACTCAGCCACCGGACGAAGTCCCGCCCTTGAGGCGTCAGCAGATGCGACCATTCCGTCTGGAGCTGTTCGCCCAGGTAGCGCGCCCGGTCCACCGAGCGTCCGAAGCGCGAGCCGCCGTCGTTGTTCACCACCGACATCGCATGCGGACGCGTGGCGTAGGCGGACGGGTCCCCGAAGCGCTCGATGAGCGAACGGTCCGCCGACAGCGCGGCGGCCTTGAAGAGCGCCAGATGGACATACACATGGTAGGCGAACACCGTGCGGACGATGGACCAGCGCACGTCCCGCCAGGGCACCTGGATGGTCTCCTCGGGCTTCGCCGCGATCGACACCGAGCGGGTGGCGTCGAAGAGCTTCATGTGAAGCCCTTCGTGCAGAAGGCACCCGGCGACATCCCAGGGGTTCCCCAGGTCCTTCAGCGACAGGAAGATGGTGGAGGGCGTCAGGTCCCCGCCGGCGGCGGACAGGACGGTGCCACCTTCGAGCCGGGCGCTGAGCAGCGCGATGGCCTCGATGTGCGTCAGCGCGCTCGCCCCTGAATGCGGCAGCAGCTGGGAGAGCAGCGCGATGGAGTCGTTGATCTTCCCCTGGGCGGACGCATCCGGGCTCAGCAGCTTCCCGCCGCTCTTGGGGTTCGTCAGGAAGATGCCGTCGAACGCCGCATGCAGCGCCTTGGAATAGGCATCCCCGCGTTGGGCCACGTCCCACAGCCACTTCGGGGTCTCCGTGCCCACGCGAAAGCGCGACGGCATGCGCGACTCGCACAGTCCCAGGGGAAGCGCCTCCAGCGCTCCGGGCAACATCTCCTCCAGGGGATGGGGTGACGCCAGCCGGCCCGCCTCCAGGTCGGAGAAGGCCTGCTCCAGCGTCAGCCGGACCAGCGGGTCGAAGAAGATGCGACGTGCATCGACATCGTTGAGCGCCTCCACGGCGGTCACCGCGTGAGACAGGGAGGGCAGCCGCTCGGCGAACAGCTCCAGGCCGAAGCGATAGCGGGTCAGGACCTTCGCGAGGATGCGCGGCGAGTCTCCGAAGGAGGGATGCCCGGTCAGGGCCCGGTCCGCCGCGTGGATGACGTCCGAAGCGCCCATCACGACACCCGCCCTTCGGTGACCGGTTCAATCATTCCACTCGACACGAGTCCCTCGAGGGTCGGCGCGAGCTGGGCCCAGGCGCGCTCGGCCCCGAGTCCCAGCGACGCGGTATAGGAGGACAGCATCTCTTCCTCGGTCTTGCCGTCGCACAGCTCGAAGGCCAGCCAGGCCGGAAGGTTCAGCGTGACGATCTTCCGCGAGCCCGGATCCAGGGCGAACAGCACCTCCGAGGACGGCGAGCGGCGCAGGGAGAGGTCCCGGCCCTGCCGATAGCGCACCGGCGAGGGGGCCCGGCCCTGGGTGAGCACCGGTGGCCTCGCGACAGGCCCCATCGGTCCGCCGGGCCGGTCGCTGCCCAGGGCCTCCAGGGGACGGATCGCCTCCCAGAGCCAGGCGATCATCTCCCGCCCGTACGGCGTCACCCGCGACGCCAGTGGGCCTTCCAGTTGGGTGTGCAGGAAGTCGAGCCGCTCCTCCGCCCGGGAGAAGGGCTTCTGGGTGTCGTTGTTCACCACCGACATCGCGTGGGCCGGCGCGCTGTAGTCCCGAGGCGCACCGAACTCCGCGTGGCAGCCAGGCCCGAGGTGCTCCACGGCGGCTCGGAACACCTGCATGTGCGCATACGCGTGGTAGGCGAAGATGCTGTTCGACAGTGAGGTCTTCCTGCCCCAGGCCAGCTCGACAGGGCCGTCATCCGTCACGATGGCGCCCGTGCGAATCAGGTCGGAGAGCTTGAGGTGGATGGCCTCATGCAGGATGTGACCCGCCGTATCCCAGGGGTTCTCCAGCTCGTGCGGGTCGATGAAGATCATGCACGGGGTGCCGTCGCCCCCGGAGCCCGTCAACATCCGGCCTCGCGGCCCCCGGATGTTCGCGATGGCGATGGAGTGCAGGTGTCGGAAGATGCTGGCCGTCATCTCCGGCACCAGCCGCTGGATCAGCACGCAAGCGCGCTCCAGTCCCGCGACCATGGACAGCGTGGGGCGGATGATGTCGACGCTGCTTTCGGCGCCCGGCATGAACCCGGTGCGGATGCTCTCGCGCAGCCTGTCGCGCAGGGGCGTCGCCTCCTCCGGGAGATCCCACACCCAGACCTTGCCCCCGGGGCCCACGGCCAGGTCGCGTCCCATCGCGGAGCGAGAGAGGCACCGGCCCGGCGTTCGCGCGACACATGCGAGGGCTTCCCCCAGCAACCCGGGCAGCTCCTCGCCCGCGGCCCCATCCGGTCCTGACGTCTCCAGTCGGCTGATGGCGGCCTCCAGCGCCGCGCGCACGAGCAGATCACCCAACACGGCTTCCGCCGTCGTGGCGTCCAAGGCCTCGATGCGACCCGCGACGTCACGCAGACGCGCGTCCCGCCGGGCCAGGACCTCCAGCGCGAACCGGTAGCGCTCGCTGACGCGCAGCACGATCCGCGACGAGTTTCCGAACTGCTCGTGATGCTGAAGTCGGCCGTCGGTGAGCCGGATCACATCCGTTCGTTGCACGCTGTTCTCCATTCGAATGGCAGCCACACCGACACCCGCCATCCCGGTATATCCAGCATTTCAGTTGAAATGGTGCCAGTCCGTCCCGCATGCCACAAGCCCCCGGGACCTGACTTCTTTCCAGGGTCGAATCCCGAACGCATTCGACAGACGCGGCAGGGCAGCCCCATCCCCTTCCCTCTGAACAGGGCCACGGTGGGAGCCTATTCTTCAGCGTGAAGCACTCATGACGCGCACGGACCTGGGCGTATAAATCCAGCTGTCATTGAATCGCTCACCAGAAGCGGTCCTGTCTCGCGGAAAAAATCCCAGGAGAAGGGAACGCATCTGTCTGGGGTTGGAGCACACCGCGGGATAAGGTGCCCGCCATGGGTCGGGAGCTGACAGGTGGAACGAAAATCCTCGCGGGCGTAGGCCTCGCGGGCGCGGTGGGCTTCCTGCTGGCGCTGGACCTGGAGCGTCGGGACATCCGCGTGGCCACCAAGGCGCTGCCGATGCTCTGCCTGCTCCTGTGGCTGTGGCAGCCCCGGGGGCGCTACGCACGGTGGATCTTCGCGGGACTGGCCCTGTCGCTGCTGGGAGACGTGCTGTTGGATGTGGGGCCCGAGCTGTTCCTGCCGGGCCTGGGGGCCTTCCTGCTGGCCCATGTCAGCTATGCGGCCGGATACCTCACCGTGACGCGGACGCTCCACCTGCGCAGGGCCATCCCCTTCGGGGTCCTGGCGGTAGGCGCCAGCGTGGCCCTGGGGCCCGGGCTGGGGAGCATGACGCTGCCTGTGATGGCCTATGTCGCCGTCATCTGCACGATGGGCTGGCGGGCCTGGGCGCTGCTGGGCAGTCCGGGGCTCGCGCGGCGCGAGCAGTGGCTGGCGTTCACGGGCGCGCTGCTGTTCGCCGCCAGTGACGGCCTGCTGTCCATCAAGCTGTTCGTGCGGCCCCTGCCCGGCGCGGGCTACGCCATCATGCTGCTGTACTGGGCCGCGCAGCTCTGCATCGCCCTCTCCGCGCGGGGCCCGGGCACCCTGAAAGCGGGCCACGTGCACGCCTCAACGCCCTCTGGCGTCCTCTGACGCGGACTGACATCTCCGTGCAGGTGATACCTCAAGGGTTTTCCAAGTATCAGCGGTATCCCAGAAAGCATGGACGGATTCGCGGGGCCTGCCCTTGCGTTGTCACACCGGGAGTGCGTTACGCTTTCGAGGACACGGGGGGATGCCACATGAGTGAAGAGATTGTGTATCGGCATACGATCGAGGGACTCTTTCGTTCCATTGGCAGACGTCTCACGCCAGAGCTCCAGGACAAGTTGCGAGACGCCGGGCTGGACCTCGACCTGAAGCTTCCCCGGAACACGCCCCGGACGGTCTTCGCTGAAGCCCTGCGGATCACCGCTTCGCATCTGCATCCCGACGCCGAGGTGTCCGAGGGCTACCGGAGGCTCGGCATCGGCATCATCCAGGGGATGGAGCAGACGATGCTGGGCAAGGCGCTCGTGTCGATGTGGCCCATCTTCGGCCCGGAGCGGGTCGTCGTCCGGATCCAGGAGAGCTTCGCCACCGTGAACAACTATCAGAAGTCCGAACTCGACACGCAGGGCCCCGCGCACCACGTCATCCGGGTGAGCGAGTGCAACGGGAACCCCGGCTACCTGCAGGGCATCATCGAAGCGAGCCTGACGAAGGCCGGGGCCCGGAACCTGCGGGTCGAACCGTTCGACTTCGACGGCCACGCCTGCTCCTACCGCGTCCGCTGGGAGCCCTGAATCACCGCCCCTTCAGCGGGGGCTTTGCCCGTCCGCAGCGCTGGGGTAGGAGTCCTGGCGCAGGTCAGCGCGATGCGATGGGTGCCCGCATGGAGACGAAGCCAGACACACGAACGGACCGGCGCCCCGACGCCATCCACCAGGGGGACCTCTTCTGGATGGAGTCGGATGAGTCGCGGGGGTCGATTCCGCCCATCCCCCACCCCCATGTGGTGCTCCAGGAGGATGTCTTCAACCGCTCCCGCATCCACACCGTGATTGTCTGTGCATTGACGTCGAACCTGAAGCGGGCGAACGAACCCGGCAACGTGCTGCTCGACGTGGGCGAAGGCAACCTGCCCAGGCAGAGCGTCCTCGTGGTGTCGCAGGTGTCCTCGGTCGAGAAGTCCCGGTTGGGCGAATACATCGGGTCGCTGTCCGGGGAACGGGTGCAACAGGTCCTGGCGGGAATGAAATTCCAGCAGGCCTCTTTCTTCGACCGCTAGCCGCGGCGGGCCCCCACTTCATCCACCGAAGCCCATACGTGAAAACTTCTCGCATGGGTGAATGCGGTGTTGGACGGACAAACGGACTCAGGCACGACGCGGAGTGATTCCCCGGTCGGCAGGCGGAGCACGGCCCGTATGACAGGCCCCCCGCTGAACGGCCCTTCACGGTTCCGCAGCCATTTCTGTGTATTCACGTTTGGTTCGCAACGTTTAGTGTTGCGGGCATGCGTACCCCCACGTCGATCAGCGGCCATCTGGAGTTGCATGCCGCTGCGCAGCCCCATCGGCTCGCCTACCGCTACCTGACGACCGGCGACTCCGACGGGCCGGTGGAGACGCTGACGTGGGCGGAGCTGGACCGCCGGGTGCGCGCGGTGGCGGCGGCCCTGCAACGCGCCGGGGCCACGGGAGAACGGGCGCTGCTGCTGTACCCGCCGGGGCTCGACTTCGTGGTGGCGTTCCTGGGGTGCCTCGCCTCGGGCGTGATTGCCGCCCCTGCCTACCCTCCGGATCCAGGTCGTCTGGAGCGGACGCTGGGCCGGCTCCGCGCCATCGCTCGGGACTGTGACGCGCGGCTGGTGCTCACCACTGCGGCCATCGCGGGGATGGCCGAGGCGCTGCATCCCATGGCGCCGGAGCTGGGAGAGCTCCAGTGGGTGGCGTCGGATGCGGTGCCCGACGACGAGGCGGACGCCTGGCGACGTCCGGCGCTCGCGACCTCGGGCGTCGCGTTCCTGCAGTACACGTCGGGGTCTACCGGGACGCCGAAGGGCGTCGTCATCACCCACGACAACCTCCTGCACAACGAGCGGATGCTCAAGCAGGGCTTCGGCCACTCCATCGAGGGGAGCAGCGGCGTCGGTTGGCTGCCGCTCTACCACGACATGGGACTCATCGGGAACGTGCTGCAGCCGCTCTACATCGGCATGCCGTGCACGCTGATGTCTCCGCTGGCCTTCCTGCAGCGCCCGTCGCGCTGGCTGCGCGCCATCTCCACCTTCCGGGGGACGACGAGCGGCGGGCCGAACTTCGCCTACGACCTGTGCGTGCGAAAGGTCACGGAGGCGGAGCGCGCCGGGCTGGACCTGTCGAGCTGGGACGTGGCCTTCAACGGGGCGGAGCCGGTGCGCACGGCGACGCTCGAGCGCTTCGCGGCGGCCTTCGCGGCGCATGGCTTCCGCAGGGAGGTCTTCTACCCGTGCTACGGGCTCGCCGAGTCCACGCTGTTCGTGACCGGGCCGGTGAAGGCCGCGGCGCCCCCCGTCGTCGTCTCGCTCGACGTGCCGGCACTGGAGCAGGGGCGCGTGGTGCCCCTGGCGGAGGAGTCGCACGGCGCGCGCACGCTGGTGGGCTGCGGGCACGCCTGGCTGGAGCAGCGGGTGGCCATCGTCGACCCGGTGAGCGGACGGCGTGCGGGCGATGACTCGGTGGGGGAGATCTGGGTCTCCGGGCCGAGCGTGGCGCGGGGCTACTGGAACAACCCGGAGGCGACCGCGAAGACGTTCGAGGCGCGGATCGCGGACACGGGTGAGGGGCCCTTCCTGCGGACGGGCGACCTGGGCTTCCAGCACGGGGGCGCGCTGTTCGTCACGGGGCGGCTCAAGGACCTGATCATCGTGCGTGGGCGCAACCTGTACCCGCAGGATGTGGAGCTGACCGCCGAGCAGGCCCACACGGCGGTGCGGCAGGGGTGTGCCGCGGCGTTCGGGCTGGAGGTGGCGGGCGAGGAGCAGCTCGTCGTCGTCGCGGAGGTGGACGAGCGCGCTGGCACGCCAGCGGCCGAGGTCGCGGCGGCGATCCGGGAGGCGGTGGCGGCGGAGCACGGGGTCGTCGTGCACGCGGTGGCGCTCCTGCAATCGCGGACGCTGCCGAAGACGACGAGCGGCAAGGTGCAGCGCCACGCGTGCCGCAACGCCTTCGTGGAAGGAACGCTCTCGCTCGTGTCGGAGGTGGCGTTCGCCCCGGCGAGGGTCGAGCCGTCACCGGAGGACGCGGCGGCGCAGGGACTGGAAGCCTGGCTGTTCGCGAGGATCGCCGCGCTCACCGGCACGCCCGTGGGGGCGATTGATCCGGGGCAGCCGTTCGCCCACTACGGGATGGACTCCAAGGACCTCGTGGGCCTGTCTGGAGACCTGGAGACCCGTCTGGACCGGCCGGTCTCCCCCGCCCTGATGTATGAGCAGCCGAGCCTCACCGCGCTGCTGCGGCACCTGGAGGGGAGCACGGAGCAGGGGCAGCCGGTGCCCATCTCCCGCTCGGAGCAGTTGGAGACGGAGCCGGGTCCCCTGTCGGCGGGCGGGGCGCGACTGCTCGTGCTCGACCGGCTGGCGCCCGGCAGCGCGCTGTACAACATCCACGCCGGGCTCTCCATGAAGGGCGCCCTCGACGCGGGCGCGCTGCGCAGGAGCCTGAACGCGCTCGTCACGCGCCACCCGATGCTGCGGGCCACCTTCCCCGAGTCGGAAGGCCGGCCGGGACTCGTCATCTCCGGCCCTGCCCTCCTGGCGCTGCCCGTCGTTGATCTGCGCGACCTCCCCCTGGAGAAGCGGCAGGCGGAGCTGGCCCGGCTCTCGGAGGAGCACGCCACGGCGCCCTTCGATCTCACCCGGGGGCCACTGGTGCGGCTCACCCTGGTGGCGCTCGGGGACGCGGAGCACGTGCTCCTGCTCACGCAGCACCACATCATCACCGACGCGTGGTCCATTGGTGTCTTCGCCCGCGAGCTGGCCGAGCTGTACGAGGGCTTCCGCACAGGCTCACCCCGGACGCTCGCGGAGCTTCCGGTGCGCTACGCCGACTACGTCCGCTGGCAGGACGCGTGGCTCCAGGGAGAGGACGCCCGACGTTCGGTGGCGTGGTGGAAGCAGAAGCTCGCGGGGCTGCCCCGGCTGGACCTCCCGACGCCCCGGACACCTGGCCGTGGAACGACCCATGCGGGTGACGCGTACGCCTTCGCGCTGCCGGCGGGGCTCACGTCGGCATTGAAGGACCTGGCGCGCCGCGAGTCCTGCACGCTGTACGTCGCGCTCCTGACGGCCTGGGCCACGCTGCTGCATCGCTACTCCCACCAGCAGGCGGACTTCGGGATTGGCACCGTCACCGCGGGGCGCGATCGGCGCGAGCTGCGCGATGTGGTGGGCTTCTTCGTGAACACGCTCGTCCTGCGCTGCGACCTGTCCGGCGACCCGGAGGGCGGCGTGCTGATGCGCAGGCTTCGCGGCGTCGTCGAAGGCGCGCTCCGTCATCAGGAGGTGCCCTTCGATCAGGTGGTGAGCGCCGTCGGGGCGCCCCGGGGACAGGACCTCAACCCGCTCTTCCGCGCGGGCTTCGTGCTGGAGAACGTGCCCTTTCCCGAGCTGGCCCTCCCGGGACTCACGTGGACGCCCGTGCTCCAGCGGCCGGATGGCGGAGTGCCGGGCACGGCGAAGTTCGACCTCGGCCTCTCGATGGTGGAGACGAACGGAGGACTCTCCGCGGCCATCGAGTACGCGACCGACCTGTTCGATGCGGCGACGATCGAACGGATGGCGGGGCACTTCCAGCGGCTGGTGGAGGGGCTCGTGGAGGCACCGCGGCGGCGGGTGTCGGAGCTGTCGCTCCTGACCGCCGGGGAGCGACACCGGCTGCTGAGCGAGTGGAACGAGACGGCGGCGGAGCAGCCCAGGGACGTCTGCCTCCACGAGCTGTTCGAGGCTCAGGCCCGGACGGCGCCCGGGGCCCTGGCGGTGAGCTTCGGGGCGCAGCGACTCACCTATGGCGAACTCAACCGTCGAGCGAATCAGCTCGCGCACCACCTGCGGGGGCTGGGGGTGGGCCCGGAGGTGCGGGTCGGGCTGTGCATGGAG
>NZ_RAWI01000210.1 GCF_003612125.1 Corallococcus praedator
GCCCCAGCCCCCGGAGCCCCCGGCTTCCAGACCTCCGGAATTGGCGGAGGCCACGCTCCGGCTCGGACGGCCGCTCTACCACGCGCTGGCGCAGGCATGGCCTGGAGTGCGCACGCTGCGGGATCGGCTGAGGCCCTGGCTCTGATGCGACCGGGTCACATCCGAATGGATGCGACGTGCGCAAGACGGCGAGGTAGTTGGTCGCCGTCTTGCCATAGCGGGCGGCGACGGCGCGACAGGGTGAACGCAAAGCCGCCGCCCTTTCTGTCCGGGCATGCCCCCGACAGCACCGAGTCCGCCGTCCTCATCCTGGCCGTGAGCCAGCTCCTCGTCCCGCTCCTCAACGGGCTGCTGTCGCGTCGGCAGTCGAAGCACGAGACCGTCGTGGACCAGATGCCCCTGCTGGGGGAGCGCACCACGCGCCAGCTCCAGCACGCCGCGAACGTGGTGGCCAAGGATTCGCAGCCCGACCGCTAAATCCTTTCGTTCGAGCGTTGGCTTGAGTCTTTGTGGCGCGGTGCCTACTGTCAGGGTTCCATCTCCCTGGATGCATCAAATTCGACTTGCACGGATTGTATCATGTCTGCCTTTGAAGGTTGTGTAACGACACCCCTGGCGAGCCGCGCTGCATCGGCGTCCATGAACGCTGCTGCCCAGAAGGCTACTGCTCCACGGGTTGCACGTAGCACCCCTCAACGGGCCGATGGGCACCCCTTCCCCGGGGAGCACCGCGTAGTCCCCGGAGCTCGTCGTGCCCATCACATCGCAGCGTGCCGCCTTCCTCTCCCGCGTCCTCTCCCTGATGCACTCCCCCTACCGCTGGGGCGCGAAGGGGGAGCGCGCGGCGAACGGCGCTCAGCTCTTCGACTGCTCCGGGCTGGTGACGTGGTGCCTGCACCAGGTGGGCGGGCCCGACTGGCGCAAGACGCACAACACGGACCGGCTGTGGGACGCGTGCAAGCCGGTGGCGAGCGTGGCGGACCTTCAGCCTCGGGACCTGGTGCTGTACGGCAAGGCGGGCGACTCGGACCACGTGATGGTGCACGTGGGCGCGGGCGTGGTGGTGGGCGCCTCCGGGGGCGGTAGTCGCACGCTCACCCTGGAGGACGCGGCGCGCACGGACGCGAAGGTGAAGGCCTTCACCCGCGTCGAGTACCGGCCGGACGTCCTGGGCTTCCGGCGCCTGGCTTTCGTCTCCTGAAGGGCGAGTACGTGGAGTACTCCGCCGCCACCGGCACGCGGCATCTGGAGTGCGCGAGTGCGGAGCAGGGCAAGCGTCCCAACCTCACGCGCGGGCCGCTTCCGGAAGCAGTGGCGGGTGCTGCGCGCGGTGCGGATGACCGGCCGTCAGTCCAGGTCCTCCAGCGCCAGCTCCGCCTGCTCGCGGTAGAGCGGCACCACTTCCACCGCGAGCAGATCCTCCAGAAGCTTCCGCGCTCCGGAAGTGTCTCCTGCACGCGCCAGGTCTCGCGCCCTCCTCTCCGTGAGCGACAACCGTATGGAGCCGTCTCGGATGCGAGCCCGGGCTTCACGCAACAGAGCGGTGGCGGCACCTACTTCCCTCACGGCCGTCTGTGCGTTGGGTGTTGGTATCCCCACCTCGCGAGCTGTGCGCAGCAGCAGCTCTTGCACCTCCGAAGTGAGCGTCAACGTCTCGCCCGCCTCCACCCGAGCCGCCAGCGCTCTCACCGGATCCCAGTCAATGTCCTCGGACATGCTCACGCGCCTCCTTTCCGGCGGCACTTGTCGCGCGGCCACTCACCCTTCTGTCCTTCGCAGCTCCGGAAGCAGTCGTAGCAGGAGCCTGTCCAGTGGTCCTCCTTGCACGTCACGTAGGTTTCGATGCAGTTGCGCTTCCACTCCGGCAAGTCCGGCTTGGCCAACTCCATGGCCGCCATGGCGGCGAAGAGAATTTCCTCCGCCTCCAGCTTCGTGGCACCGCAGCGCTCCGGTGCGAGTGGGTGCGTCTTCACGCAGCAGCTCACCGTGGAGTCCTTGGGCGTGCACGGCGCCTGGGCGTGCGCTGTGCCGCCAGGGCCTGCAGCCGCCAAGGCGAGCACGAGGACCACCCGCATGCCACACGAGGGAATGTTCCAGATTTTCATGCATGGCGGTCTATCCGGCTCTATGGGGGCCGACGCATCCCCCTTGAGAGGGAGGCCCGGGACCGCATGTGCAGGCCGGTCCCAAGGGCGACTCCTACGCGATGAAGGCGGGGAACTCGTCGCCCGGCTTCGGCACCAGACCTTCCAGCTAGACGCGTCCGACGGCCACGCCCTGGTTCGCGAAATTCACCTGTGCGTTGCAGAACGCCTCGTAGGTGTAGTGCCCGCTGCCAGTGGCCGAGTCGTCCACGCACCAGCCCTCGGGCGTGCGGTGCAAGGTGAGGGTAAACGTGTCCGGGAGGCGGCCGGGGACGAAACCCCGCCTGAACTCGCCCTGGACTCACCGCTCGTGCTGGCTCGTGGGCTCCCTCGCCCCCGGCCCGCTGATTTCCTCAGTCGGACCGGGGGGTTGGAGAGCGACCCCGACAGGAATCGAACCTGTGGCCTGCGGTTTAGGAAACCGCCGCTCTATCCAACTGAGCTACGGGGTCAATCCAGCGCAACCCCTTTATATCAGGGCAGAATCCCGTCGCAACGACGGTGATTCGGTGGGGGTGGGTCACCGGCCTGGGAGTCCGGTGGGAGTTCCGGGCCCGTCGGACCGGCCCATGTCATCCGGCAGTCACTGAGCATCATGACGAGGGGCTCCGGGCGAGCAGAGCGCGATGCGGCGAAGGCCGCCGCCTCCGCCGCCGTGGACGGCTTGGAGCGGCTCGCTAGCTGCCTCCACATGCAGGCCGGACATGGCCCCCATCCCTGGACGCACTGCACCGCGTGCCTGGATGCCATGAGGGCGAGCCCTCAGTCGCGCTGCCGCGGCCTTGTGGCGCGTGGCGCGACGGCTCCTCCCTGCCAAGTCGTAGCAGGACCTGCAGCCCCTACCGCCCGCAGCGTCAACCCCCGCCCATCTCGCCGTTGGCGCACTCCACCGCGCTGCCGGCACCGCACACCCGTAGCCCCGAACCCATTCATTCCGGCCGCACCTCCGGGTGCGACCAGGAGAAGCACGTCATGTCATCCAACCGCAAAGCGGTGACACCCAAGCAGTCCCGTCTTCCCGACAACTTCACGTTGCACTTCCAGCGCGTCCCCGGTGGATGGGGCGTTTCCGGATCCTCGACGGGGAAGGGGAGCTACGCGTACGAGGCGTTCTGCTGGCTGCCAACGCAGGCGGTCGCCGCGAAGAACCCTTCGTCCACCGCGCCGGACGCCAAGGCTCAGCGCGGCAAGAAGGGCGGTGGCCGATGAGCCCCGCCTTCGACGTGGGCTCGTGCTCCGAGAAGGGGCTGCGGGACTACCAGCAGGACGCCGTCGGGCATCACGTGGGCAGCGGGGGGCTGGTGGCCGCCGTCGCAGACGGCGTGGGCTCGCAAAGGCGCGCTGCGCGGTGTGCTGGGCGCCGCGCTCGCGGCGCGAAGTCCTCAACGAGCTGCAGGACCGGCCCGTCGCCACCTGCAAGGACAAGCTCTGCTGGCGCCTCTGGCGGAAGGCGCTGAAGCGGGAGTGGTCCCTCCACGAGCGCGCGAAGGCCGCGCTGGTGGACGCGTTCTCGGGCGGAGAGGGGGCGTGCCATGCGTGACGTCCTTCGCGCCCTTGGCGTCCTCTGCGCCACCGCGCTGCTCCGCGTGGCGACCCCGCTCCTGAAGCTGCTGGAGCGCCACCAACCACGCCCCACGTCCACCAGCACCACCGGCCGGCCCGCGCTGCGCGTCCTGCCCGGCGGCCTCTCCACGAAGCACGAGGTGCAGCGCCATGGGTGACACGAGCATCGAGTGGACGGACGTTGTGTGGAACCCAACTCGCGGCTGCTCCCGCGTCTCTCCCGGTTGCGGTGGCGGCACCTCCGGCAACCGCAAGGGTGGCTGCTACGCGGAGCGCATGGCCATCCGGCTCGCCGGCCCTGGCCAGCCCTACGAGGGCCTGGTGAAGAGCACCCCGGCCGGCCCGCGATGGACGGGCAAGGTGGTGCTCGACGCGGAGATGCTGGCCGAGCCGCTCCGCTGGCGGAAGCCCCGGCGCGTCTTCGTCAACAGCATGAGCGACCTCTTCCACGAGTCGCTCCATGCGAAGGACATCGCGCTGGTGTTCGCGGCGATGGCGCTCGCGCGACGGCATACCTTCCAGGTCCAAGAGTCCGGCGTTTGCCGAAGCCCTCCAGGATATCGCCGAGGTACCCGGAGGCGAACACCATTCACCTGGTGCTGGACAACCTCAGTACCCACAGCCGCCATGCGTTGGAGGTGCGGTACGGGGTACGTGCAGGACGTCGGCTCTGGCTTCGATTCACTCTACACTACACGCCCGTCCACGGCAGTTGGCTCAATCAGGCGGAGGTAGAGATTTCCCTGCTCTCCCGTCAGTGTTTGGGGAAGCGGCGCATCCCCACGCTCGACAAGCTCCGCTGCGAAACGCAGGCATGGCAGAAGTGGGCCAACCGCCACCGGATCCGGATTCGCTGGCGATTCACCGTGCCGAAGGCCCGAGCGAAGTTCCATTACCAACCCACAGACTTCACCCGGTCATAGGACTAGGGCCTGTCCCCTGCCTGTCGTGTCTGCCGCGACTGTAGTCCCGAGGCAGTGAGCGCTCGGAGCCCGGTTGACGTGGCTCCGAGCGTCACGCATTGGAGACACATGTCCGATACTTTTTTTGCAGGTCCAGCAGGGCCTCGGCTCGCTTGAGGCGCACCTGGGCCCGGGCCAACTCCTTCACCAGCTCTGCGACGCGCCGGGCACTCGCCCATTGAAACCGGCGGAGGGTCGCCGCGAGAATGCGTCCCCCCCGCACCTCGCGGCGAAGGCCCCCCATGCCCCAAGACCTCGCATCCCTCACAGAGCTCTCCACCCTCGAAGCCCTCATCGACGCCGAAGGGGTGGACGGGCTGCTCGCCGCGCTCGACGACGCGCTCGCCCGGACGCCGGCGGACACGCGCGTGCTGCACGAGGACGGCCCCACCGTGGGGCCTCGGACGCTCGGCGTGCTGCGCAAGGCCGTCACCCTCGACGCGGACTTCCTGCGCGAGCACCCCGAGGCAATCTTCCAGTGCCTCTACAACCGGCTGCGCTGGTACGACGCGCCAGACGCCGCGCGGCACTTCTCCGTCACGGGCCAGGGCCCCTGGGACGACCCGGAGGCGCACCTCCACCAGCTCGCGGCTTGGTGGCGACGGCAGCGCGAGTCCTCCGGCGGTGCGCCCTGGGTGGAGTCCCTCCTGCCGCTGCGTGGCGCGCTGGAGGGTGCCGACGTGTACCTCTGGCACGAGTCCCAGGTGTTGTGCGCGGCCTTCGATGCGACGGGGACGCGGCTCGCCACCGGCTCGTACTCCGACGGCTCGCACGCCGACGGTAACAACGTCCACGTCTGGGACGTGGCGACGGGCAAGCAACTCCGGGTGATGGAGGGCCACGAGATGGAGGTGCGCGGGATTTCGTGGAGCCCGGATGGCAAGCAACTGGCCTCGGGCTCCAGGGCGCATGAAGCGCGCGTCTGGGACGTGGAGACGGGAGAGCACCTGCACTTGTTCCGCCGTCAGGAGGGACAGGTGACGTCGGTGGCCTTCAGCCCGGATGGCACGCTGCTGGCGGTGGCCAACCTCGGCTGGCTCATCCACCTGTATGACCTGGACACGGGTGAGAAGGTCCGCACGCTCAAGGGGCACCAGCAGTCCGTGTTGAGCGTGGCGTTCCATCCCTCGGGGCGCTGGCTCGTGTCGGGCGCGTCGGACGACACGGTGCGCGTGTGGGAAGTGGCCACGGGCGAGCAGGTGGCGCGGTTGGATGCGCAGCGCTCCGTGAGCACCGTGGCCTTCAGTCCGGACGGCGAGTGGCTCGCGTGGGCGGACCTCGATGACGTCGGCGTGGCGGAGACGAAGACCTGGCAGCGGGTGCGCGGCATCCAGGGGGGCTCGCGCTACTCCCACGTGCAGTGGCTGGGGACCTCGCGGCTGGGCCTCTTGGGGTACGACCGGCTGGAGGTGCTGGACGTGAAGGACGGCGCCTCGGTGTGGTCGCGTCCCTATTCCTCGGACGGGCACGAGCGCGGCGCGGCCTTCTCGCCGGACCTGAAGCACTTCGCGCTGACGGCCGTCGATGGCGGTGTGCTGCTGAGCCAGCTCGATGCGCCCACTCCCCCCAGGCTCCTCTCCGAGCAGCACCGCGTGAAGCACCTGTGGGGACGGGCCGAGGGAGCCCTGGCCGTCGCGATGCGGATGGATGGCATGCTCGTTATCGATGCCCAGGGCCACGTACGCGAGCCACCGCCCGAGGCCAATGCATCCAACCTGCATGCCTGGCGCTTCAGCGGGAACGACGCGCTGGCCGCCTATCCCGTCACGAGCTACCTGGAGGACGGGTGGCGACGGGGCATCCAGTTGTTCGACCTGGCACGCCTCGCACCGACGATGGAGCTGACCGGGAAGCCGCTGGAGGGGCGGGATGCGTCCAGGAAGATGACGATGAAGCAGGTCATGACCTTCTCCCCGGACACGACGCTGCTCGCGGGGACGTTCGAGCTGGGCGTGGTGCGAGTGTGGCGCGTGGCCGACGGCCAGTTGCTCCACACACTCAAGGGCCCCGAGGCCCCTGTCACGATGGTGGAGTTCACCCCGGACGGCGCCTGCGTCGTGTCGGGCCATGAAGAGCCCTCCCGGCTCCAGGTGCACGACGTGAAGACGGGCCGGCTTGTGCTCGACACGCAGGCCTTGATGAAGCCCGCAGTGGCGTACACGGCGGCCGCGCGCGTGCCGCGCATCGCGGTGGGACGGGCCTCGGGTGAGCTCGAGCTCTTCGACCTGACCTCGGGTTTCCGGCGCGTGCTCCAGGTCTCCGAAGAGCCGGTCATCGCCGCGAGGCTCTCCGAGGATGGCCTGCGGGTGGCCGTGTGCACACTGGACGACCGGGTGCGCCTGTATGAAGCGGACACGGGGCGGCTCATGTACGAGGTACAGCACCCCGCGCTGCCGTTCCTGGTGGCCATGGAAGGGGACGTGCTCGTCACCCGCTCGGATGACCAGAAGACGCGCTTCTTCGACCTCGCCACGGGGGCGCCGAGAGAGGTGCTCGATGGTAACGCGGAGCCCGATGAGGTGACGCGCCGCGCGTACTGGGAGGTGCTCAGCGACGAGCCCGTCGCGTTCCATCGCCGGATGGACACCACGCCCCTGGCGCGCTTCCACGACTCGCTGGAGGAGACGATCATCCTGCGTGACGGGCTCGTCGTGGCGCGCGGACTCACCGTCCCGGACTTCCTCTACGTGCTGAAGCTCCACGACGCCTCGGGCGGAGCCTGAGGCCCGGAGTCACTGGCAGCCCAGATGAGCTTTCCCGGGGTCGGTGGACAGGTGGGTTAAGCAGCCAGCAGCACCTGTGAGGCAGCCTTCTCGAACTCGACGGGGCTGACGTAGCCGAGCGAGGAGTGCCGCCGCCCTACGGATGGACGGCCGGGCGATGACATGGGAGGGCGTCCAGCTCGGGCAGCCCGTCGACGATTCTTCGCACCCATCGCAACTCCTCAGCTTCGAGTGTTGCGACGACCCGTTGAATCCACCTTGGCTGCCGCGATCCGAAGGGTGCAGCAACCCGGCGGGGGGACAGCGACCCTTCAACGCCATGTCGAGGGCCGAGAGCACCAGGTGTCGGTCAATGCAGTGGTCCATGGCCCAGCCGATGATGCGCCGACTGAAGAGGTCCAGCACGACCGCCAGGTACACCCAGCCCTCGCGCGTGGGCACGTACGTGATGTCCGTCACCCAGGCCTGGTTGGATTTGGGCGGATTGAAGTCGCGAGCCAGTACGTTGGGTGCCACCGGCAGGCCGTGCTTGGAGTCCGTGGTGTGCACGAAGCGCCTGCGCCGGCGAGCCCGCAACCCGGCCTCGCGCATCAGCCGGGCCACGCGGTGCCGGCCCACGTGCTGGCCCTGCGCTTTCAGCTCAGCGCGCACGCGGGGGCTGCCATAGGTGCGGCGGCTGTCCTGGTGCACCCGCCGGATTTGCTCCGCCAGCGCGGCGTTGGCCTTCTGGCGTGCGGACGCCTCCCGCCCCTCCCAGGCGTAGTAGCCCGCCCGGGACACCTCCAGCACACGGCACAGCAGGGCCACCGGGTAGTGCGCCTTCTCCTCCTGGATGGCCGCGAACCTCACGTGCTCTCCCTGGCGAAGAAGGCCGCCGAATACTTCACGCTCCATCCGCAGCTGGTGTACCTCGCGGCGCAGCTGGGTCAGCTCTTCCTTCTCGCCCCTCGTCAGCACCCCGGGCGGTCCCTGGCCCGCATCGGCGCGCGCCTGCCTCACCCAGGTTTCCAATGCGCTGCGCGTCAGGTCCAGGTCCTTGGCCACCTGCGCCCGGGACTTGCCCTCCTCCAACACCTGCTTTGCGCCTGCCCCCGGTGCGGAGGCAGGCGCAGGGGAGGCGCCCGGACACGGCGCGCCCCCGCCGTCACGGACTCACGGCAGCGGCGTCAGCTCGATGTTGTCGAAGTTCGTGTCCCAGCCGTTCGACGTCGCCAGGGTGACGTACGAGCAGGTGCCCTGCCAGTTCGTCACGACGTGGGTCACCTGACCCGGCGTCAGGGTGAAGATGCGCGTGGGCTGGTTGAAGCAGCTCAGGGTCAGCGTCGCGCCCGTGTCCCAGGTGAAGGCGTCGAGCCCGACGATGTTCCGCTCCCCATAGATGCTGAGCTCGCCCTGGTTCACACCCCCGCCGTTGAACGAGACGCTCTTCGTCGTGAACCCGCCCCAAGGCGACGCGAGGTACCACTTGTTCTGCACGAAGTAGAACGGGCCGTGGGGACCGGTGATGGCCTCATCCGCACCGTCGAAGGTATCGAACGTGACCAGGTTCGACGCGGGGCCCACGGGGATCGTCACGGTGCTGGTGTTGTTGCCCGGAACGTTGTCCGTCTCCGACGCCGTGACGGTCGCCTGGAACTGGAACGTCCCGGCGAGCGAGGGCACCAGCGTCATGCGAACGACCGCGTCCTGTCCGGCCGGCAGGCTCGTGATGTCGCAGTGCATGGTGTTGCTGGTCCAGTAGCCGCACGTGCCCACCGACGCCGTCGGCGTGAAGGCGAACGGCGCGAGCCCGGCCGGAACGGGAACGTCGAGCGAGAGGTTGGTGGCCGCCCGCGTGCCGTGGTTCGTCACGGTGATGTCATAGGAGAGCGCCTCGCCCCGGACGCCCGACCCGGCGGGGAAGTCGTGCTGCACGGACAGGTCGACCGGAGACGCGTCGCCCGTGGCGGGCACGAAGGCGATGTCCACCCAGAAGTTGGTGTTCAGCCACGCGTCCGACGGGAAGCCGCTGCCATTCAGACGGCGCACCCCGTTGCCACCCGCCGCGACCGCGGACGGCGCATGCAGGGGCGGCATGTCCACGCCCGCGTTGCTGAAGTAGTTGGTCGAAATGGCATAGCGACCGGCGGTCGCGAAGTACGACACGACATAGGTCGTGTTCGCGGCAAGGGCCACCGGCGTCGGGAACGTCAGCTCCCTCCATCCGAAGCTGGTCTCCCCGGGCGCCTGCGTGGTCGTGCCCAGCAGCGTGCCCGTGGCGCTCCACAGGTGACCCACGTGCGGCCCGATGTCGCCGCTGGCCTTGTAGTAGCGCACCTTCGTCACCGTGCCCGCCACGTCGGTGTGGAACTTCAGGCCCACCTCGGTCGGCGTGGCGTCCGCGTTCTCGAACTGAGGGTCGCCCGTCACCACGTTCCACAGGCTGCACGGGTTGCAGACGCTGCTCGCGAGCGTGGTGGCGGTGACGGTGGCGGACGCGGGGCCCACGTTGCCGGCGGCGTCACGGCCCCGCACGGTGTACTGGTACGCGGTGGCGGGCGTCAGGCCGGTGTCGCGGTAGCTCGTGGTGGTGCCGGGCAACTCCGCGAGCAGCAGGCTGCCCCGGTACACCAGGTGCGCACGCGCGTTGCCCTGCATCTCGCCATTGCCATCCACGGAGGCGTACCAGGTCAGGTCGATGGCGGTGGACGAGTTGGGCGACGCGACCACGTTGGTGGGGGCCGTCGGTGGCGTGGTGTCGTTGGGCTGGAACGCCACGTCCACCCAGTAGTTGGTGGCCTGGAAGGTGTCGGTGGGAAAGCCGCTGGCGCCATAGCGATAGAGGCCGTTGCCGCCCCCCGTCACGCTCGCGGGCGCATGGAGCGGCGGCGCATCCAGCGCGGACGCGAAGCCGTTGCTCGTCGCGGCGTAGTGCCCCGCGGGCGCGTGGTAGGACACGACGTAGTTCGTGTCCGCCGTGATGTTGACCGGCGTGGTGAAGCGCACCTCCTGCCAGCCCGACGCCGTCTCACCCTGGAATGTCGCGGTGGCCAGCAGCGTCCCTGACGCCGACCAGAGGCTGCCGGTGTGCGTGCCCGTGTTGCCCGCGCCTTTGTAGAAACGCACGCCCTTGATTTGCCCGGGCGCGTCGCTGCGGAAGCGCAGCCCCAGCTCCACCGCGGCGCTGTCATTCGCGGCCGCCACGGCCGGCACCGCGGAGGCGCTGAAGAGGGCGCGCTCGCCCGTCAGCAGCGGCTGCTCGGCCTGCTCGGTGCGCGGTGCTTCCGGGGCGGAAGGATCCACGGCGCCGCAGCCTGACTGCACCCCCGTGAAACCCATCAACAACGTCGTGATCCAAATGGATGAACGGCTCAGCACGTCGAACTCCCTGTGGTTGAAGACTGGCGGTGGGATCTCACACTGCCGGCTTGGGAGTCGAGTATTCCAGGAAGAACGGACAGTTCCAGGATCGTCCAAAAGGCAGACGCAGGCTCGGGGTTTCAAAAAGCTACGGGCACTGTGCGAAGTATCCGCGCAGCTGCACCTGGGCCCGGAGCAACCGGGTGTCCGGGCCGGGCACCGTGGCGAGCGCGGCGATGACGCTCGTGCAGCCGGGCAGCTTCAGGTCGATGGCCACCGCGGGGTGCAGGCGATCATCCGTGGTGTCAAAGACAAGCTCGGCGCGGAAGTCAGCGAGGGTTGTCTTGCGTTGCACGCCCGCCCCGGCACGCAGGGCCCGCTCGGAGTTCCACACATCCAGCCCCTGCACCGTCGCGAGCACATCGAAGCGCGGGCCGAGCGCGGACTGGCCGGTCACCCAGAACGTGTGCCGGGTGTCCGTGAGGCCGTCCGCGGAGAGCACGTCTCCCTCCACGCGAGCGGAGACGCCCCAGCCGCCGGAGATCTGGATGTCGCCCCGGGCCCGCATCGTCCGCAGGGCCTCGGCGAAGAGCGTGGAGATGTCCACGCCGCGCTCCGAGACGTCTTCCTCCGCGTCCCCGGGCGGGGACACGCCGTGGCTCGCCAGGGCGTCCGCCACCTTCTCGGGCAGGGGCGAGTTGAGCACGGGATCATGAGGGTCGTGGACCGTCGTCCGGAGGCCGAAGCCCACGCGCCACGCGTCCGCCACCGTGGCGTCGGGAACCACCGCGGCCGACAGCGTCGTCTTGGTCAGCACCCGCATGAGCCGGCCGGCCACCGAGTTGGAGCGATACCGGGAGAGGCTCCGGACGCCACCTCCGAAGAGGAAGTAGGGCGCGACGTCCAGGGCGAGGCCCGGGCGGAGCGTCTCCGAGGTCCGTGAGGCGACCAGCGTGGCCATGAGGGGCTTGGGCGCCGCGCCGAGCAGCACGTGCGTGGGCGTCTCATCCAGGGCCACGAGGGCCGCGGACTCCGGGACGTCCACGTCGAGCACGAAGCGGTAGAGGTTGATGTTGTCCTGCGCGAGCCCTGGCCCCGGGCCGAGGAGCATCCCCACGCCCGTCAGCAGCGCGAGCCCCCGCCGGAGGCCCGGCGCGCTCACGCGAGGCCCAGGGTGCGCAGGTAGTCGTTGGCGAAGGCCGCCCGCAGCGCGGGGCTGGTGAGCAGGGCCTCTCGTGCCTTGATCCACGCAGCGATGCGCTCCGGGCCATACATGCTCCGCACGCGCGCCGCGTCCAGGTCGTTGATCTTCCCCCAGTGCAGTGTGTAGGGCACCTGCTGCTCGGTGAGCCGTTGCCAGACCTTCTGGCAGTACGTCTTCGTGCGCGCCGACCCGGCCCCGTCGATGTCGAGCACGCACGTCAAGGGCCCGTGGTGGGTGAACGCCATCGTGGCCTTGGACGGCAGGACGTAGCGCAGCGCCAGCAGCCCGGGGAAGGGGTACTCCCGGTTGATGGCCATGGCGTGCTCCACGGTCTTGCGCACCTGGCCGAGGGGCATTCCCAGCGCGCTGCCAAAGGCCCTTCCCCGGGTGGTCGTGTCGGTGAACATCTCTCCTGGGAGCCCACAGACGTTCGAGAACTCCCCATAGAAGCGGTCCAAGAGCTTCGCGAGGACGGGAATGGTCAGCTCCGAGACCATGTCGGTCAGGACGCCGACGATCTCCAGGCCGCTGTCGCCTTGTGTCAGCTTGCTGCCAGGGCTGGGAGGCTTCGAGCCCGGAGGGCACTGGGCATGTTTGTACATCACCGTCACGTAGGCATCGCGCTCCAGGTCGTTGGGATTGATGACGACCTGGAAGTGATACGGCGTCTGCCCCGGGGGGCCCGGGAGCTGGACACCGGAGAAGTCGAGCTGGTCCATCGCGCGCCAGAGGCCCTCGGTCAGGGGCATCCGCCGGCGGTACGCCTGGAGGTAGTAGAGGTCCTCGACGACGAGGAGGACGCCATGCACGATGCCGAAGCTGCCCAGGCTCACGAGCGCGGCGTTGAACAGGGTGTCATCCCGGATGAGCTCCGCGCCAAGCTTCTGGGGGATGTCATCGTTGATGGTGGGGGAACTGGCGCGCTCCAGCCACACGTGCCGCTCCGGTGAGACCACGAGGTGGAGGCCGGCCACGAAGTCCTGCATGGCCCCGAAGGTCAGGGAGGAGCCGTGCGTACCCGTCCCAATGGCGCCGGCGATGGTCTGCCCGTTGCTGGCCCCGGAGGTCGGCAGCGCCTTTCCCATCTTCTCCATCAGGAAGTGGTTCAGCTCCGCGACGGAGTTGCCGCACTGGACGAAGAGGAGGTTGTCCCGCGAGCCCGCGTAGGACGGGTGGGCGCGAGGGGTTGGGAAGAGGTAGTTCAGCGGCTTGGTGTTGACCAGGATTCCACTGGTCGCGGGCGCGCGGGAGAAGGACCAGCCGGCTCCCAGCGCGCGGATCTCCAGGCCATCCCGGAGCGCCTGGGCAATCAGCCCCTGCAGGCCCCGGGTGGTATCGGCATAGCCCTCCGTCGAGGACTCGGAGGCATTGGCATTCCATACATCCAACAGCAGCTCCAGCTTCTGGCTGTAGCTCTCGTGCCAGTTCTGCCATTGCTTCAGGTCGCTCTGGTGGATGATGGGAGGCATGGCTAGTTCGCCTCGACCGGCGTGGAGGTGAGGGACCCCAGCTCACCCGGAGACGGCTGGGCCTTGGCGCAGCGCCACTTCACTTGCTGCGGCATCGCGATGCCCAGCGTCACGACGCTGATGAGCGCGAAGCCCAGGTTGGTGCTCTGGGTCACCTCCGCGAGCGCCTGGCCCTGACAGTTGTCGACCCGTGGCCTCTCCTGGACGAGCCCCCAGGCCAGCGACCAGAGGACCTCGCCCTCGGGCTCCGTCGCCGGGGCCCCCGCATGGCCGGGCGCCTGGACGCGATAGTGGGCACAGGCCGACGCCAGTGTCAGACACAGCACCGTGGCCAGCCGCCACGAACCGAACATGGATTGCATGCCCCCCCACTTTCAGGACGGAGGGTAGACCACCACCTGGGAGCCTCAATCGCTCGCGCGGGAGGTGGGAGTGATGGGATCTGGATGGGGCGAAACGGCTCAGCGTGCGTATCGCTCGCGGCGCAGCGGGCGCCACTGGTAGGCGCACTCGTTGAGGTGCAGCACCGAGTCGAGCCGCGCTCCCGGGGCGAGGGGGCCCTCCTGGAGGTATTCGCAATACCACTGCACCGGGGTGGCGAACCGTGCGTTCCAGGGCGCACGGTCGATGGTCAGCACATAGACGAACCCGTCGGCCACGCCGAACGCGTCGTAGCACTCGACCAGCGGCTCATGGAGCGCGTCCAGGTCCGTCCACACGCTGCCCTCGGGAGGCTGCGTCCGGGCCTTCGTATCGAAGACGCCCACCAGCTTCCCCCCGGGGAAGGCGGGCTCCGGGTCCACCCCCACCGTGAGCAGGTCGCCCTCGCGCGCCATCACCATCCGGGCTTCGCCAAACTCATGGAACTTGAATTCCTTGAGCGCGTTTCCCACGCCGCGCATCACGGGGTCGCTCGTCTCGCTGCGCACGAAGTAGCCACCGCGTCGCCAGTCGCCGTTCGCGTTGCGGTAGCGCACCGCGGCCCGGTAGCTCACCTGGTAGAAGCAGACGCCCATGAGTGGCATCAGGCCTCGCGGTCGCATGTCTCGCAGCGAGGACATCAGCACCTGCACCCAGGCCGTGCCGTGGAAGACCTCCGGCTCCAGGGGCGCGGGCAGCAGGCGCGCGAGGCGGTCCGGGTCCACCGCGTAGTTGATGGAGACGGCTTCCACCCAGTGCGTCTGCACCTGCGTGAGCCAGGGCACGGAAGGACACTCCTCCATGCCGTCGGAGCTTGGACTGGGGTCCTGGGCCCGTTCGAGCGCGGCGTGCGCTTCCCGCAGCGCCTCGTGTCCGGAGGGCGTCAGCACCCACGCCCCTCGCGAGGCCTGCGCCCATCCCGACGCGACGAGCTTCCGCAGCAGCGCGGCGGGCTCCGCGACGCCGGCGTCCTCCAGGCGTGCCGTCAGCGCCCGCTCCGTGAGCCCGAGCGGTTCCAGGGCCAGCGCCACCAGGGCCGCGAGTGTCTCCGGGCTCATACCAGCCGGGGCCCTGCGTCCCCCGAGGCCAGTCGTCGGCTCCGGGCGCGGTGGAGCGCGAGCCCCGAGCTGAACTGGACGAGGAACCAGAGCCCGCCCAGCACTCCGAACGCGTGGGACTCCAGGCGCGCCATCCCCAGGGCGACCAGCGAGAAGAGCAGGGCCATCCCGTACCAGACGCGGCCCATCAGCGCGCCCATGGACGCGAAGGACATGGCGAACAGGACGCACGCCACCGCGGGCACGAAGAGCCGGTCCAACCCGAGCAGCAGGTTGAGCAGCGCCACCAGCACCAGCCCCCCGATGAAGGTGGTCCAGATGGCCCAGATCTGCCGTTCGATGAACGAGCGCACCCCGGCCGTCTGGCCGCGCTTCATCGCGAAGATGCTGACGAAGTTGAGGAGCAGCAGCACGCCCCAGAGCAGCACGAAGGGCCCCGGGCCGCGATGGCCCGCTTCCCAGAGCCAGTCCGTGGCCAGGAAGCCCCCTCCGTTGGTGAAGGCGTGGATCATCCAGATGGCGCCCCAGTTCTGGAGCGCGGTGTCGTCGCGGGCCTGCGCGACGACCCGGCGCATGAGTTCAAGGGCCTGGGTGGCTTCGGTGCGATTCATCGCCCGGGAGGCTACTGCTTTTGCGCGACGCGCACCCGGCCCACCTCAGCTTCGGGTCGGCTTCAGCTTCCGGCGCAGCCAGGCCTCGCCGCTCACCAGCCCGATGCCCGCCAGCACCAGCGTCGCACCCCAGACGAAGCCCAGCGTCAGCGGCTCCTTGAGGATGAGCACGCCCAGCGACACGCCGAACAGCGGCGTCATGAAGGAGAACACGGCCAGGTTGGACGCGAGGTAGCGGCGCAGCAGCCAGAACCAGGCGAGGTAGCTGGCGAAGGACACGCCGATGCCCTGGAACAGCACGCTGCCCACCGCCAGGGGCGTCAGGTTGACGCGCGTCGCCTGACCCGTGGCGAACGCCACGCCCAGCAGCAGCACGAAACAGAGGGCCAGTTGGTAGAACAGCGTCAGGCTTGGCGGCGCTTCGGAGAGGCGCGAGCCGCGCACCACCACCGTCGTGAGGCCCCATGCGAGGCCCGCGCCCACCGCGAGCGCATCGCCCAGCAACATGCGCGCGTCGAAGTGCGTGTGCGTCGCCCCTCCGGCGAACGCCACGGCGATGCCGCCGAAGCACACGGCGATGCCCAGCCACTGCAGCGGCCGCAGCTTTTCACCGGGCAGCAGCAGGTGCAGTCCGAGCGCGGAGAAGACGGGCGCGGTGTAGAGGAACACCGCGACGTGGCCCGCGCTGGTGTACGTGAGGGCCAGCGCGATGAGCAGGAATTCCGCGCTGAAGAGCAGGCCTGCGAGCAGTCCTCCTTGCAGGGTCCCCTGACGCAGGCCCTCCC
>NZ_RAWI01000211.1 GCF_003612125.1 Corallococcus praedator
GGGGGAGGCAGGCCGTGAGACGAGCCGATTCAACGACGGGACGCCGGGCTTCGCGCGTGGGCCTGCTGCTGGGGGTCCTCTGGCTGGGCGCCGCGTGTGGACAGCGCTCGGAAGAAGCGGCGGCGCCCACCACACCCCAGGTGGTGTCCCTGGGGCCGGAGAACGTGGTGCGCGTGTCGCCCACGCAACTGCAGAGCGGCCCCATCATCTCCGGCTCGCTCCAGGCGCGGCGGGTGGCGAGCGTGCGGGCGGAGGTGGGCGGCAGCATCCTGGAAGTGAAGGCGGACCAGGGGCAGGCGGTGAAGGAGGGCGACCTCCTGGCGCGCGTGGAGGAGGGCACGCTGCGCGAGCAGGTGCTGGCGGCCAGCTCCACCCTGCGCGTGGCGCGCAGTGCCTTGCAGGTGGCGAAGGCGGATGAGCAGCGCAACCGGATGCTCGTCCAAAAGGGCGTCATCACCCGCCGCGACTTTGAACGCACCCAGCTCTCCAGGACGCAGGCGGAAGGGCAGCTCGCGGAGGCGCAGGCGCGTCTGAAGCTGGCGCAGGACCAGTTGGGGCGCACGAAGGTGACCGCTCCGTTCACGGGCGTGGTGAGCGAGCGGCAGGTGCACTCGGGCGACATCGTCCAGCCGGGCGCGCCGCTCTTCACCGTGGTGGATCCGGCCACGCTGCGGCTGGAGGCGTCCGTGCCCGCGGCGCAGTTGGATCAGGTGAAGGTGGGCACGCAGGTGGACTTCCGCGTCAACGGCTACGCCGACCGCGCCTTCCAGGGACGGGTGGCGCTCATCAACCCGGCGGTGGATCCCGCGACAGGACAGGTGCGCATCTACGTGAGCATTCCCAACAGCGAACAGATGCTCCTGTCGGGCCTGTTCGCGGAAGGGCGCGTGGCGTCGCAGGCGAAGCAGGCGCTCGCGGTGCCGGTGGACGCGCTGGACACGCGCCAGGAGCCGCCCACCGTGCAGCGCATCACCGACGGTAGGGTGGAGCAGGTGGCGGTGACGCTGGGCCTGAAGGACGACGTGGCGCAGCGGGTGGAGGTCCGCTCGGGGTTGAAGGCCGGGGACGTGGTGCTGCTCGGGTCCGCGCGCGACCTGACGGAGGGCACGCCCGTGAAGGTCTCCGCCACGCCCGAAGGTCAGCAGAAGCCCGGAGCTCCGCGGGAAGCGCAGGGCGTGGGCGGCGCGGGCAATGCGTCCGGTGCGCCCCCGCAGGCACCGGCCGCGGGCACGTCCGCGAGCGCGCCGACCCAGCCTCCCGCGAAGGCCCCGTAGGCGCGCACCCCACCCGTTGAAGCAGTGCAGGAGCGGTCCGTGTTCATCTCCGACTTCGCCATCAAGCGCCCCACCGTCACCATCACGGCGATGGTGGCGCTCGTCGTGTTCGGCCTCGTCGCGCTCATCAACCTGGAGACGGACGAGTTCCCGGACATCCAGCAGCCGGTCATCAACGTCACCATCGCGTACCCCGGCGCATCGCCGGACACGGTGGAGCGCGAAATCGTCGAGCCCATCGAGGATGCCATCTTCAGCATCTCCGGCATCGACGGGAAGAAGACGACGTCCAGCTCCACGGACAGCCTGGCGAACTTCACCGTCTTCTTCGACTTCGACAAGGACGTGCAGGAGGCGTCGCAGGACATCCGGGACGCCATCTCCAGCAAGCGCGCGGACCTGCCGCGGGAGATGGAGGAGCCCATCCTCACGCGCTTCGACCCCGCGGACCAACCCATCGTGTCGCTGGTGCTCACGTCGGATGCGCTGGACGTGCCCGCGCTGACGCTCATCGCGGACCCCACGGTGGTGGGGGATCTGCGCTCCGTGCCCGGCGTGGCGCAGGCCACGGTGGTGGGCGGCGTGGACCGGGAGATGACGGTGCAGGTGCGGCCCGTGGCGTTGCAGGCGGCCGGCCTGTCGGTGGCGCAGGTGGTGGCGGCGCTCGAGACGCAGAACCTGGCCGCGCCGGTGGGCCGGCTCAACTCCGAGCTGCAGGAGCGCACCATCCGGCTCAAGGGCCGGCTGGCGACGCCGGAGGACTTCGCGCAGGTGCCCATCGCGGAGCGCAACGGGCGCACGCTGCGGCTGGGCGAGGTGGCGGACGTGTTCGCCGGCACCGAGGAGCCGCGCACGCTGTCGCTCTACAACGGCGCGCAGGCCGTCGGCATCGAGGTCATCAAGTCCAAGGGCCACAGCACCACGGAGGTCGCGGACGGCGTGCGCGAGCGCGTGAAGGCGCTCCAGCAGCGGCTGCCTGCCAACGCGCGGTTGGAGATCGTCCGCGACGCGGGCACGCGCGTGGAGAACTCGGTGCTCAACGTGCAACAGGCGCTGATTGAGGGCGCGCTCCTGACGGTGCTGGTGGTGTTCCTGTTCCTCAATTCGTGGCGCTCCACGGTCATCACCGGCCTGGCGCTGCCGGTGAGCGTGCTGGCGTCGTTCGTGAGCGTCTGGGCCTTTGGCTTCACGCTCAACACGATGTCGCTGCTGGGCCTGACGCTGGCCATCGGCATCCTCATCGATGACGCCATCGTGGTGCGCGAGAACATCGTGCGGCACGTGGAGATGGGCAAGGACCACTACACGGCGGCGCGCGAGGGGACGAACGAGATTGGCCTCGCGGTGGCGGCCACGACGTTCTCCATCGTGGCGGTGTTCGTCCCGGTGGCGTTCATGTACGGGGTCGCGGGACAGTGGTTCAAGCCGTTCGCGCTCACCATCGCCATCTCCGTGCTGGTGTCGCTGTTCGTCAGCTTCTCGCTGGACCCCATGCTCAGCGCGTACTGGCCCGACCCGCAGGTGGAGAAGGGCGAGCGGCGCAACTTCATCTCGCGGGGGCTGGCGCGCTTCAACCACTGGTTCGACCGGCAGGCGGACCGCTACAAGGGCGTCATCGCGTGGGCGCTGGACCACCGGCTGGCGATGGTGCTGCTGGCGGTGGGTTCGCTGGTGGGCGCGGTGGCGATGCAGGGGCTCTTCGGCGGCGCGGGCTTCGTGCCGGTGAGCGACCGCGCCGAAATCGAGATGTTGGTGGAGACGCCCGCGGGCTCCAGCCTGGACTACACGCGGCGCAAGGTGGAGGAGGTGTCCCGCCTCACGCGCGCGCACCCGGAGGTCGCGTACACGTACACGACCATCGGTGTGCCGCTGCCGCTGCGCTCGCCGGGCGTGGACCAGGCGCTGGTGTACGTGCGGCTCAAGCCGAAGGATGAGCGCAAGGCGAGCCAGGACGTGCTGGGCAAGACGCTGCGCGACGAGCTGCGCGCGGTGGGTGGCGCGTCGGTGTCGGTGTTCACCAGTGGCTTCGGTGGGGCCATCAAGTCCATCCAACTGGAGCTGCGCGGGCCAGATTCGAAGGGACTCAACCAGGTGGCCCAGCAGGTGATGAAGGAGGTGAAGCAGGTGCCGGGCGCGGTGGACGTGGGGTTGTCCACGCGCGGCGAAAAGCCGGAGCTGGAGGTGGAGCTGAACCGGGGCGTCGCGGGGCAGCTCAACGTGACGGTGGGCATGGTGGCGCAGTCGCTGCGGCCGGCCTTCGCGGGGCTGGATTCCGGTGACTGGGTGGACCCCATTGGCGAGACGCGCGACGTGATGGTGCGCCTTGCGCCGCAGTTCCGGGAGAACCCCTCCGACCTGGCCCAGCTTCCGCTGGTGATTGGCTCGGGGCCGGACGGCGCGCCCGTCGTGGTGCCGCTGGGGCAGGTGGCGAAGGTGACGCAGACCATTGGCCCTGCGCAGATCGACCACCTGAACCGCGAGAAGGTCATCAACGTGCAGGCGAACGTCGCGGGCCGGTCGCTGTCGGAGGTGATGCGCGACGTCCAGACGCGGCTCCAGTCCGTGAGGATGCCGCCGGGCTACGAGCTGTCCACGGGCGGTGAGTCGGCGGATCAGCAGGAGGTGTTCGGCCGGGTGTTCCTGGCGCTGGGCGTGGCGGTGATGTTGATGTACCTCATCCTCGTCATCCAGTTCGGTTCGTTCCTGGATCCGCTGGCCATCCTGGTGTCGCTGCCGCTGTCACTCATCGGCGTGGTGCTGGCGCTGTTGGTGACCGGGGACACGCTGAACATCATGAGCCTCATCGGCGTCATCCTGCTGATGGGCATCGTGGCGAAGAACGCCATCCTGCTCATCGACTTCGCCAAGTGGCAGCACGAGAAGGGGATGCCCCTGCGCGAAGCGCTCATCCAGGCGGGGCGCATCCGCTTGCGCCCCATCATGATGACGACGCTGGCGCTCATCGCGGGCATGGTGCCGGTGGCGCTGGGAAGTGGCGAGGGCGGCGACTTCCGGGCCCCGCTGGGACGCGCGGTGATTGGCGGCGTCATCACGTCCACGCTGCTGACGCTGCTGGTGATACCCACGGTGTATGAGATTCTTTCGGACGGTCGCACGTGGTTGTTCCGGAAGCTGCGCAAGGTGTTCAAGGGCGGCGCGCCGGGGCCCGTGCACGGGGGCGGCGGGGAGCCTCGGCCCCAGCCCCAGGGCCGACAGGACTGATGCGCGGAGGAACCTCGCGTCCTCCCAAAGGAACGGTTGGCGCTCCCCGCTTGAGACCATAGGGTCTGGAGTGTGGAGCTCCTGTCCCCGCTGCCCGACTCGCATCGCTCGCTCGTCACCGAAGCCCTGGAGGCACTGGGCGTCACCCGCTGGGTCCTGAGCCTTCACGACCCCAGCTTCCCCGGCCTGCCAGGCGAGGACGTAGGCCGGGGCTCGCCGTACTCGGAAGGGGCCGCGCGCTTCCTCGCCTTCGCCCGGGACATGGGTTTCACCGGCATCCAGTTGGGACCCCAGGGGCAGACCACCGCGTACAACCCGTCGCCGTATGACGGGACGCTGTTCTCGCGCAACACGTTGAACATCGCGCTCGCGCCGCTCACGGATCCGCACGGGCCCTGGGGCGCGCTGCTGTCCGCCGACACGCTGGCGCGACTCGTCGCGGAAGTGCCCGGAGGCGGTGGTCCGGACGCCCGCTATCACCACGCCTGTCGTTCACAGTCCCTGGCGCTCCAGGAGGTCTGGGAGACGTTCCTGCGGGAGAGGTCCCGCGCGGATGCGCCCGCCTCCATTCACGCGTTGGAGCGGCGCTTCGCGGCGTTCCGGGAGGAGCACCGGGCCTGGCTGGAACCGGATGCGCTGTTCGACGTGCTCGGTGCGCGCAAGGGCACTCCGGATGACTGGCGCTCCTGGGCGGATTCACTGGACGGACGTCTCTATGCGCCCCGGCCGGGAGAAGAGGCCCAGGCGGAAGCGCGCATCCGGGAGCTGCTGACGCTCGAAGCGGAGGCGGTGGAGCAGTACGCCTTCCGCCAGTTCCTCGTGCACGAACAGCACGGTGTCCTGCGCGAGCGCGCGGCGGGGTGGAGCTTCAAGCTGTACGGCGACCTCCAGATTGGCTTCTCGCCCCGGGACACCTGGGCGCGGCAGGGCCTGTTCCTGGGGGCGTACCTCATGGGCGCGCCGCCCAGCCGCACCAACCCGGAGGGCCAGCCGTGGAACTACCCGGTGCTGGACCCGGAGCAGTACGTCGCCCCGGAGGGCGCGGAGCCCGGCCCGGTGCTGCGCTTCATGGAGGCTCGGCTGGGCAAGATGCTCTCCGAGTACGACGGGCTGCGCATCGACCATCCCCACGGCCTCGTCTGTCCCTGGGTGTACCGCGCGGGCCTGCCGGATCCACTGCGTGCGGTGCAGGGCGGCGCACGCCTCTTCTCGTCGCCAGACCTGAAGGACCACCCGGAGCTGGCCCGGTACGCCATCGTCGCCGCGGAGCAACTGGACCGCGCGCAGCCGCGTCACGCGGATGGCTGGGTGAAGTGGCTGAAGCCCGAACAGGTCCAGCGCTACGCGCTGCTCTTCGACACCGTGGTGCGCAAGGCCCGTGAGCGCGGCCGTGCCCGCGAGGACGTGCTGTGCGAGGTGTTGAGCACGCTGCCCTTCGAACTGTCCCAGGTGATGGCGCGCGACGGGCTGGGTCGCTTCCGCGTCACGCAGAAGGCGGACTTGAACAACCCGGCGGACGTGTACCGCAGCGAGAACGTGGCCCCCGAGGACTGGGTCATGGTGGGAAACCACGACACGAAATCGCTCTGGCGGCTCGTCGCGGAATGGCAGTGGAAGCACGCCCTGCGCGCCCAGGCGGACTACCTCGCGCAGCGGCTGCATCCGGAGGCAGAGGGCCGCGAGGACTTCGCGCGTCAGCTCGCGAGGGAGCCGGGGCTGCTCGCGCAGGCGAAGTTCGCGGACCTGTTCGCCAGCCGCGCGCGCAGCGTGATGGTGTTCTTCGCGGACCTGCTGGGCATGCCCGACACGTACAACGCCCCGGGCTCCGTGGACCCGCGCAACTGGTCGCTGCGCATTCCCCAGGACTGGGCCTCGCAATACCACCAGCGCCTGCGCGCGGGCGCCGCCCTCAACCTGCCCCAGGTGCTCGCGATGGCCCTGCGCGCGGGCGGGGACAGGGCGCGGACCCGCCATGCGGACCTCCTTGGGCGGTTGGACCACGCCGCCGCCCAGCTCCGGTGGGGCGCGTAGACCGTTCTCGCTCAGGCGATGCGCCGCATGTCGAAGCGCGACTGGAGCTTCCACTGCCCGGCGCTGTCCTGTTCCTCGCCGCGCCAGGTGAATCGGTCCGTCCCGATGTCGGAGAAGCTCCAGCGGATGGGCCTGCTGCGGTGCTCTCCCCGGAGGACAAGGGCGTCACCCTCGCGCCCTCCGTCGAGCCGGTTGATGGCTCCACCGGTGGGACTCACCCAGAGGATGCGCCACGTCCCGCCCGCCCGGTCGAACGTGCGCACGGTCGTGCCGTAGCGACGGTTCGCCCCCGGCTCCACCTGCGTGGAGCCGCGCGAGCGTCGCGACGGCACGATGAAGACGTCCTGCAGGGCCCGCCCCTCCAGCACCCAGTGGAACCACCACTCGCCTTCGCTTTGTCGGACGCCGCCCTCCAGGTCGTGGTCCTGGATCGTCCCTTCCCAGCCGCCCACCAACCAGCCGAAGGTGGCGGCCGCGTCGCCCAGCTCGGTGGAGGGGCCCGGGCTCACCAATGCGTTCACGAACCGCTCGGACGTGGGCTCCGGCGCGGCGGGGCCTTCCGCCAGGCGGCGCCAGATGCCGGCGTATTCGATGGGGAGCCCATCCGCATCGACGTCGAGCATCGCGTTGAAGCCACTGTCCAGGCTCTCATAGCGGTAGCGCGCGGGCCCCACGCGCGCATACCCCTGGCGCGCGGGGGTGACGTCCAGCGAAGGGAAGCGCACCCACGCCACTCGGATCTCCGCGGTGGCGCCCTCGGCGAGCTGGAGCCGTCCGATGGGCAGCGCGTTGGTGGAAGGACTCAGGCCCAGGTCCACGTCCGTGCAGCCCTCCAACGCCTCCACGGCGCGCCCGTCCCGCAGCCACCGCCCCGCGCCGTCGTGCTCCAGCGTGAGGTGCTGACGGGCGCCGCGCCAGGACTGCGTCACGGCCACGCGGCGCGTCCGCCACGCGGGGTCGCAGACGACCGAATAGTCCACCCTCAGCGGTGCCCCCTGCTCCGCGACGAGGATCACTCCGGAGAGCCCCACCCCCTCCTGGTCCCGCTTCACCCGCGCCTGCTCGAAACCGAGCTCATCCATCACGCGTCGCCAGATGACCTCACGCGTGACAGTTGTTCCTTGCGTCGCCATGCTCCACCCCGTCAGTCAATTGAGGAGGGTTGGGAGCATGAAGCGCCGGGCCCCGGACGACTTGGGGATTGTTGACCGGGTGTGGGCGCGCCTGTTGGCCTCTGGCGAGGGGTGGCGGGTGAGCGAGGTCGTCTGCCGCTCCGGTCCCCGGGACCCCGTCTTCGAGGAGGAGCACGCCTGGGTGTCCGTCTCCGCCGTCCTGGAGGGGAGCTTCACCTACCGCTCGAAGCGCGGACGCGTGCTGCTGACGCCCGGCTCGCTGTTGCTTGGCGAGCCCAAGGCCTCCTTCTGCTGCGGCCATGAGCATGGCGTGGGCGACCGGTGTGTCGCCTTCCACCTGGCCCCCGCGCTGCTGGAAGAGGTGGCGGGGGACCTGTCGGGCGTGACGCGAACGGGCTTTGCCTCCCACCGGCTGCCCCCGCTTCAGCGCCTCGCGCCGCTCATCGCGGACGTCCAGGCGCTGGCTGCCTCGCCGGGGGCGCGGAGCGCGGAGGAGCTGGTCTTGCGGATGGCGGGTGCGGCGCTGCGCGGGGTGGAGGCGGGCACCCCACGCTCCGTGAGCACACGCGATGAGCGCCGCATGGCGGAGGCCGTGCGAACGATGGAGGCCCGGCTCGTCGAACCCCTCTCACTCGGCACCCTGGCCGAGGGGCTGGGCATGGGCCGGCACCACTTCCTGCGCACCTTCCGCAAGGTGATAGGGGAAAGCCCTTACAGCTACGTCCTCGGCCGCCGCCTGGGGCTCGCCGCCGAACGCCTGCGCACGTCCCACGACCGCATCGCGGACATCGCGTTCGCCTGTGGCTTCGGCGACCTCTCCGAGTTCGTCCGCCGCTTCGGTGCCCGGTTCGGCGTCACGCCTTCCGCCTATCGCGCCGGGGCGCGCCTCGGGCCTGCTTGAGCGGCTGTCATTGATGACCCGACGTCAGGGGTCCAATGTCACTCCAGGGCCGTTCGACTTCACTGTGAGAGGATTTGAAAGCGTCTCGGATTGGAATCCTTGCCTTGAAATCCCTGTTGGAAGCGTTATCAGGGCTAAGCCTGTTGAAGTAAGGCTTCAAGCGGGGGACCGCGTGGCGAATCGTCGTGAGTGGAACTTCGGAGCGCATCACGCGCATTTCGAGGAGCCGGACCTGTTGGTGATGAAGTTCAACGGGCCCTCGAAGCTGGAGGACTGCCAGAAGGTGTTGGAGGTGTACCAGGAGGTGGCCTCCACGCAGCCGGTGTTCCTCATCTCCGACGTGTCGAATTCGCTCCTCGAGAAGGAGGCGCGCGAGCTGCTGGTGGCGCACTCGAAGGAGGAGTGGTTCCGGGGCCACATCTACGTCGGCACGGGCGCGCGACAGCTCGCGGGGGCCAAGGCGCTGATGCTGGCGCTCTACTTCACCGGCCGGTGGATGGTGGAGGTGGACTTCGCGGACTCGGAGCGGGACGCGCGCGACCTCGTGGCGAGGAAGCGCGCGCTACCGCCGAGGCATTAGGGGCGTCCTGCCCGTCGCCTCAGTGCTGGACGTCCAGCACGAGGCGCGTGGGCTGGGTCAGCTCCAGCACGCGGAACGGCGCCTTGCGCGTGGTGCCCAGCACCCACGTCACCTCGCCCTCGAAGGCGCACAGGCGCGCCAGCTCCAGCACCGACGGCAGCGCGGGCTTGAAGGTGCGCTGCGCCACCGTGGCCTGGCCCTGCTCGTTGTGCGCCTGCGCCCGGGTGAAGCGCACCTGGAGCGCGGCCTTGCCCGGCACCGGCACGTCGTCCCCCGAGCCGCAGTCCTGCACCGGCGTCTTCACGTACGACACCTGGTAGCCCGGCAGGCGGGGTCCTGCGAACTCGAACACCGTGCGGTCGTAGCCCTCGTGCGTGCCGGTGCGCACCGAGCTCATCGTGACGGAGGGGGGCTCGCTGCGCTTCTTCTCCACCGCCTCCAGCGTCCACGTGGCGTCCGCGGCCAGGGCGCTGCCCGCATCCGCCGGGGCGCTGCCTGCGTCCACCGGGGCGCTGGCCTTGCCGCCCGTGCCCTGCGCGCTGCCCGTGTCCAGGACGCGCTCCACGGGCGGCGTCGCGGTGGTGGGAGCGGAACCTTCCCGGGGCACGGTGTTGGTGGGCGCGGGCACGGCCGGGACGTCCATGGGCACCGTCGGCGGCTCCTGCTGCTTCTCACAGCCCGCCCCCAGCAGCCCGCCCACCAGCCCCAGCGCGCACAACCCCAGTCGCAGACGCATCCTGTTCCTCCGGCCTTCCAGTTGAACCGCGTCCCACGGGGACTTCGGATTCCTCGCACAAGGTGCGCGCCCGAGTCACGGAAGATGCTCCACCGTCGGGCCCGCGACTGTTGCCCAGCAGGCGTGGGCCCGGGGGAGGCTTGGCGCGCCGTTCCCCCTCCACCCGGTCGGCTTTGGAAGTTGGAAGGCCACCCGCCGAACTGCGTCCCCACGCCCGGACGGGTTGCGTATAGGGTCCGCCCGGCCGCGTCCCGGGCCACCCCTTCGAGCCCCCTCACTGGAGACTTGCGCCTCATGGCCCTCGACCTGACCTCCCTCCCGCGTCCCTCGCGCGACGACACCACCGTAGGCACCATGGTGCGTGGACTCGTGGGCAGTGAAATCCTCCGCATCGCCGCGGAGATCCGCGAACTGGTGGCGAAGGGCACGAAGGTCTGCAACCTCACCGTGGGCGACTTCAGTCCGAAGGAGTTCCCCATCCCGGATGGCCTGCGCACCCAGATTGGCGCCGCGCTCCAGGCAGGGGAGACCAACTACCCGCCCTCCGACGGCGTGCTGGAGCTGCGCCAGGCCGTGCAGCGCTTCTATGAGCGCTCCCTGGGGCTGAAGTACCCGCTGGAGGGCATCGTCATCGCGGGCGGAGCGCGGCCCATCATCTACGCTGCCTACCGCGCGGTGTTGGACCCGGGCGACGTCGTCGTCTACCCGGTGCCGTCGTGGAACAACAACCACTACGCCCACATGCTGGGTGCGAAGAGCGTGGTGGTGACCACCGACGCGGACTCCGGCTTCATGCCCACGCTGGCGCAACTGGAGCCGCACCTGTCCACCGCGCGCATGCTCTGCCTGTGCAGCCCTCTCAACCCCACCGGCACCATGGTGGACCCGGCCGCGCTGCGCGCCATCTGCGAGCGCATCGTCCAGGAGAACCGCGCGCGCGAAGGCCGCGGCCAGAAGCCCCTCATCCTGATGTACGACCACATCTACTGGGTGCTCAGCTTCGGCGGCACGAAGCACGTGACGCCCGTGGAGCTGGTGCCGGAGATGGCGCCCTACACCGTGTTCGTGGACGGCATCAGCAAGGCGTTCGCCGCCACCGGCGTGCGCGTGGGCTGGGGCGTGGGCGCGCCCACCCTCATCGCCCGCATGCGCGACGTGCTGGGCCACGTGGGCGCCTGGGCCCCCAAGGCCGAACAGGTCGCCACCGCCCGCTACCTGGACGACACGCAGGCCACCGAAGCCTTCCTGAACAGCATGCGCGCGAGCGTGGACGCGCGCCTGGAAGCGCTCCACCGGGGCTTCGCGCGCATGAAGGATGCGGGCCTGCCGGTGCGCGCCATCGCGCCGCAGGGCGCCATCTACCTGTCCGTCCAGTTCGACCTGGTGGGCAGGGATGGGCTCACCACCAATGACGCCATCCGCAAGCGCCTCCTGGAGAAGGCCCGCTTCGCCGTGGTGCCCTTCCAGGCCTTCGGTCTGATGGAGGACACGGGCTGGTTCCGCCTCTCCGTGGGCGCCACCTCCGTCGCTGAAATCGAGGAGGCCCTGCCCCGCGTGGAGGCCACCGTGCGCGAAATCCTCGCAGGGAAATAGCGACTTTCCTCCCCAGGAATGCAGGTTGGGAATACCCTGCCAGAACCGCCGTTGAGGGCGCCGCCATCATGCTCAAGCGCTTCGTGGATGTCCGGGACGAGGAGGTGGGGGCGGTCCTCGGGTCGTTCATCTACTTCTTCACGCTGATGTGCGGCTACGCCATCCTGCGGCCCATCCGCAACGAGATGGGCACGGCGGGGGACGTGAAGCACCTGCCCTGGCTGTTCACGGTGACGTTCGTCGTGATGCTGCTGGCGGTGCCGGCGTTCTCCATGCTGGTGGCGCGCTATCCCCGGCGCGTCGTGGTGCCGCGCGTCTACCGCTTCTTCCTGCTCAACCTGCTGGCCTTCTTCGTGCTGCTGAAGTTCGGCGTGGCGAAGGAGGGCGTGGCGAGAGCCTTCTACGTCTGGCTGAGCGTCTACAACCTGTTCGTCGTCTCCATCTTCTGGAGCTTCATGGCGGACGTGTTCGCCAGCGATCAGGGCAAGCGGCTCTTCGGCTTCATCGCCGCGGGCGGCACCACGGGGATGATCGTCGGTCCGTTCCTGGTGGGGCGGCTGGCGGAGGGCGTGGGGCCGGTGAACCTCATCCTCCTGTCCGCGGTGATGCTGGAGGTGAGCGCGCAGTGCGTGAAGCGCCTGGGCCGCTGGGCGCGGGATGTCCAGCACCAGCCCGCCACGCGCGAGGGGCCGGTGGGCGGCGGGATGCTCGCGGGGCTGCGGCTGTTGGTGACGTCGCCGTTCCTGCTCGCGCTGGGGCTCCAGGTGCTGCTGTACGCGGCGACCTCCACGTTCCTGTACTACCAGGAGGTTCAACTGGTGGCGGGGATGGCGAAGGACGCGGCGGCGCGCACGGCGGCGTTCGCGGACATCGACTTCTGGGTGCAGGTCTTGACCCTGGGCTTGCAGACGCTGGTCACCGGGCGGGTGATTTCGAAGCTGGGGCTGGGCGTGGCCATGGCGGTGCCGCCGGTGCTCACCATGCTGGGCTTCGGCGTGCTCGCGTTCGCGCCGGTGCTCGCGGTGCTCATCGGCGTGAAGTCGCTGCGGGGCGCCAGCCACTACGCGCTGGAGCGCCCGTCGCGCGAAATCCTCTTCACCACCGTGGACCGCGAGGCCCGCTACAAGTCGAAGAGCTTCATCGACACGGTGGTGTACCGCGGCAGCGACACGGTGAGCTCGTGGATGCAGAGCGGCCTCACCGCCATGGGCCTGGGCATGACGGGCCTGTCGCTGGTCGCCGTGCCCATGGCGGCGCTGTGGCTCGCGGTGTCCCTGTACCTGGCGCGGCAGCAGCGCGTGCGCGCGCCTGAAGCACTCCCGCAGACGACCCTTCCCGGAGGAACCACGGCATGAAGTTGACCCGAAGAGGCGTGATTCAAGCAGCGGCTGCGTTGGGCGTGGCCCAGACCCTGGGCTGTGCGACGACCCCCAAGGCGGGGCCGGGGCCGGAGGCGGAGAACCCCAAGGGCAAGCCCCTGAGCATCCTCATCCTGGGCGGCACGCGCTTCCTGGGCCCGGCGCTGGTGGAGCGGGCCAAGGAGCGCGGCCACACCCTCACGCTCTTCAACCGCGGCAAGACGAACCCCGGCCTCTTCCCGGACGTGGAGAAGCTCCAGGGTGACCGCGACCCGAACAAGGGCGAGGGCCTCAAGGCGCTCCAGGGCCGCAAGTGGGACGTCGTCATCGACACGTCCGGCTACTTCCCGCGCCTGGTGAAGGCGTCCGCGGAGCTGCTGGCGCCCAACGTGGGCCAGTACGTCTTCATCTCCAGCATCTCCGTCTACAAGGAGCTGACGAAGGCGAACCTGGATGAGTCGGCCCCGGTGGCCACCATCGACGCCGCGGCGCCGGAGGAGATCACCGAGCAGAGCTACGGCGCCTTCAAGGCGCTCTGCGAGCAGGCCGCGGAGGCCGCCCTGCCGGGGCGCGCGCTCAACATCCGGCCCGGCTACATCGTGGGGCCGGACGACGGGTCGGACCGCTTCACCTACTGGCCGCTGCGCGTGGCGAGGGGCGGCGAGGTGCTGGCCCCCGGTGACGGCGAGGATCCGGTGCAGTTCATCGACGCGCGCGACCTGGCCGCGTTCATCATCCGGAACGTGGAGCGCCGCACGATGGGCGTCTTCAACGTCACCGGCCCCACGAAGCCCATCAAGATGCGCACCTTCCTGGAGAGCGTTCGCGAGGTGACGGGCGGCGACGCGCGCTTCACCTGGGTGGAGACCCCCTTCCTGGAGCAGCAGAAGCCGACGCCCATCCCGGAGATCCCCATCTGGGCGGCGCGCACCGGCGCGGAGGGCGGCCTGGGCCGCGTGAGCATCGAGCGCGCCCTCCAGGCGGGCCTCACCATCCGGCCCCTGGCGGACACGGTGCGCGACACGCTGGCGTGGTTCCACACCCTGCCTCCGGAGCGTCAGGACAAGCAGCGCGCGGGCATCCCCGCGGACCGCGAGCGCGAGCTGCTCGCCGCGTGGCACCAGGCCAAGGGCACGGGCACCGCGAAGGCGGCGGAGTAGAGGCCCTGGGCTGCCCGCTCGCCGGGTCTCCTGGCGTGCGGGCGGTGCCTGTGAAGCAGGCGGTGCATGGGGGTGCTGGCCGTTCGCGTCATGCGGCCGCACCTTTCCCGCCATGGAACGCGACCAGGACAGCCGGCATCACGTCGTCATCGTCGGGGCGGGCTTTGGCGGGCTGGAAGCCGCGAAGGCCCTGGGCAAGGCACGCGACGTGCGGGTGACGGTGGTGGACCGCTACAACCACCACCTCTTCCAGCCGCTGCTGTACCAGGTGGCGACGGCGGTGCTGAACCCGGCGGACATCTCCGCGCCCATCCGCAGCGTGCTCAAGGCGCGCAACACGCAGGTGATGCTGGCGGAGGCGAAGGCGGTGGATGCCCGCCGCAAGGTGCTGCTCGTCGGAGGCGGGGAGATTCCGTACGACTCCCTGGTGGTGGCGACGGGCGCGGCGCACTCGTACTTCAAGCATCCGGAGTGGGCGCAGGTGGCGCCCGGCCTGAAGACGCTGGAGGACGCGGTGCGCATCCGCGAGCGCGTGCTGACGGCCTTCGAGGCGGCGGAGCGCGAGTCCGACCCCGAGCGCCAGCGCGAGTGGCTGACCTTCGTCATCATCGGCGCGGGGCCCACGGGCGTGGAGCTGGCGGGGGCGCTCGCGTACATGACGCGGCACTCGCTGCCGAAGGACTTCCGGCGCATCGACACGCGGCAGGCGCGCGTCATCCTCCTGGAGGGATTGCCCCGGGTGCTGACGGCGTATCCGGAGGACCTGTCCGAGGCGGCGAAGCGCGACCTGGAGCGGCTGCACGTGGAGGTGCGCACCGGGGCGATGGTGACGAGCGTGGACGCGGAAGGCGTCAACATTGGCGGGGAGCGCATCCCCACGCGCACGGTGCTGTGGGGCGCGGGCGTGGCGGCGTCCCCGCTGGTGCGTTCGTTGGAGGTGCCCCTGGACCGCGCGGGGCGGGTGAAGGTGGGGCCGCTGCTCACGGCGCCGGGCCTCGACGACGTGTATGTGATTGGCGACGTGGCGGCGGTGGAGCAGCACGGCAAGCCGGTGCCGGGCATCGCGCCGGCGGCGATGCAGATGGGGCGGCACGTGGCGAAGACGGTGCGAAACCGGCTGGCGCACAAGCCGCTCCGGGCGTTCCGCTACCACGACAAGGGCAACTTCGCGGTCATCGGCCGGGGCTACGCGGTGGGCATGCTCTTCGACAAGTGGAAGATGCACGGAACGCCCGCGTGGCTCGTCTGGGCGGGCGTTCACATCGCCTACCTCATCGGCTTCCGCAATCGCCTGTCGGTGATGCTGAACTGGGGCTACACGTTCTTCACCAAGGGGGGCCGGGACATGCGGCTCATCACCGGCAAGGTGGCGCCCAGGATGCCCGTGCTGGATGCGGGGCCTTCCGTGCCCGCGGTGCCGGCGCTGCCGGTCTCGCGGACCGCGCCGGTGCACTGAGCTTCTTGCGCAAGCAGGTCCTCCCGGGAGTGGCGGAATCCGGGAGGACGGCTCAGGTGGTTTCATCCGTCAGCAGGACGGCCTCCTCGCCCCTGCCGTCGAGCAGCAACGCGAACTGCTCCGAGAAACGGGCGAGCGCGCTGTAGGTCGTCTTGAGTTCCACTGCCGCGGTATTGGCCGACTCCGGGCGCTCGGCGCGGTCCGTGCGGGTCGCGAGCCGGGCCCGGACGCCCAGGCTCCCTCGGGTATCGATGGGGTACGCGGAGATCGCGACGAAGACCTGGTTGGGCTTGTAGGCCTTGTCGGCTTCGTGGAAGGACCACGTTCCGCCCGCGATGCCTCGCCGCGCCTCCTCGCCCAGGGGGAAGGCGGTCAGCGCCGAGGCGAAGGCCCGGAGCTGCTCCAGGCTGAACCATGCGCTGCTCTCTCCCGAGAAGGCGCCGGAGCGGGCGCTCACCTGGAGCTCCGCCGTCCCATCCCCATCCTCGTCAGGAAGCAGCTTCAGCAGGAGCCTGTCGTTGCTCATCGTTCCAACCTTTTTTCCCGTACCTGCGGTGTGCCCTTGCGGGACGGGTCTTCTCGGTCCGGGATGACGCAGGAGGTTCAACCGGCTCGCTCCGGGATACGGAGCGTAGGGGTTGGCTTGGTGCTCGTCGGGGAGATTTTCCGTGGATCCGCTCCTTCATACGCGGCGGAGACGGAGCTTCCGGCTGCTCGCAGGGCCTGCGGGCGTTACGGAGGGGGACACGCGGGCCCTGGCCATGTCAGCCTGCCGCGATAAGGCAGGGTAGGGCCGTGGAGCGCGGGGTGCCCGACCCCGCGGG
>NZ_RAWI01000212.1 GCF_003612125.1 Corallococcus praedator
CCCCACCACCTTGTCACCCTGCACGAGCCCCAGCGCGGCCACCCCCGACGCGTCCAGCGCGCCCTGCAGCGCGGTGTCCGCCACCAGCGGCGCGCCCACCACCAGCGTCAGCGCGGGAGCCTGGGTCGCATCGCCGCTCCACACGAGCGGCACGGACGCGAAGACGTGCGGCGCCCCGAAGGCATCCACCACGGACGTGCCCGCCTTCGCGAGCGCCGGGACGTCCAGGAGGGCGGCATCGGAGGACGGCTCGGCCCCGGCGCGCGCATGGAAGCTCGCGTCCCCGGCCACCACCGCCACCACGGCGCCCTGCAGCTCCTTGGGCAGCACCGCTTCCGCGGCGGCGCGCAGGGCCCCGAAGCGCTCGGCCGTCAGCGGCGAAAGCGCACCGGCCTCCTCCGCGTCCTTCCCGGCGTTGCGGTCGCGCGGCGACTTCGCCACCGGCGCGGGACGCAGGGCGTGAACCGCGGCCGCCACGCCGGGACTGCCGGCCAGCTTCAGCGCCAGGGATTGGATCTCGGAGCGGCGCGCATCCACGCGCCGCGACACTTCGCCGGCACCTGAGGCGGCCTGGAGCGCGGCGCCTTCCACCGCGCGCGCGCCTTGAGGCGCCGACAGCGTCGGGAGGTGAGCCAGGCCCAGTCCGAGGACCAGGAGTGCGAACAGCAGGAACTTGAGGCGGACCATCGCCGTCCTTTAGCCCAAGGGTGAGGGGATCCGCTTATAGCGTCCACCTTCCGACCCCAGCAAGGAACTGGCCTGAAGGAACCCGGGGGCCGGATGCCTGGCTGGCATCCGGAATTCCCGGGCCCTTCGTCTACTGAACAGCGAGCACGCGGCAAAAGCGGGACGGCTACAGGTTGCTCGCCGCGTCCGCGTTGAGGTCGTACGGCAGGCCGTTCGTCGCGACGCTGCGGCGCCGCTCCACCGCGCGCTTGATGGTCTTCTCCAACCGGTCACGCGTTGCGTCGATGGCCTGGAACAGCGTCTCCGCCGTCTCCGTCACGTGCACCGCCTCCATTCCGGGCATGCGCACCGTCACCCGGCACTCCTTGTCCACGCCTCCCTTGTTGGGTCCGTTGATGTCCACGAGCGCGATGTCGATCTCCGACGCTTCGTCCTCGGCGAACCGCTCGATGTGAGCGACCAGGTGCTCATCCGTGTACGCCTTGAGGTTGTCCGACAGCTTCAGATGCACTCCACGCAACAACACCTTCATGGATTCACCTCCGGGAACAAACATGGGCAGTCCCCGGCCCTTCCGTGAGGGGCTTTCGCAAGCTTTCCCGCCTGGCCTCCCCCGAAGCAGCCAGCCGACCGTCGCCGCGTCCGGGACGGCCCGGGTGAATGAATAACCCTCAGCACCGGGTTGCTGTAGGCGCATGGATGGCGAGCGAATCAAGGTCTTGCTGGTCGAGGACGACGGTGACAGCCGTGAACTCCTGGCGGAGCTGCTGGAGGACGACTTCGACGTCACCACCGCCGCGGACGGCGTCGCGGGCCTCCGGGCCTTCGAGGAGACCCATCCCGACGTCGTGGTGACGGATGAGTCCCTGCCGGGCATGAACGGCACGGAGCTGGCGCAGCAGGTCAAGGAGCGCGAACCCAACGCCCGCGTCGTGCTCGTGTCCGGCTACGCGCAGGTGGACGGCGCCGGGTATTGCGACGTCGTGATGCGCAAGCCCATCGACGTGGAGGGGCTCAGCAAGATGGTCTGCAAGCTGGGGGAAGAGGCGAAGCACTGAGGAATTCGCACAGGGGGCCGCCTGCCATCCGCGCGAAGCGTTCCTAACATTCCAGCCATCGCCCAGGAGGGCCTCATGAGGTACTGCGCACGGTGTGGCTCGGAGTATCAGGACAGTGTCGTGAACTGCACGGATTGCCCCAACCACCCACCGCTCGTCTCGTCGGACGAGATGCGTGACCGGGGGCTGCCGCTTCCCCATGAGCTGGATGATCACCGGTTCGTGAAGGCGGGCATCGCGGAGGATCCCGTGACGGCCCAGGTCTTCGAGGACGTGCTGAACGAACAGCACATCCCGCTCATCGTCCGCCCCGGCCGCTCGGGCGTGGTGGACGAGCTGACCACCGGCAACCTGCTGCCCTGGTGGGAAATCCTGGTCCCGGACACGTTCCAGACGCGCGCCGCCGCCCTCCTGGAGGAAGTGAAGATCCAGGGGCTGGCCACGGCGGACGAAGCCGGACGCGCCGCCGAGGAAGAGGAGCGCGAGGGCGAGCTGGACCGCGCCCAGGCGGACGCCGCCCCTCCCGCCTTCTAGGAGGGGACGAGCGTCAAGGCGCGCCGACGTCCGCGCTGCCCGCCGAGGGCGCGGGCTGCGAGGCGAGCGTGGGGGGCGGACGCCGGGCCTCGAAGAGGCTCACGCCCGTCACCTTCCACTTGTCGTAGCGCGCGTTGCGGGCGAGGAACGTCTCCAGGTCCTCGTCCACCACGCGGTTGTAGCCGCCCCGGGAGGCGTGGCGCAGGTACGTGCGCTTCTTCTTCTGCACCACGAAGCCCAGGTGGGTGATGCGCGTGGCCTTCAGCGGCAGGTCCTCGCGCAGCACGACGAGGATGGTGCCGGACGCCACGTCGCGCGCGTGCGTGAGCACCTTGTCCAACGGAATCATGGTGAGCCCGAAGGTGCCCACGGGCTGGCGCTCCTTCGGCAGCTGCAGCGCCAGGGACGACTTCGACTGCCAGGTGTTCGCGGTGAGCGTCTTGGTGACGGCGACGGCGTCGTCCTTCGCGTAGCGCCGCGTCACGTCCACCAGCAGGCCCTTCTTGATGTTGTTGGGCAGCCACTGCGCTTCCATCAGGTGGTTGCGGTCCTCGTACGCGGGCGTGCTCGCGTAGCGGATCCGCTCCAGGAGCGCCGGCACCTCCGGCTCGCCGTGGGCCATGCCCAGCGCCAGCGTCTCCTCCACGAAGGTGAGGCAGTCCACCGCGTCCAGGCGGAAGGTGGGGTCGGGATCCACGCCCTGGCCCTCCCCCAGCGGGGAGAGCACATAGGGGGTGTTGAGGAAGCGCTCGCTCATGCCCAGGAGCCGTTCGGCGAGCGGCGTCTCCGCCTGATCCGCGATGAGGGCCGCGCGCTGCTCCGGCGTCAGGGGCTTCCAGCCGTTCTCCCGCACGGGCGCGGGCGGCGGCAGGGCCCCTGGATTCGCGGGCGCGCTCAGGGATGCGGGCACCGCGCGCGCTGGCGGCACGGGATTGCCCGGAGCCTGGGACGCGACCGGCGCCTGGGCCAGCAGCGCCAGCGCGCACATCCCTACGAAGCTCACGGCGCCACCCCGGCCTTGCGCAGGATGGCCTTGCGCCGGTCGTCCGCGAGCTGGAGCGTCTCCAGCTCCTTCTCGTAGGTGAGCTTCTCCTCGCCCTTCGCGTTCCAGGACGCCAGCACCAGCCAGTCCAGCGCGGCAGCATCCCCGCCCTGGTGCAGCATCCGCGCGGAGGCGGCGGCAATGGCGCGGTCCGCGTCCTTCAGGAGCGGCGACAGCACGGGGCTGGCCTTCTTGGCCGGCACGCCCTCGAAGAGCGCCAGGCCCTGGCGGCGCACGAACTTGTCGGGGTTGCCCAGCAGCTTCTGCGCGAACGCGAAGCCCTCCGGAGCCCCCAGCCGGCACAGCCCCCGGGCCGCGGCGAAACGGGTGCTCTCCGAGTCGCTGTCCAGGTACGCCTTGAGCCCTGGCTTCTGCTTCGCGTCACCGGACGTTCCCGCGGCCTCCAGCAGCGCGGCCCGCACCTCCACGTCCTGCTCCGTCTTGGCGGCCGCCATCAGCGGCTTGCCCATCTTGGGGTTGCGCGACGCGCCCAGGGCCCGCGCGGCCTCCCGGCGCACGCCGCTGCTCTTGTCATCCAGGAGCGGCAGCACGACGGCGGTGTTGCGACTGCCCAGCTTCGCCAGACCCTGCGCCGCGTACATGCGCACGGTGCTGTCGCCATCCGAGGCGAGCCTCGCGAGCGTGGACTCGCCCTGGCGCGCGCCGAGCGACGCCAGCAGCGAGGCGAGGTTTCGGCGGGTGCGCTCCTCGAAGGTGTTGCGCAGGATGGGACCCAATTGCTCGGCCGCGTAGGACTCCTCCCGCAGGTAGCGCAGGCGCGACGCGGCGGCCGGCACGGGGCCGCCCTGGGACACCTGGGCGAGCACGGCGTCCGCCTCCTTGCGGCTCTGGGCGCGTTTGGCCGCGGACGCGGAGCCGGCGGCGAGGCCGGCCAGGGGCAACAGGACCACGAGGAGGAGCAGCGACGCGGACGGGGAACGCACGGGGGCGGAACGATGGCAAGCGCGGCGCCTGCCGTCAAAGTCCCCCCCTCCGCCCGGCTCCCTGCTTCACGCCGACCGCCCGATTCTTGACCCTCCCGAGGGCGATTGATACGACCGACTCAAGTCGCTTCCCTCTAGGATGACCGAGGCCCACGTGATGACGAAGCAGTCGCTCCTGATGGCGGTTGCGGGCGTGCTGACCGCATGTGGCCCCGTGAAATCGACGTCCAACATCCTCGACGCGGAGGTGCAGATCCAGGCCGCGCGTACGGCCGGCGCCGAGAAGGAAGCCCCCTACGAGTGGACGGCCGCCAACCTCTACCTCCAGAAGGCCCGGGAGGAGGTCGGCTATTCGGACTACCAGGCCGGCGTGGACTTCGCGGTGAAGGCGTCCCGCTTCGCCAACGAGGCGCGCGAGAAGGCCATGTCCGCCGCCAACGCCGACTCCCAGGGTCGCCCCCAGAACCCGTGACGCCCGAGCGCTCCCCGATGAAGCGTCTGTCCCAGTCCGCGCTGCTCACCCTGCTGTTGGCCACCACCGCCTGCGTCAGCGGCAACAAGATCCGCGCTGACACCGAGGTCCTCACCGCCGACGTGGAGCGCGCCCGCAGGGGCGGCGCCCTGCGCTGCGCGCCCGCCGAACTGGCCGCCGCCGAGGCCAACCTCGACTTCGCCCGGGGCGAGCTGAGCCAGGGCAACAGCACCCGCGCGGCCCAGCACGTGCGCAGCGCCGACGGCGCCGTGAAGCGCGCCCTGGAGCTGTCCAAGAACTGCGCCCCGCGCCAGGTGCTGGTGCGCGACCGGCCGGAGGCCCCGCAGCCGCAGCAGCCGGACCAGCCGCAGCAGCCCCAGCAGCAGGTGGTGGTGAGCATCGAGGAGACGGATGGCGACGGCGACGGCGTCCTGGACAAGGACGACCCCTGCCCCGACCAGGCCGAGGACGTGGACGGCTTCCAGGACCAGGACGGCTGCCCGGACACGGACAACGACGCTGACGGCGTGCTGGACGCGCAGGACAAGTGCCCGCTCATCCCCGGCGTGGCGGAGAACAACGGCTGCCCGGCGGAGGCCCCCAAGGACAAGGACGGCGACGGCGTCCTGGACAACGTGGACAAGTGCCCGGACCAGCCGGAGGACAAGGACGGCTTCCAGGACGACGACGGCTGCCCGGAGCTGGACAACGACCTGGACGGCATCGTGGACGGCACGGACAAGTGCCCCAACGAGCCGGGCCCGCTGCAGAACCTGGGCTGCCCCATCGTCGACAAGGACGGCGACGGCATCAACGACGACAAGGACAAGTGCCCGGACGAGCCGGAGGACAAGGACGGCTACCAGGACGAGGACGGCTGCCCGGACCTGGACAACGACAGCGACGGCGTCCCGGACGCGCAGGACAAGTGCGCGCTGGAGTCCGGCCCGCCGGAGAACGGCGGCTGCCCGGATCCGGACAAGGACGGCGACGGCATCGTGGACCGGCTGGACGCGTGCCCCGAAGACCCGGGCGTGAAGGAGGAGCGTGGCTGCGCCAAGCAGTACAAGATGGTCATCGTCAAGAAGGACCGGATCGAGATCAAGAAGCAGATCCTCTTCGGGTCCGGCTCCGCGAAGATCATCGGCAAGCAGAGCACGACCATCCTGGACGACGTGGCCCAGGCGCTGAAGGACGCGTCGTGGATCCGCAAGGTGCGCATCGAGGGACACACCGACTCGCTGGGCAACGACACGTCCAACCTGAAGCTGTCGCAGAAGCGCGCCGACGCGGTGATGGCGCAGCTGCTCAAGCGGGGCATCGACCCGGGCCGTCTGGAGGCCGTGGGCTTCGGTGAGGCCCAGCCGGTGGCACCGAACACCACCAAGGCAGGCCGCGCGCTCAACCGCCGCACGGAGTTCAACGTCGTCCGGCAGTAACGCAACGCCCCACCCCGCTCCGCCACGACGGAGCGGGGACGCTCGAAGCACCCCGCGCCTCCCCGGGCCTCACGCCCTGGGAGGCGTGGTCGTTTTCGGAGTCCGGGAGAGTCTGGGCCCTGCTCGCTCGCACCTTCCCGCGCGGTGGCGCTTCGGCCCCTGGAGGGACATGGACAGGGCGCCAATCGCCCTCAGGGCGGCACGAGCGGCACCTCCTCCAGGCAGGCGCGACACCCGCGGCTCGAACCTGGGAGGAGTCCCCAGCCCGCCGGAGGGAGGGGATGCCGCGAGCGGGAGTCGCGCCGTCCCGGGGCACCCGTACGTCGCCGTGATGGAGCGAACGTCCGCCGCCCTTGAGCGAAAGCGGAGAGCCCGCCCTGCCCCTTGAGCCGCCTGGACTTCAGCCGTCCTTGAGCAGCTCGTGCAGCACTTCGGTGGCGTAGGCGCCGCGCGGCAGCTCGAACGTGAGCACCGCGTCCTCGCCGTCCACCGTGAGGTCCGGCGCGCCCAGCCGCACGCGATACGGGCGGCGCGCGCCTTCCGTCTCATCTCCGCCGCGCACGAAGTCGCTCGGCGTGACGCCCGCGTCGACGAGCAGCTTCGCCTCGACCTCCGCCACCTCGCCCTTGGAGGCGGTCATCTTCGGGCCGAACATCGGTCCCGCCGGGCTCACCTCGAACGCGGCGACGCGGGGGGTGTCCACCTCGGGTGCCTCGCACACGAAGAGGCCGCCCGTCTCCTCCTTGCGCAGCACGTCACCCAGGAGCGCCGTGGCGAGCGTCCCCGCCTCCAGCCGCTGCACCAGCGCCTGGTTGAAGAGGCGCGACTGGAAGGCGGACAGGTACAGCTTGCGCTGGAAGCGATCCGGCCGCTTCGGCAGGCGCTGCCCCAGCAGCAGCATCCGGCCCAGGTCCGCGTTGTCCCCGGCCCGACCAAAGCGCTGCTCCCCGAAGTAGTTGGGCACGCCCTGCGCGGACAGCCGGGAGAACGTCTCTCGCGCCGCGCCCACGTCCCGGATGCCGCGCAGCCGCAGCCGGAAGCGGTTTCCCTTCAGGTGCCCGGTGCGCAGCTTGTTGCCGTGCCGCTTCGACTCCAGGACGCTCACGCCGTCGAGTGAGAACTCCGGAAGGCGCGCCTCGGCGCTCGCGGGCACGGACAACCACTGCCGCGTCACCGCCTGACGGTCCTTCATCCCCGCCACGCCGATGTCGTCCTCGCGCACGCCCATCGCGGCGGCCAGCGCGCGCACCACCTCGCGCGTGTCCCGGCCGCGCTTCTCCACCCAGAGGTACAGGTGCGTGCCCTCGCCGGACGGCAGGTACGCGGGCAGCTCCTCCACCTCGAAGTCATCGGGCGTGAGCTTGAAGGCGCCCCCACATCCGGGCACGTCGGCTGTCAGCCGGGGAAAACCAAAGCCAGCGTCCGTCACGGAGCCTCGAGTGTGGCCAGGAGTTCCTTCACGCGCCGAGCCAGGTCCTCGTCCGCGCGCGACTCCAACAACTCTCCCGCCTGGAACAGCAGGAAGAACATCACGTCGCTCAGCGCCTGACGGAACGAGGCCAGCGGCTCGCTGCCCAACTGGGCGCGATGCTTGTCGAAGGACTCCATCAGCCGGCCTTCGGGAAGGCTGCCGTCCGCCGCGAACGCGAGCCCCTCCAGCACCGGCGACGACGACAGCGCCTGTCCGGAGAGCGCCGCGTTCGCCGCGGCGATGAACTCGTGGTCCATGCCCTGGCGCGACACCTCGTCGCGGATCTCCCGGAAGATGAAGTTGAAGACGCGCGCCACCGGGCGGGCATCCACCGGCGCCACCGTGCGCGCCACGGGACGTGCACGCTGCGCGGCCGCCTTCTCCGGCACCACGGCGGCGGGCGCGCCCACGGGCTTGTCCGACAGCCCGGCGAACCCGCCCTCCAACAGCCGGAAGACGACCTTGGTGACGTCGAACTCGGACAGCCGCGCCGCGTGCCCCAGCTCCAGCACCGTGCGCCGCCCGTCCAGCATCGCCAGCACCCGGTCCTCGTCCTCCTCCAGCTTGCCGTCGGACGGACGCTTGCGCGCCACGTACATGCGGCCGTGGGGGATGCGCTTGCGGAAGTGCGCCAGCTCGTCGATCTTCCGGATGCTGTCCATCAGCAGGCTCTGCGTGGACAGCTGGATGGAGTGCCCCGTCTTCTCGTCCAGGGGCTGGTCGATGAGGAAGAACGCCCCCTCGCGGCACAGCACGATGGCGTGGAAGATCTCACTGACCTGGTGGGTGACGCACTTGAACAGGTCGTGCGCCTGCAGCACGCCCTTCTCCACCAGCGCCCGGCCAATCTTCGACGGCGACTGCTCGCGCAGCACCGCCTCCACCTGGGCCCGGTCCACGTAGCCCAGCCGCACCAGCACCTCGCCCAGCCGGTCCGCGGGCTCCTCGGACGTGGCGCCGCGCACCTCGCCCTCGCGGATCATCAGCGAGCGCTCGCCGCCCGGGGTGTGCACCCGGACGACGCCGCTCCAGCGCGACTGGCTCAGGAACGCGATGAGGTCCGACAGCGGGAAGCCCCCCGCGTCACCCGACAGCACCACGCGGGGCGTGGGGATGGAGCCCCCTTCCGGAGGCATGCGCGAGAAGACGAGCAGGTCGGGCGCCGTGGGCATCAGCGCGTACGTGCCCGAGCGTCCCGCGAGCGCGGGGATGCCGGTGCGGTCCTCGGGGACCAGCTGCGCGGCGCCATCGATGCGGAAGCGTTGGCTCATCCCGGTGTCAGTCGGCGGCCCACGCGTTGTTGTTCGCGCGCCACTCCACTTCGTCCTCCATGCTGTGCTCGAGCAGCCCTTCCTGGAAGCCCAGGTCGTACGCCCGTCCGTTGAAGAACACGGAGGGGGTGGCGTTGATGGCCGCCATGCGCCCCTGCGCGAGGAAGCCGTCGATCTCGTCCTTGTACTGCTCCGTCTTCAGCACGGCGGCCAGCTGGTCCCCGTCCAGGCCCACCGACTTCGCCAGCGCGGGCAGCGCCTCCTTCTTGAGGTTCTCCTGCTGGCCGAAGAGCGCGTCGTGCATCTGCCAGAACTTGCCCTGGTCGCGCGCCCACAGCACCGCCTGCGCGGCGGGGATGGCGTTGGCGTGGATGGAGAGCGGGAACGGCAGGTAGCAGAAGCGCACCTCCGTGGGGTGCTTCTTCGCGAAGCCCTCCAGGATGGGGCGGGCCTTGCCGCAGAAGGGGCACTCGAAGTCGGAGAACTCCGCCACCGTCACGGGCGCGTTGGCGTCGCCCTGGCACATGCGCGGATCCACCTTGATGGGCGCGCGCGCCTCGCGGAAGGAGCCGTAGTACTTGGAGAGCGTGACGATGACCTCGCTCGCGGGGCCGCCTTCGGACACCAGGCGCGCGGACAGCCGGGCCATCCGCTTGGCGTGCTTGCAGCCCGTGTGCTGCTTGAGGCACGCGCCCAGCGCATGGGGGCAGCCGCAGTAGCAGAACTCGTCGCTGAACACCGTGGCCAGCTCGCGCTTCGCGGCCGGGATCTCAGCGCTCTTGGTACAGCCGGCGCCCAACAGGGTCACCGCGGCCAGCACGGGAGCAACACGCTTCCAACAGAGGAGGAGCACGGCCGCGGGTCTTAGCCACGCGCGCAGGGCTTGTAAAGCAAGGCGGCCTTTGGCAGGGAGGCCTCCCAACCATGCCCAGAGTCCTGCTGCTGCACACCGGAGGCACGCTCGGAATGGCCGGCGGCCGCCCCTCCGCCCTGCGTCCGGCGGCCTTCTTCAAGACCCTCCGCCAGCGCGTCCCGGAGCTGTTCCAGCTCGCGGACATCGAGCTGGAGCTGTTCTCCAACCTCGACAGCTCCGAGATGCAACCCGAGCTGTGGACGCGGATGGCCGCCCACCTCCACCGTCGGCTACCCGACTTCGACGGGGCGGTGGTGACCCATGGCACGGATACGCTCGCCTATACGGCCAGTGCGTTGTCCTTCATGTTGCGCAACCCGCCCTGCCCCGTGGTGCTGACGGGTTCACAGCGACCGCTGGGGGAGATCCGCTCGGATGCGCGGCTCAACCTCATTGACGCGGTGCTCTCCGCCATCCAGGGGCCGCGCGAGGTCACCATCTGCTTCGACTCGCACCTGTACCGGGGCAACCGCACGCGCAAGGTGAAGGTGGCCGAGTACGACGCCTTCGAGAGCCCCAACTTCCCCGTGCTGGGCACCCTGGGCGTGGACGCCACCTTCGAGGAGGGCTTGAAGGCCAGAGGCCCCTTCCGGCTGCACGCCGACCTGGATCCGCGCGTCTTCGTCCTGAAGGTGTACCCGGGGTTGGATCCCGCCCTGCCCCTCCAGCTGTTGCCCCACGTGAAGGGGCTGGTGCTCGAGGCCTATGGGGCGGGCAACGTGCCAATCGCTCCGGAGCTGGGACGCTCCTTCCAGCCGCTCTTCGTGGAGGCCCGGGAGCGGGGCATCCCGGTGCTGGTGGTGAGCCAGGCCTACCGCAACGGGGTGGACCTCACGCTCTATGAGTCCGGAGCCATGGCCCTGGAGCAGGGCGCGGTGGGCGGTGCGGACATGACCCCGTCGGCGGCGCTGGTGAAGCTGATGCAGGGGCTGGCCGAGCACCCCCGGGGGGGCGAGCCCCTGGCGCGATTCCTGCGGACGCCGGTGGCCGGGGAGCTGTCCGTCGGGCGTCCGACAGTCCCCAGGCCCGTCAAGAAGCGGCGCCGGCCGGCCCGGGTGGGGCGGGTCGGCTGACACCGGGTGCGTGAAAGGAGCGTGGGCGTGCTTGCCGCCGTGAAAAGGCGGCCCGTAAGATGGGAGGTGCGATGTCCGAGGAGAAAACTTCCGTCCATTCCATTTCGGACCTGCTGGGCAGTGCCCAGCAGCAGAGCGCGTACCTGATCGTCATCAGCGCGAAGTCCGCCGCCGGCATCGGGCGGATGTTCAAGCTGGACCGCTCGGAAGTGGTGCTGGGCCGAAGCTCCGAGGCCCAGTTCCAGGTGGAGGACGACGGCATCTCCCGGAAGCACGCCAAGGTGGTGGCCATTGGAGATGGCCGCTTCCAACTGGTGGACCTGGGCAGCACCAACGGCACGTACCTGAACGGGCTGAAGGTGAGCGCGGCGCCGCTGTACGACGGCGACAAGATCCAGATCGGCTCCAACACGGTGCTGAAGTTCAGCATCCAGGACGCGCTGGAGGAGCAGTACCAGCGCAGCATCTACGAGTCCGCCACGCGCGACGGCCTCACCCGCGTCTACAACAAGAAGTACTTCATGGAGACGGTGCGCAAGGAGTTCGCGTACTGCCTGCGCCACCGCGTGCCGCTGTCGCTGGTGCTGTTCGACGTGGACCACTTCAAGCGCATCAACGACGTGTACGGCCACCCGGCCGGAGACTTCGTGCTGACGCGCATCGCGCAGCGGGTGGCGGACACGGTGCGCACCGAGGACCTGCTCGCGCGCTACGGCGGCGAGGAGTTCGCGCTGATGCTGCGCGAGTCCGCCGAGGACGCGGCCCTGGCGTGCGCGGAGCGCTGCCGCGTGGCGGTGGACCGCGCCGACTTCATCTTCAGCGGCACGCCCATCAAGGTGACCATCAGCCTGGGGGTGGCGACGCTGCTGGACTCGGACTTCTCCCAGCCGGAGGACCTCATCTCCGCCGCGGACAAGTACCTCTACCGGGCCAAGCACGCGGGCCGGAACCGCGTGGACGCCAAGGCCGTCAGCGGCGCGTGAGCGGAAGCCACGCCGGGGCCCGGAGCAGCGGGCCTCACTTGCGTCCGGTGACATACCTGCGTGAGTCCACAGGCGCGGCCCGAGCTTCGCGTCGGAGCCCGCCCGGCGTCAGCGACCGAAGCCCAGCCTTCGCAGCCCGTCCTGCGACACGTGCTTCACATGCGAGTCCGCGTCGCGGGCCGCCGCTTCGCTCAACGCCGCCACCGCCTGCGGCCCTCCCAGCACCGTGAGCGTCCGCGCCGCGGCGACGCGCACGTCCGCCACCGGATCCGTGAGCAGCCGCTCGGCGAGCACCCGCACGTGCGGAGCGCGGCCCACGAACTCCAGCGCGCGCGCCGCCGCCGCCCGCACCATGGGATGATCCGACCCCAGCAGCCCGGCGGCATCATCCCCACGCGATGGCTGCCGGTACGTGGCCAGCACGTCCAGCGCGGCGGCGACCACCTCCGGCTCCCCGTCTTCCAGCGCCGTCGCCGCCAGCTCCAACGCCTCCGGATTCCGGGGAAGTGCCCCCAGCGCGCGCACCGCCCCCGCACGCACCGGGGCAACCTTGGAGGATGCGTAGGGGGTCAGACGGCGCATGGGGCTCCCACCTTCCGTGCAGTCCCCCATCACCGCCACCGCCTCGCCTTGAATCTCCGGCGTCCGCGCGTTGCGCCCTTCCGCCACCTCCCGGAGGAAGGCCGCGCACCCCTTCTCATGGGCCATCGCCTCCAGCCACGGCCGGGCGGCCTCCGCCGTCTCGGCCGCCTTTACCCCCTGGAGCGCGACGTCGCGCAGGGGCTTTCCACCGGCTTCCGCCAGTCCCCGCGCCGCATGCTCGCGCACGCGGGCATCCCCGTCGCCCAGCGCTCCCTCCAGCTCGCGGCTTGCCAGGGGACCGTAGCGGCGCAGGCCCGCGGCCGCCGTGCGCCGGCGCTGCGCATCCCCCGACGCCAGCTCCGGCCGAAGCGCGTCGATTTCACGCGAGTACACGGCGAAGAGCCGGTTGACGGCGGCCTCGTCCGGGGGCTTCGCCTCCATGAGCAGCAGCCGGCCCACCGACACACGCTGCCGCTCGGCGACGACGGACAGGAGCGAGGCCATGACCTCATCGCCCGCCACGGGTCGCGACGCCACGGCGTCCAGCACCACCCGCGTCGCCGACCGCCCCTGGAACGTGGCCAGGTGCATGAGCGCGGGCATCCGCACGGAGGGCTCCTGCGCGAACATCTCCAGGAAGAGCGCCTGCCGGATGCCCTCCTTGCGCTTCCACACCCGCGCGGCGGCGGACGGCCCCCGGGCTCCAGCGTCCTGAAGGAAGTCGGCCGTGGACTTCCCGGCGTCGGCCGCGGCGCGAACCGCGGTGAGGCACGGCCCCAGGTCCGCCTCCGAGGGGGCGTCCATGATCCAGTCCGCCAGCGCCCGCCGGTCCGTGAGCCCCCGGCTCCTGGCCCCCGCGCGCACCGCCGCCCAGCGCACCCGCCAGCTGGGGTCCTTGAGCGCGGACGTCAGGGCGACCTGCGCCTCCGCTCCGCCAGCCCCCAGGGCAGGCACCCAGCTGTCCACCCGCCCCCCGGTGACGCAGATGGGGCAGGTCCGGGCTCGCAGGGAGGGGTCGGTGACGTGGCGACGACAGGAGGACCAGCACTCGGAAGCCACCGTCCCGGCCCGGGAGGGACTGGCCGCCAGCAGGAGCACCAGGAGAAGGAGGCAACGCACGCGGCGGGCAGTGTAGCGCACCCGGCCCCCATCCTTTCCGTGCGGGTCTCCTTGCCTTTTGCGCCCTGCTGCGCCATACCCCCGGCCCTTTGAAAATTTTCAGATCGCATCCAGCTAGGCGGAAGGAGGTGACTGCATGCCCGGTATTCGAGTGAAGGAAGGTGAATCCATCGAGAGCGCCCTCAAGCGCTTCAAGAAGGCCACCGAGAAGGCCGGAATCCTTTCCGAGATCCGCAAGCGCGAGCACTACGAGAAGCCTTCCGTGAAGCGGAAGAAGAAGGCCCTCGCCGCCAAGAAGCGCGCTGTGAAGAAGGCCCGCAAGTCGTACTAGCAGGCCCGCAGTAGAGGAGCCGGGGCGCCCCTGAGATGTCAGGTGCCCTGGCTCTTGCCGTCCCATCCCCTTGGCTTGGCGAACCCCTTCGCCGCCTGTGAGGAATCCCGACATGGCCACCCTGAAAGAGCGCATCGACGCGGACCTGAAGGACGCGATGCGGTCCAAGAACGAGCTGACCCTGAGCGTGCTGCGGATGCTCAAGAGCGCCGTGAAGTACAAGGAAGTCGAGCCGGGTGCCTCCGCCCTGGACGACGACGCCGTGCAGAAGGTCATCAACACCCTCATCAAGCAGCGCCGTGAATCCGTCGACCAGTTCAAGTCCGGAGGCCGCCCCGAGCTTGCCGAGAAGGAAGAGCAGGAGATCGCCGTCCTGCAGAAGTACCTGCCCCAGCAGCTTTCCGCCGAGGAGCTCTCCGCCCTCGTCACGGCCGCCATCTCCGAGTCCGGAGCCCAGGGCCCCAAGGACATGGGCGCGGTCATGAAGAACGTGAACCCGAAGATCCAGGGTCGCGCGGAAGGCCGGGCCGTCTCCGACGAAGTGAAGGCCCAGCTGTCCAAGCTGTCCTGAACCACGGCCGCACCCCGGGAGCGGGCGCCGGAGGATTTCCTCCAGGCGCCCTCCCAATCCACCGGGCTCTTGAGCGGATTTTTTGATCCCTCGCCCGCTCGCCGCTAACTGCTGATCCTCGAAGAGGTCGTCCGCTTCCGGTGTCCTCCCCCGCCCGTGCCCCCCACCCAGGAGGGCAGGCAAGCAGGGAAGCCACCGGCCCGGACGTGTCAGGCCCTGCCGTCAGGATGGCAGGCGGATGGCCGCGCTCATGCGGATGCAGGGAGGGCGTCGTGATTCCAGAACACAAGATCCAGGAGGTCCTCGACCGCGTGGACATCGTGACGCTGGTGTCCCGCCACGTGGAGCTGAAGAAGGCCGGCCGCGAGTTCAAGGGCCGCTGCCCGTTCCACCAGGAGAAGACGCCCTCGTTCTACGTGGTGCCGGAGAAGCGCTTCTACTTCTGCCACGGCTGCCGTGCGAGCGGCGACGCCGTGTCCTTCATCCAGCGCTACCTGGGCAAGACGTTCCAGGACGCGGTGAGGGACCTGGCGCAGGAGGTGGGCATCGACCTGGAGGCCGCGCAGGACCCGGGCCTCAAGGAGCGCCAGCAGGTCAAGGAGGCCACGGACTTCGCCGCCGAACACTTCCGTTCCCTCCTCTGGGAGGACGGGGGCCGCTCCGCGCGGGCCTACCTCGCCAGCCGGGGCGTCACCGACGAGGTGGCCCAGGGCTTCGGCCTGGGCTGGGCGCCCGCGGAATGGAGCCTGCTCGCCGACCGCCTCCAGAAGAACGGGATGCTGGAGTGGGGCCTGAAGGCGGGCCTCATCACGAAGCGCAACAGCGGGGATGGCTGCATCGACTTCTTCCGCAGCCGGTTGATGGTGCCCATCCGCGCCCCGGAGGGCCGGCCCATCGCCTTTGGCGGGCGGCTGGTGGCGGCGGAGGACGGGCCCAAGTACCTCAACTCGCGCGAGTCCCGGCTCTACAACAAGAGCGAGACGCTCTTCGGCATGGACCAGGCCCGCGACGAAATCCACAAGCGCAAGACGGCGGTGCTCGTGGAGGGCTACTTCGACTGCATCGGCCTGCACCAGGTGGGCGTGCGCCACGCGGTGGCCCTGTGCTCCACCAACCTCACCGCCGGCCACCTCCAGGGCCTCAAGCGCGCGGAGGCCCGTGACCTGGTGCTGCTGCTGGACGGGGACTCGGCGGGGCTCGCCGCCGTGGAGCGCCTGGCCGGCCCACTGCTCGCCGCGGGCGCCCCCACCCGGGTGGCCCTCCTGCCGCAGGGAGATGACCCGGACGTGTTCGCCCGCCGGGAGGGCACCGACGGCGTGGAGAAGCTGCTGGAGGGCGCCCAGCCCCTGACGGCCTACCTCTTCGCCACCCTGCTGCCCACGGGCAAGCAGGCGAGCTTCGAGGAGAAGATGGCCGCCCTGGAGCGGCTCAAGCCCGTCACCGCCCAGGTGCCCCCGGGCCTGACGCGCTCCACCCTCATCAGCGCGCTGGCGGGGCATTTCGGCTGGATGCCGGCGCAGATTGAAACGTCGCTCCAGTACAAGCCGCCTCCCACGCCCAAGCCCGTCTCCGGGCCGGGCGGCGTCCCCATGGCATCCCAGGACGTCCCCCGCCCGGTGCCCAAGCCCCAGGCGGAGCGC
>NZ_RAWI01000213.1 GCF_003612125.1 Corallococcus praedator
GTGTAGTGCAGCTTGTCGCGGACCTCCGCGTCGGTGAGCAGCCGGAAGCCGCCCTCGTGCGCGTGCGCGACGAGAAGACGGTGGAGGTGACGCTGACGGAGGGCCGCCACCACCAGGTGAAACGGATGCTGGGCGCCGTGGGGCTGCCCGCCCGCGCGCTCCACCGGGAGGCGGTGGGCGACATCGTCCTGGGCGACCTGCCCGAGGGCGGCTTCCGGCTGCTCACCGACGCGGAGGTCCGCGACAAGCTGCACTACACCGGCCGCGCGCCCGAACCCCAAGCAGCGGCCGCCCCCGAGTCCGAGGACGCCTGACGGGCCTCCGGGGTTGGGCTCCAGCGGTGCCTGGAAACACGCCCCCGCCGGGTGACTTCCCGGTTAGCGCGGCCCGCCGGAAGGGATAGGGTGCGGCGCATGGCGGACTTCGACCTGGTGGTCATCGGCTCTGGACCGGCCGGAGAGTGGGGCGCGATTCAGGCCTCGCTTTCGGGCAAGCGGGTGGCGGTGGTGGAGCGCGAGCCGGTGCTCGGCGGCACCGCGGCCAACACCGGCACCCTTCCCTCCAAGACGCTGCGGGAGACGGCGCTGCACCTGTCCGGCTTCAAGGCGCGCGGCCTCTACAGCGTGGACGCCACGCTGCGCCACGAAGCCACCGTCTCCGACTTCCTCTTCCGCGAGCGCCGCGTGAAGCAGATGGAGCGCGAGCGCATCCACAAGAACCTCCAGCGCCACGGCGTCACCGTGTTCCAGGGCAAGGGCTCCTTCCTGGACGCGAACACCGTGCAGGTGACCCACGATGGCGCCGTGGTGGCGAAGCTGTCCGCCCCCATCGTCCTCATCGCCACCGGCTCGTCGCCCTACCGCCCGCCGCTGTATCCCTTCGGCGATCCGCGCGTGCACGACTCGGATGAAATCCTGGACATCACCACCCTGCCCCGCACGCTGGTGGTGGTGGGCGGCGGCGTCATCGGCTGCGAGTACGCGTGCATGTTCGCCGCGCTCGGCATCCCGGTGACGCTGGTGGAGGTGAAGAACGAGCTCCTGTCCTTCCTGGACGCCGAAATCGGTCAGCTGCTGCGCGACTGCATGGAGACGCTGGGCGTGCGGCTGCGCCTGGGCCAGGTGGTGGAGTCCGCGCACGTGCCGGAGTCCCACGAGGAGCCCATCCGCCTGAAGCTGTCCACGGGTGAGGTGCTGGAGGCGGACCAGGTGCTGGTGGCCTCCGGCCGCACCTCCAACACCGCGGGCCTGGGCATCGAGGCGCTGGGCGTGAAGCAGGGCAAGCGCGGGCAGATTGAAGTCGGGCTCGCGTACCAGACGGCCGTGCCCCACATCTACGCGGTGGGCGACGTCATCGGGTTCCCGGCGCTGGCCTCCACGTCCATGGAGCAGGCCCGCATCGCGATGGAGCACGCCTTCGGGCCGGGGAAGCGCACGCTGACGCCCATCCTCCCCTACGGCATCTACACCATCCCGGAAGTCTCCATGGCGGGCGACACCGAGGAGTCCCTGCGCGCGCGCAGCATCCCGTACGTCGTCGGCCGCGCCACCTTCGACACCAACCCGCGCGGGCAGATCATCGGGGAGCGGCAGGGCCTCCTGAAGCTGCTCTTCCACCGCGACGACCTGAAGCTGCTGGGCGTGCACGTGCTGGGGGAGCAGGCCTCGGAGCTGGTGCACGTGGGGCTCACCGCGCTGCTCACCGGCTCCACCGCGCAGCTCTTCGTGGAGACCTGCTTCAACTACCCGACGCTGTCGGAGGCCTACAAGGCCGCCACCTACGACGCGTTGGACCAGGTGCGCGTCAGCAGCGCCTGATCCAACGCCGGAGCCTGGAAGCCCGCTTCAGCGCGACTTGAGGCTTCCCACCGTGAAGCCCGCCTCGCGCCGGGCCACCCGGTTCACGTCATCCGACGACACGCGGGCCAGCGGGGGCGCCACGGGCTGCTTCGAGGAAGCCTCCCGCGCGGCCGCGGGGGCCCCCCGGCCTGACGCGCCCTGCAGGAGCGAGCGGATCCGCTCCCAGCGCACCTTCTCCTCCGCCATGAGCTGCACCAGCTCCGCGCGGGCGGACGCGTCCGGCAGATCCGACGCCGCCGACGCCACCTTGTCCATGAAGGGCAGCAGGTAACCGAAGTCCCGGTCGAAATTGAGGGGGTTCGCCATGGGGGCACCTTAGCCGTGGTAGACGCGCGACGCGACGATGAGCCCGCCCCGGACCTCCAGCACCTCCGCCACCGGCAGGGGCGCCTCATTGGGGGCGTGCCGCAGGTACTCCATGAACACCCGGTCCCCGTCGGCGGTGAGGGCCGTCTCCTCGTACCGCAGGCCCGGCAGCCGGGCGATGGCGTCCTTCCACCACCGCTCCAGGGCCGGCCGGCCCACCAGGCGCCCTCCCGTTTCCGGGTGGAGGACGCGAATCTTGGGCGAGGTGTGCGTTGCATCCTCGGCGTACAGCGCCACCAGGGCCGTCACGTCGTGGGCGTTGAAGGCGCGCAGCCAGGCGCGGGCCAGGGAGAAGTTTTCGCTCGCGTTCATTGTTATGAAGCCTCAGCTGTAAGCAGATGGCGGAACGTAGGCGGATGTACGCCCCGCATCGTGCGGATTTGTCTGGTAACTGAGACCTGTGGGAAGTAAGGGCCCCGCCTGCTCTGTTCCCTCAGGCAATTTTTTCAAGAGAAGAAGGACCGGATCGTGGCCACCAGCGCAACCATCGAGAAGATTCGTAACATCGGTATCTCTGCCCACATCGACTCGGGCAAGACGACGCTCTCCGAGCGCATCCTGTTCTATACGGGCAAGATCCACGAGATCCACGAGGTCCGCGGCAAGGACGGCGTGGGCGCGATCATGGACTCGATGGACCTGGAGCGTGAGAAGGGCATCACCATCCAGTCCGCCGCCACGTACGCGATGTGGGGCGACTACAACATCAACCTCATCGACACGCCGGGACACGTGGACTTCACCATCGAGGTGGAGCGCGCGCTCCGCGTTCTCGACGGTGCCATCCTGGTGCTCTGCTCGGTGTCGGGCGTGCAGTCGCAGTCCATCACGGTGGACCGCCAGATGAAGCGCTACAAGGTTCCGCGCATCGCGTTCATCAACAAGATGGACCGCGCGGGCGCGAACTATGATCGCGTCGCCCTGCAGCTGAAGGAGAAGCTGGGCCACCACGCGGTGCGCCTCCAGTACCCCATCGGCGCCGAGGACCGCTTCCGCGGCCTCATCGACCTGCTGTCGATGAAGGCGTTCTACTTCGACGGTGAGAACGGCGAGAACATCCGTGAGGAGGACATCCCCGCGGACATGAAGGACGAGGCCGAGCTGCGCCGCGCGGAGATGATCGAAGGCGTCGCCAACGTGGACGACACGCTGGGCGAGGCGTTCCTGGAGAACCCGGACAGCATCACCGAGAAGCAGCTGCGTGAGGCCGTCCGCCGCGCCACCATCGCGCTGAAGATGACGCCGGTGATGTGCGGCTCCGCGTACAAGAACAAGGGCGTGCAGCTCCTGCTCGACGCGGTGTGCAGCTACCTGCCCAACCCCAAGGAAGCGACCAACGAGGCGCTCGACCAGAACAACAACGAGGCCAAGGTCATCCTGGAGTCGGATCCGGAGAAGCCCTTCGTCGGCCTCGCGTTCAAGCTGGAAGACGGCCGGTACGGGCAGCTCACGTACATGCGCATCTACCAGGGCAAGGTCACCAAGGGCGACTTCATCGTCAACCAGGTGAACCAGAAGAAGGTCAAGGTGCCGCGCATCGTGCGCATGCACTCCAGCCAGATGAACGACGTGAACGAGGCCACCGCGGGCGACATCGTCGCGCTGTTCGGCATCGAGTGCGCGTCGGGCGACACGTTCACCGACGGCACCGTGAAGTACACGATGACGTCCATGTTCGTTCCGGACGCCGTCATCTCGCTGGCCGTGGAGCCGAAGGATCGCACCAAGTCGACCAACTTCTCCAAGGCGCTCAACCGCTTCAACAAGGAAGACCCCACCTTCCGCGTGTCGCGCGACGAAGAGTCCGGGCAGACCATCATCCGCGGCATGGGTGAGCTCCACCTGGAAATCTACATCGAGCGCATGAAGCGCGAGTACGACTGCGAAGTGAAGGCCGGCAAGCCGCAGGTGGCCTACCGCGAGACCATCAGCCAGAAGGGCGAGTTCGCCTACACGCACAAGAAGCAGACTGGTGGTTCCGGTCAGTTCGCGCGCGTGTGCGGCTACGTGGAGCCCCTGCCCTCGGACGCCGTGCAGCAGTACGAGTTCGTGGACGACATCGTCGGTGGCTCCATCCCGCGCGAGTTCATCCCCGCGTGCGACAAGGGCTTCGCCGAGGCCGTGAAGAAGGGCAGCCTCATCGGCTTCCCCGTGGTGGGTCTGCGCGTGGTCATCAACGACGGCGCCTTCCACGCGGTCGACTCGTCTGAAAACGCGTTCAAGACGGCCGCCATCATGGGCTTCCGCGAGGGCTACTCCGCCGCGAAGCCCATCATCCTGGAGCCCGTCATGAAGGTGGAAGTCAGCGCGCCGGAGGAGTTCCAGGGCTCCGTCGTCGGTCAGCTGAACCAGCGCCGTGGCACCATCCTCAACACGGAGACGGCCGAGGGCTACCTCACGGCCGTGGCCGAGGTGCCGCTGAACACGATGTTCGGCTACTCCACCGACCTGCGCTCCGCGACCCAGGGCAAGGGCGAGTTCACGATGGAGTTCGCCAAGTACTCGCAGGTGCCGAAGAACGAGGCCGAGGCCCTGATGGCGACGTACAAGGAGAAGCAGGCCGCGGAGCAGGCCGCCCGCAAGTAGTCCGGGCTTCCCAGACGCCGCTCTGGCAGTAGGAAGGGCGCTCCCTCACTCAAGTGGGGGGCGCCCTTTCGCTTTTGACGCATCAACAAGAAGTCCCCCGCAGTCCCCTCCCCTTTCCCGAGGTTCTCCCCGTGACGCTGCTCCGCGCCGCCAATGTCCAGCTCGCCTTCGGCAGCCGCACCGTCTTCGAGGGCCTCACCTTCACCATCGAGGAGGGAGAGCGCGTGGGCCTCGTCGGCGTCAACGGCTCCGGCAAGTCCTCCCTGATGAAGATATTGGCCGGCGCCTCCAAGCCGGACCTGGGCGAGCTCCAGCTGCGCCGGGGCGCCCGTGTCACCTACCTGCCCCAGGAGCCGGAGTTCCCCGAGGGCGCCACCGTGCAGAGCGAGCTGGCCGTGTCCCAGGCCCCGCTCAAGGCGGCCCTGGACGCGCACGCGGAGCTGTCGCGCAAGCTGGAGGCGGACCCCGCCAACGCCACCGAGAAGATGCTGGAGCAGATGTCCGTGCTCAGTGACCGCATCGAACAGGCGGGCGGCTGGGACACCGAACACCACGCCAAGACGCTGCTGGACAGGCTGGGCGTGAAGGACTGGGACCGGCCGGTGGCGCAGCTGTCCGGCGGCCTGCGCAAGCGCGTGGCCATTGCCCGCGCGCTACTCACGCGCCCGGACCTGCTGCTGTTGGACGAGCCCACCAACCACCTGGACGCGGACACCGTGGACTGGCTGGAGGACGAGCTCGACAAGCTGCCCGGCGCGCTGCTGCTGGTGACGCACGACCGCTACTTCCTGGACGACCTGGTGGACCGCATCGTGGAGATCCAGCCCGGCGGCGGGCTCGTCTCCTACCCCGGCAACTACGCGGCCTACGTGGAGCAGAAGCTGGTCGCGCAGGAGAACGCGGAGACGGCCGAGCACAAGCGCGGGCGCTGGATTGCCCAGGAAGTGGCGTGGCTGCGCAAGGGCCCGGAGGCGCGGCGCACCAAGAGCAAGGCGCGCATCGAGCGGGCGCAGAAGCTGCTGGCGGAGAAGGGCTTCCAGCGTCCCAAGGTGGCGGACCTGCGCGTGGTGGCGGCGCCCCGGCTGGGCCACACCGTCATCGAGGCGGAAGGCCTGAAGAAGTCCTTCGGGGACCGCAAGGTGCTGGACGGCGTGGACTTCCGCCTCCAGCGCGGCGAGCGCGTGGGCTTCCTGGGGCCCAACGGCGTGGGCAAGACGACCTTCCTGCGCGTGATGCTGGGTGAAATCCCCGCGGACGAGGGGAAGCTCGTCATCGGGAAGAACACCAAGGTCGCCTATTACGATCAGCAGCGCGCCCAGTTGGATCCGGACCAGACGGTGTACGACGCGGCCTCCAACGGCGAGGACCACGTGGAGCTGGCGGACCGGAAGGTGGCCCTGCGCGACTACCTGGAGGACCTGCTCTTCCCGGTGCCCATGCAGCGCATGAAGGTGGGCGCGCTGTCCGGCGGCGAGCGCAACCGGTTGCTGCTGGCGCGCCTGTTCCTGGAGGGCGCCAACGTGCTGGTGCTGGACGAGCCCACCAACGACCTGGACATCGTCACCCTCAACATCCTGGAGCGGCTGCTCCTGGACTTCGCGGGCAGCACGCTGCTGGTGACGCACGACCGCTACTTCCTCGACAAGGTGGCCACCGCCATCCTCTCCTTCGACGGCCAGGGCAAGGTCGCCCGCTACGAGGGCAACTACGACATGTACAAGCGGCTGCGCGAGCAGTCGCAGGCCGCCGCCCTCAAGGCCGCCCAGGCAAAGAAGAACGAGCCGAAGAAGGACGAGCCTCCGCGCGCGGAAGCGCCCGCGAAGACCGCGCCGAAGAAGACGGTCAAGCTCTCCTACAAGGACCAACGCGAACTGGACGGCATGGAGGCCACCATCGAGGCCGCCGAACAGCGCAAGGCCAGCCTGGAGGCCCAGCTGGCCGACCCGAACGTCTACAGCAACGGCTCCAAGGCGGCGGAAGTCCAGCAGTCATTGGACGCCACCACCGCCGAGGTGGAACGGCTCTATGCGAGATGGCAGGAATTGCAGGACCTGGCGGCCGGCGGGGCCTGAGACGCGGCGCCCGCGCCTCAGAGTGTGAGAGGTTGCGTCAGTCGTTGCGCACGGAATCCGATACGCGAATGCCCTCGCGAAGGATTTCCGGAACGGGGCCGCCGCACTAGAGTCTCGCGGCGCAGGTCCACCTGTCTCGCATTCCCGTATCAGGAGTCATCACGTGCTCCGTCCGGCCTCTGTACTTGCCGCCGCCGCGCTGTTCACCCTGCCGCTGACGGCCCACGCGCTGGAAAGCGGTCCCAAGGGGCCCCTGCCCCAGTTTGACCTGCAACGACTGCGATTGGACCCGGGTGCGCTGGGTTCGCTGGTGGTGGGGACGGGCCGGACACTGGCACCAGGGCAGCTCCGGGTGGGGTTGAACTACCACTACGAGCAGTTGCCCATGCATTTCCAGACGCGCTGGGAGCCAGGCGAGGGCACGGGCCTCGTCGAGAACAAGATGACCGCGCATCTGACGTTGGGCTACGGCGTGCTGTCGTGGCTGGACGTCGGGGCGGAGCTGCCCTTCATCCTGATGCAGGGCGGGAAGCCCACGCTGGAGTACGCGCCGCCCAAGACGGGAGGGCTCGCGACGCCGTGGCTGACCGCTCGCGCGGCCGTGCTGCGCCAGTCCATGGGCGCGCCCATCAACGTGGGCGTGGCGCTGACGGCGGGCCTGCCGGTGGGCAGCCGCACGGCGCAGGCGCACGAGGACTACGCGTGGCATCCGCGTCTGCAATTGGGCTACGTGGGTGAAGGCTTCCAGGTGGGCGGCGAGGCGGGTGTCTTCCTGCGCAAGCGCCAGGACCTGCGGCCCGTGTCCTACGCGGATGGCGACATCCTGGGCAATGAGCTGCGATTGGGCGCCACGGTGACGTCGCGGGGCGGCGAGGTGACGCGCGGCGAGGTGAGCGTGGTCGCCGGCGTGCCGTTGCAGGGGGGACAGGTGGGCGCGGAGCTGCTCATCGCCATCCGCCGCCATGCCCTGTCCAGCCTGGACCTGTATGTGATGGGCGGCCCGGGCGTGGGCGCGGGATTGGACACGCCCACCTTCCGCTTCGTCGCGGGCCTGTCCTGGGCCACCAGCAAGGTGGACTGACAGGCCCGCCCTGCTTCACTTCGGCATGAAGCCGAAGGCCTTCACCATCGCGATGGCGATGCCCAGCAGGCTCTCGCCCGCGATGAAGCCGGAGCTGACGGGCAGCACCGCGTCGTCGGCCAGCTTCGGCTTCACCCGGCGCAGCAGCGCCGCCAGCGCGGAGCCCACGAAGAGGCTGATGGAGCTGGAGCCGGGGATGACGATGGCCAGCCCCAGGCCGGACGCCGTGGGGATGAAGGCCTTCGCCTTCGGCGGGGCCCACCGATCCAACAGCACCAGCGTGATGCCCAGGAGCGTTCCACACAGGGCGCCCACGCGCGCGGTGGGGTGCAGCGCGGACACGCCGGTGGCCAGCATCTTGGACACGCCGGCCCACACCATGGACGCGGGCGCGGGGAACTGCTCCGTGCCCAGCACGTCCGCGGACGGTACCAGCAGGTTGAAGACGGGCACGATGACGATGGCGCCCGCGACGACGCCGAACAACTGCGCGAAGAACTGCTGACGCGGCGCCGCGCCCAGGAGCCACCCGGACTTCAGGTCCGTGAGCAGGTCCGCCGAGTGCAGCCCCACGCCGCCCGTGGCATTGGCGCTCATGATGTTCGCGGGGATGTTGCCCGGAGCGAGCGCGCCGAAGATGAGCTGGGTGACGGGGCCCAGCGCCTTGGTGGGCGTGGTGTCCGTCTCCCCCGTCACGCGCGAAGCGATGACGCCCATCACCACCGCCAGCGGCAACGCGAGCACGCCGGCCCACCACGGAATCTGGAACAGGTACGCCATCAGGAAGACGGCCACCGGGCCCAGGAGCACGAAGCCCAGGGGGAACCACGCCGGGGGGCACTCGATGTCCGCGAGTGGATCCTCCTTCGCGTCCTCCTTCGGCTTGCGCCCCACGAGCCCGCCCAGCGCGGAGAAGGAGCGCACCACGCTCTTCCACTGGAAGGCGAACGACAGCAGGCCCGACGACACCAGCACCGCGGAGCCCGTCCACAGCGCCCAGCCGTTGATGGCCTTGTACGTCACCTCCGGGATGACGCCCTGGGTGAACATCTCCGGCGCGAGGAAGCCGTAGGTGAGGAAGGCGCCCAGCAGCATCGACCAGCCGGTGCGGAAGTTCACCAGCGCGCCCGCGCCGATGAGCAGCAGGCTGAAGTCGAACGACAGCGACCACTTGCCGGCCTCACGGCCCAGGATGTTGAACGGCAGGCTCACCTTCTCCGGCAGGTTCTTGAGCCACGTGAAGCGCGCGTCGCGCACCAGCACCAGCAGCGCGCCCACGAGCCCCGCGAACCCCAGCAGGCGCGACTTCTGACGGGCCACCTCGCCGTGGCCGTGCAGGGCGCGGATGGTCTCCGCGGTGGCGGTGCCGGTGGGGAACGGGAGCGCTTCGATGTTGATGAGCTGGCGCTTGATGGGAATGGCGGCGAACACGCCCAGCGCGGAGATGACGCCGAACCACACCATCAGCCAGCCTGCGGACGGCAGCGTGCCGGTGAGCATCAGCAGCGCGGGCACCGCGGCCATGTTGCCGCCGCCCGTCATGTAGCCGGCCGCGGACGCCACGGAGCCCATGGCGTTGTTCTCCAGGTCGGTGAACTCCTTCGTGAGCAACCGGAGCGAGCGCAGCGTGCCGAACACCGCGAAGCCCAGGATGCACGCGGTGATGGTGACGCCCAGACTCCAGCCCGTCTTGAGGACGACGTAGAGGTTGGACAGGCACATCACCGCGCCAATGAGCATCCCTGCGATGATGGCGCGCACGGTGAGCTGCCGCGCGCCGCCCTGGTAGACGTGCTCCTTCCAGTACCGCTCCGGATCCATCGCCGCGGAGGCACCGGGCCGCTCCGGGACGGCGTCAGGGTCGGGCGCGGGGACGCGAAGCTGGCTGGGGTTCGGGACGGGAGGAGCCATGGGGGCGCGAAGATAGTGCACGCCCCCACGGAGTACGAAACGGTCCCTGCATCGGGACGGCGCCTTTACGCGTGCGCGCCGCCGGGCCCGTGCACGTGGCCGTGGGTGAGCTCCTCCTGCGTCGCGTCACGCACTTCGCGCACGGTGACATCGAAGTGGAGCGTCTTGCCCGCGAGCGGATGGTTCAGGTCCACCACGACGGAGTCGTCGTTGACGGTCTGGATGCGCAAGGGGACGTTGCCGTCCTCCGTCTGGGCCATCAGCGTCTGGCCCACCTGGGGCGTGAAGCCCGGGGGCAGCATCGTGCGGGGGACGGTGCGCAGCCCTTCGGGGTTGTGCTGGCCGTAGCCCTGCTCCGGGGTCACCACCACCTGCTTGCTCTCCCCGACGTCCAGTCCGTCCAGGGCGCCCTCCAGGCCGGGGACGATCTGCTTGTGCCCGTGCAGATAGGCGAGCGGCTGGCCCGGGGCGCTCTGGTCGATGACCTCTCCGTCTCCCAGATGGAGGCGGTATTCGAGCGCGACGACGCGACCGTTGGCGATCTTCATGCGGAGGAAGCTCCTTGGCTTCAGGGACGGCGGAGTGAGACTTCGGGCAAAGGTGGAACCGGTGGACGGCGACGTCAGGACGCGGGGGACTCCGCTGCTTCCTCGGCGACCGGACGGTCGGGCGGCTCCCCGCGCGCCACGTACACCGCGGCGGCCAGGTCCCCGGTGACGTTGAGCGTGGTGCGGCACATGTCCAGGAAGCGGTCCACGCCGAGGATGAGGCCCAGGCCCTCCACGGGGATGTTGAACATGCCGAGGATCATCGCGATGACCGGGATGGAGCCCGCCGGCACGCCCGCGGTGCCGATGCCCGCCAGCACGCAGATGAACATGATGACCGCCTGCTGCCCCAGGCCCAGCGGTACACCGTAGACCTGCGCGAGGAAGAGGACGGTGACGCCCTCGAAGAGCGCGGTGCCGTTCTGGTTCATCGCGGAGCCGGCGGTGAGCACGAAGCGCGACACGTTGCGCGGCAGGTGGAGGTTCTCCTCGGCCACCTTGAGGGCGGTGGGCAGCGTGGCGCTGGAGGAGGACGTGGAGAAGGCGGTGACGATGGCGAGCCGGCAGGAGCGGAAGAACTCCAGCGGGTTGCGGCCGCCCAGGAAGCGCACGGACAGCGAGTAGACGACGAACATGTGGATGCCCAGCGCCAGCAGCACCACGCCCACGTACGACGCCAGCTGTCCCAGGATGTGGAAGCCCAGCCGCGCCGTCATGGAGAACAACAGCGCGCCCACGCCGATGGGCGCCAGCTTCAGCACCCCGTCGATGAGCTTCATCATCACGTCGTAGAGGCCCTGGATGAGCTCCTTGAGCCGCTGCGCGGGTTCGCCCGGGGTGAGCGCCAGCCCCAGGCCGAAGATGAGCGAGAAGACGATGAGGCCAATCATGTCCCCGTCCGCCGCGGCCTTGATGGGGTTGGTGGGCACCATGGACATGAAGAGCGCGCCCACGGACGTGTCCCCGGGGGGCGGCGCGGCCTTGATCTGCGTGCCCGTGCGGGCCAGGGCGCGGGCCTCGTCGCTCAAGCCGTCTCCGGGCCTGAGCGTGTTGACGAGCAGCAGGCCGATGAAGACGGAGATGACGGAGAAGACGACGGTGTAGCCCAGCGTGCGCGCGCCCAGGCGGCCCACCTGCTTGAGATCCAACTCCGCCACGCCGACGACGAGCGCGGAGAACAGCAGGGGCACCACGAGCATCAGCAGCAGCCGGATGAAGAGCTGCCCCACGGGGTTGGTGACGTGTTCGACGAAGCCCCGGAGCCAGGGAGCGTCCCCGAACACGGCGTTGGCGACGAGCCCGGCCACCGCGCCGACGGAAATGCCGAGGAGCATCTTCTGGTGGGGCTTCATAGGGCGCGAAGCCTAGCGGTGAAAGGAGGTGGCGCCCACCTCGCGTTCGGGGGAAAGCTCCGGCCCACCGTGGAATCCCTTGTCCAGCTCACCGAGACCGCCCTGCCCCCTTCCCTCTTCCACCGGCTGTCGCGGCGCGTGGGAGCGCTCAAGGGCGAGCGCCTGCGCCACACGTACCAGACGACGTTCTGGTACGCCTTCGGACCGCCCCAGAACGTGGTGGAGGAGGTCATCCACACGCTGCGCCCGTCGGTGGCGAAGGGGCGGAAAATCGCCGGCGTGGAGTGGTGGCTGTCGCGCATGCGAGCCACGGACGTGCGCGTGGACTTCCACCAGGACCGGGATGAGCGGCTGGCGCTGAGCACGGGGAAGCTGGTGCACCCGAAGCGCTCGTCGGTGTTGTTCCTCAACCGGGTGCGGGGCGGAGCGCTGGCGGTGACGCGGGAGCTGCCGTCCGCGGCGAACCCGTCGCTCGCGCCGGACCGGCTGGAGGACCTGACGCTGGTGGCGCCGCGTCCCAACCGGCTGGTGGTGTTCGACGGGACGCTGACGCACGGGGTGCTGGACGCGGACAACCAGGTGCCGGACGGGAAGCTGCCGGGGCCTTCGCGTGAGCGCAGGACGCTGGTGATGAACTGGTGGGACCACCGTCCCACCGACGTGCCCACGTGGAGCGAGACGCGCTACTACCGGGCGCTGTCCAGCTGACGGGCGGTGTCGCGCAGGCGCTGGGTGACGCGGTCGGCCCACTCGGGTTCGACCTCCATGCAGGCGGGGCGGCGGCCCAGGCGCAGGGCGGCGGAGGGCATGGAGCCGCTGCCGGCGAACGGATCCAGCACGGTGTCCCCCGGGCGGCTCCAGGTGCGCACGAGCGGCTCCAGCACGGAGAAGGGCTTGTGGTGCGGGTGGCCGCCCCACTGCGTGGCCTCCGCGTCGTCGTCATAGCCGCCGACCACGGCCCACACGGTGGGCGCATCGCCGGGGGCAAGGGGCGGCGCGGGCGTGCGGGCGATGACGAGGGCGACCTCGTAGACGCGCAGCAGTTGCTCGTTGGCGTTCTTGTCGGTGGTGCGCTTGCCCCAGACGTATTCGCCGCGCTGGTGGGGATAGCCCAGCTCGCGGGCGGCGCTGAGGATGGGCTCCTTGCCGAGCAGGTTGGTCCAGATGATGAGCGGCGCGTCGGGGGTGAGGTGCGCGACGGCGCGGGACAGCCAGGCGTCGGAGAAGACGCGGTAGTCGCGCACGGACTCGAAGCGGACGATGGGGTTGCGGTCGATCTTCTTGTGCGCGCGGGGGTCGCGCAGGTCACCGCCCTTGCGACGCCGGGTGAGCAGGCAATAGGGGGGATCGGTGTGGAGCAGGGAGGCGCGCGTGTCGCCGAGGGCGGCCCGGTAGCCCTCGGGCTCGCGCGCGTCGGCGCGGAAGCAGCGCAGCGATTCGGGCGTCAGGTCGGAGGTCATCGTGTGGAGTGGAACCCTACACGGCGGGGCGGCCGGGATGGGGACGCGGATGGTGGGAATTCTGGTACGCGGGGGCATGCGCTTGCGGTCCACCACGGCCCTGCTGGGCCTGTTGCTTCTCTCAGGGTGTCAGTCCACGGGGGCGGGCCGGACGCGGCGCGAACTCAAGCAGTCGATGGACTCGGGCTCGAACGCTTGTCGGCAGAATCCGGTGTACTGCACCCGGGTCGCGGGCGAGGAGACGGTCCTGCCCATGAGCATCCGGGCCCCCGCCCAGGCGGGGGCTTCCGTCGCGGGTGCACTCCAGGTGATGGACGAGGCGGCGCGAGCAAGGGTCCGCCAGATCGTGGAGAAGTGCGCGAATGAGGCCGACTGGGAGGTGAACGACCAACACCTCGCGGGACAGACGCCCACCCTGGAGCAGTGCCAGGAAAAGCTGGGAAAGGACGCGTCGGGACAAGCCATCACCCGGGGCATGTGGCTGGGTCAGATGAAACATGAAGCAGCCGCTCGCTGCGTCCAGGCACGCTTGTCCGCCGAACGTCCGGGTGGGTTCAGTCTGGAGCCGCGCTACCGGTACGATTTCAACACGAAGGTGCTCGAACTGATCAGCGCCGCCACGGAGCAAGAACTCATCCGGACCGGACGCACGGGAGCGCTCAGGGGCACACTGGTTCCGGATGTGGTCATCCACTCCGGAAATCCGCTGCGGGCCGAGGCGGTCTTCGACTTCAAGTTCCCCTGCCCTGTTGGGGGCGAATCACGCTGGCACAAATATCCGGAAGGACATCCTTTCGAAAAATACAATCAGGGGCAGGCTTATGAACTGGCACTGCAAGCCCCGGCGTTTCGAGTCTCACCCATTCTGGGAGCCTATCCATGAGCGGAAACATTCCCTCCGTGCAGGTCATTGCCAGAACGGGGTCCTTGATTCTGAAGGAAGGGCTCAGCATCTGTTTCTACATGCACGCTTCCCATCACGAGGTGGCGGCATCCGTGGACCAGACACTCGAAGTCTATCTGCAAGCCATCGGCCGATTCGCGCTCACGTGGTATCCAGACAACGAAGGCGAATGGCAGCCGCTGGATGATTCCTCCCTGGAAAACGTCCGCCAAGAACTGCTGAAACATCCAGCGCCTCTCATCCTGATGAGGGACAGCACCGGAAGTCTTGAAGCATATCAGTTCCAGTACCGGGGCGTCGTTCTGGAGCCTCCGTTCTTGGCCCATACGCCACCGGAGCGCCACGCCTGCGCGGTCTCCTTTTGGCTTCCAGCCAGCTACCTTCAGTCACAAGGTGTCGGGCCGTTTCGCGACCTCGCGGTGTCGCTCGCGCGCTTGCTGCCCTTCAACTCGGGCCATGCGGGGCCGTCCTTCCATGCCTGGTTGGGAATGGAACCCCTGACGCAACAGATGTTCGACCTGGGCCTCCGCTACCCGGGGATGGACATCCCGGATGAACACAACAACGCGTACTCCGTGGGCGACCGGCTCCAGGGCATCCACTGGATGAACTTCCTGGGCCCGCCCGTCCTGGGCGCACTGGGCGGCTCGGACGGCTTGCGTGCCCGGCTCTCCCATCCAGGCACCTGCGTGCAGCCGCTCGGGGAGGACCGTGCGGTGGTCACCCTGGGGGACGCACCCGACGCGGGCGATACATCCCAGGGAAACGTGTTGCCCGCATACCGTGAGCTGGCGCGGGTCCTGGGACCCTGGCTGACGTCTCGCGAAGCAGCGCGCCCCTACCGTGAGAACGAGGCCCTGCGCCGCTGGGAGCGCCGGTTCCTCGACTGAGCCGGAGGCCCTGGCTTCACTCGAACGCCATGTTGGTGAACAGCGCGCTGCGCGTTCCTGCCGCATCCCAGATCTTCAGCGAGTAGATCCCAGGCATGGAGGGCGTATTCACCTCGAACTCCACGGTCACTTTCGCATTCGCCTCGGACGCTGCTGGCGCGGATTGCCAGGGTGTCAGCCCTTCCCAAGCATGCCCTTTGCCATCAAGCAGCACCGTGCGCCCGACGATCCATGGCAAGCCCTCGGTCAATCGCAACTCAAAATGGATGGCCCGCCTTGACCCCGCGCGGTACCTCACGCTTTTCTCGATGGACAAAGGACACGGTTGTTCACAGGGCACTCGATGGATGCTCGAGGACACCGTGATGACTGTCACCGGACCCGTGCCCAACACGAAGCCGCGGAACCCATCCAGCCTGTCAGGAACCGTCGCCAGCTCTCGCTTGTCCCCCTGGCGCAAGCGCTCCAGTTCCACGCGCAACTGCTCCGCTTCCTGACGGTAGGACTCCGCGGAGCGGGACCGCCGGTAGACTTCGACCTGCCGGTCCACCGCCTCGTCCTTGACCTGAAGGGTCAGCACCAGACGCGCGGGGACGCTCGCATCCTTGTAGGGAATGGACACCTTCAGGGTTTCTCCCAGGCGCAACTCCCTGGAGGGAACGAGCACCAGGAGCGCGTTGCCCGTGCTCACCCGAGCGAACTGTGCGCGCCCTTCCAGGCTCACCTGGTCCTGCTGGATGTCGGCGTCGAACAGCAGGGTCGTGCTCAGCCCCAAGCCAATCCGGATGGGCCTCGCCAGGGTTCCTTCCGGGCCCACCTCCACACGGAGAACCTCCCCTGCATCCCCCTTCTCCTCCTGATGGGGAGCAGCCGCCAGGAGGCACGTCGACCAGAGGAGGACCGGGAGCGCTACGGACAGACAGGAGGGCACGGTGTGGAGGGCTCCTCGAACCGGGGCAACAGGGGCCTCCCTGTTTACCACGAGGCTCGTCCGATGCCCCCTACCCCACGAGGTC
>NZ_RAWI01000214.1 GCF_003612125.1 Corallococcus praedator
ATGGCGGAGCGGCTGGGGCAGTACCGCCGCAGCAGTCTGGGGGAGCTGCTCCAGGCCCAGGCGGTGTCCCAGGCGGCCATCGACAGCTTGCCCGACCCGGTGCTGGTGCTGGGCGCGGACGGTGGGTTGCTCAACGTCAACGCCGCGGCGGAAGAGGTGCTGCGCCTGCGGTTGGATGAAGGAGGGGACGCGCTGGGCCGCGTGGAGCCGGAGGTGCGCGCGGTGCTGGAGCGCGTGCGTGCGCACGTCGTGGGCGGGCGGGGTGCGTATCAGCCCCGGGGCTACGAGGAGGCGGTGCGGGTGGAGGGCTCGCCGGACGGTGGGCGGTGGCTCCTGCCGCGCGGGAGCCCGGTGCACGGAGAGATGGGCGACGTGGTGGGCGCCACGCTCATCCTCCAGGACGTGACGCGGCTGAGGCGCTTCGACGAATTGAAGAACGACCTGGTCGCCACGGTGGCGCACGAGTTCCGCACGCCGCTCACGTCGCTGCGCATGGCCATCCATCTGGTCGCCGAGGGCGTCGTGGGACAGGTGACGGAGAAGCAGGCGGACCTGCTCTTCGCGGCGCGCGAGGACTGCGAGCGTTTGCAGGGCATCGTGGACGACCTGCTGGATTTGTCGCGCATCCAGTCCGGCCAGCTCCAACTGGATGTCCGAGAGGTCCGCACGGAGGAACTGCTGGAGCACGCGCTGGCCGCGCAGCGCACGGTGGCGGAGGACCGGGGCGTACGGCTGTCCCAGTCCCTGGCGCACGACGTGGAGACGGTGCGCGTGGATCCGGAGCGCTTGCAGTTGGTGCTGGGCAACCTCGTGGGCAACGGCGTGAAGCACACGCCGCGCGACGGCGAGGTGTCGGTGCACGTGATGCGAGACGGAAGTCACGTGCGCTTCGAGGTGCGCGACACCGGCGAGGGCATCCCGGCCCAGGAACAGGCGCGCATCTTCGAGAAGTTCTACCGCGCTCCGGGTGCACCGTCGGGCGGCGCGGGCCTGGGCCTGTCCATCGCGCGCGACATCGTCCAGGCACACGGCGGCGAGCTGGGCGTGGTGAGCACCCCCGGCCAGGGCAGCACCTTCTGGTTCACGCTGCCGCAGTCCGGGGAGGCGTGAGCGTCACGGCGCGGCGGGCGCATCCAACTGGCGCATCGCTTCCCGGCGCGCGTTGGACGCGGAGCTGACGATTTCGGAGCTGCTCAGGCCGAACGCGTCCGATGCCATCTTGAGGAGTCGCGGAAACACCTCGCGCTCCTCCTCCGCCATGTGGTGCGCCACCACCGCTTCCAGTTGCCGCACCGTGGCCTCGCGGCGACGCGTCTCCCGACGTGCGTGCAGCAGCTCGGAGAGAAGCTGGCTCATCTCGCCGTGCTCCTCCACCGCGAAGTCGATGCGGGGCCCTTCGACGACGCTCCGCGCGACCGGATACACCCAGCGCTCCTCGATGGTGCTGTGCAGCGTGAGCGCTTCGGCCAGCCGCACGCACAGCTCCGGCTTCTCTTCGTCCGGAGCAGCGCGGTAGGCCTCGAAGAGGGCCTCGGCGTCCCGGTGCTGCTGGATGAGCACGTCGATGATGTTCATGAGTCACCCCCGCTGGGACGGCCGGAGTGGCGGTCCCTCTTCAGGGTCTTCACGCGGGCGCAGGGGTGCAATCCGCTCGGAAGTGCCGCGCGCCCTTGAGCGCCCCTGACTCCAGGGCGGTGTCCGCATGCACTGGCGCACATGCCAGCGCGCTACGCCTCCGGCTTCCCGTCCGATTCGTACTTCTTGCGCTTGCGCCACAGCGTGGACGCGTCGATGCCCAGCAGGCGGGCCGCTTCGTCCAGCGTCGGCGTGGAGGCCATCACGCGCAGGATGTGTTCGCGCTCCACGTCCTCCAGCGTGTGCGGCCCTCCCAGGCTCACGCCGGGGCCCACCGCGGACGCGATGCGCTCCGGAAACGCCTGCGGCTCCACCACGCCCGCGGGCCCCACGATGAGCGCCCGCTCCAGGGCGTTGCGCAGCTCGCGCACGTTGCCCGGCCATGGGTAGGCGCGCAGCATGGCCTCCGTGGAGGGGGAGAGTTCCGGTGCCGGACGCTGCGCGGCCCTCGCGAAGAAGGCGACGAAGCGGCGGGCCAGCGGGACCAGGTCCTCGGGCCGCTCGCGCAGGGCTGGAAGCTTCACCTCCAGGACGTTCAACCGGTACATCAGGTCCTCGCGGAAGCGTCCCTCCGCCACGTCCTTCTCCAGGTCGCGGTGCGTGGCCGCCACCACGCGCACGTCCGCCTTGCGCGTGCGGCCCTCACCCAGTCGCTCGAACTGCTTCTCCTGGAGGAAGCGCAGCAACTGCGCCTGGAGCGCGGGGCTCATCTCCGCCACCTCATCCAGGAAGAGCGTCCCCCCTTCGGCCTGCTCCACGCGTCCGGGCTGATCCTTCACCGCGCCGGTGAAGGCGCCGCGCGCGTGGCCGAACAGCTCGCTGGCCAGCAGTTGTTCGGACAGGGTGGGGCAGTTGATGGTGACGAAGGGCCGCTTGCGCCGCGCGCTCATGAAGTGCAGCGCCCGGGCGAGCACGCCCTTGCCCGTGCCGCTCTCTCCTCGCAACAGCACCGCTGCGTCGGACGTGGCCGCGCGGGTGATGAAGCCGATGGCCGCGTGCATCGCCGGGGACGCCGTCTCCAGCGTGGCCTCCGGCACGGCCTGCGCGAGCTGTCCTTCCAGGTCGCCCAGGTGCGAGGACAGCTCCCGCTGCGCCTTCGCGCGCTCCAGCACGTGGCGGATCTGCGCGGGCGTGAAGGGCTTGGGCAGGTAGTCGCGCGCGCCACGCTTCACCGCCTCCACGGCGGTGTCGAACGTCGCATAGGCGGTGATGAGGACGACGTCGAGCGCGGGGGACTCCGCGAGCAGCCGGGGCAGCAGCTCCAATCCGGAGGCATTGCCCAGGCGCAGGTCCACGAACGCCAGGTCCGCTGGTCCCTGGGCGAGTGCCGCCAGCGCGGCCTCGGGGGTGGCGGCTTCGCGCACCTCACAGCCGAAGCCCTCCAGGCACACCCTCAAGGTGTGGCGGATGTTGCGCTCATCGTCCACCACGAGCACCCGCATGGGGCGCTCCGTTGTCTCTGTCCCGGCACGGACTTCCATGGGGCAAGTGTAAGAGCATGCTGTGTGCCGGGCCCGTTTGTTGGATGCCGGGCGGGAAGGGCGCGGGAAGACGCATTGCATCCCGCAACGTCGTGCCCGGACGCTGCTTGCAGGGTGCAACGTGGGGCCGACTGGTGTCTGCTGCGGAACGGCCGTGCGTCTGGCACGCGCCATGGATGGAATGGAGCCCATGCGCAACGACGGGACGCCGCCCGATGAAGGGGGCGAGGACAACATCTTCGCGAAGGAGCTGACGCCCGCGCCGGACCGCTGGGTGCGCCGGGGCACGTGGATCGGCATCCTGCTGCTGATGCTGGTGGGCGTCTTCCTGTGGTTGCAGGGCGGGGAGAACCGCGCGCTGAACGCGATGTCGCCCTCGCAGCGCCAGGCCTTGTTCCGGGAGACGCGCGACGAGTTCGAGGTGCTATGCCTGCCGGATGGAGGCGGCACGCGCTTCCCCCGCAAGTGCGGCCAACTGGCGGACTTCATCACGCACTTCTCCGAATGCGACGCCGCCTGCCGGGCCGAGGTCGAGCCCTTCCGCAAGCACCCCACGCGTTGAGGTCCGCGTCCGTCCTCCGCGCATGGCGGATCCGCTCGCCCCTCCTGCTCGGCTGGCTGGCGCGCGTGCGACCCCTGGCGATGAAGCGACCGCCGACACCGCGTCCTGCACGGCGTCACCGTGCAGGATGAAATCCTCCGCGCGCCAGGGCTGAGGAACCCCCAGCAAGTCCGCGGGAATGGAGTGCCGCCCCGACGGCACGCGGGATGCTCCTGGGTGAGGGTGTCCGGGTGAAAGCCGCCCGGCATCCAGGAGTGAAAGTCATGGGGATGATCGCCATCTTGAAGTCGTGGAGCGCCAGGGCGCGCCACACCGGGACCCGACAGGAGGGCTCGCTCAAGGCGGTGCGCATGCTGGGCGCGGAGGGACTGGTGGACGCTCGCCGCCGCGCGGGTCAGGCGTTGGAGCGGGCCTGGCGTTGCACCTGCTGCCGCAGCCTGCTCGCCCACGTCTTCGAGCGCGTGGGCTCCACGCTGTTCCTGGACGACGATCCGGAGGTGCTCGTGCAGGCGTTCGAGGACAGCGAGCGCGACCGGTTCAGCGCGCGCGTGCTCGCCGCGTGCATCGTGATGGTGGGCCGCGAACGCGTCGCCGTCGCCCTCTGATGCGTTGGCCCGGTGGCGGGTGGACAGCGGATTTTGGAGACAGCAGCGGCCCCACGGGCCGGGAGGCAGGGCACATGCGGTGGATGGACTTCCTGACGGTGGAGGCGATCCAACCGTCCTTGCAGGCGCGCGACAGCGACACGCTGCTCCAGGAACTGGCGGGACTGCTGGCCCCGGAGGCCGGCATGACGCAGCACCTGCTCGCCTACCACCTGCGCGAAAGAGAGCGCCTGGGCTCCACGGTGATGGAAGGCGGCGTGGCCATCCCCCACTGCCGCGTGGGGGGCGTGCGGCGCATCGTCACCTGTCTGGGAATCCACCGGGCGGGCCTGGCCTTCGGTGGACCCGAGCACGGCCGGATGCACCTCTTCGTCGGCATGGCGACCCCGCCCGATACCGCGGGCCTGCACCTGGGCGTGCTGTCGCGCATCGCGGCGCTGCTGCACTCCGCGACGCTGCGTGACGCGCTGCTGCGGACCACCACCGCCGATGAAGCCCATTCCCTGCTCGCCCAGGCCGAGGCCACCCTCCACCCCTACCCGGCGCACCCGACGCACCGTGACATCCTTCACCGATGAACGACGGACCCACGGTTCGCCCAGCACCCGGGCGTCGTTCCGGCGGGCTGGAATGATCGCGCCAGCGTGTGCCGTAAGCTCCTACCTCTGACGTGGAACGTCCTGCGAGGCAGGTCCCACCTGACAGGGCGAAGTGTCCCGGGGGACCCTACGGGGCAATCCCGACCCGTTTACTCGATATTTCAAGGGTCGCGGGCTTGAGTCGGGGGGAGAGGTGTTGTCTATCCTACGGACCTCGACGGGGCCTCAACCGTCGGCGGGGCCCGCCCGGGCCGCGGAAGGATGAGCGACAATGAGCTGGCGCAGCAGGCCCCGCGGGGATGCACCCCCGCGCTTCATCGGGATGTCTGACGTGGGCCCGCGAGGGGGTGTGTGATGGCGTTGAGGCTCAAGCAGAAGATGATGGTGCTGCCGGTGGTGGCGTCGGTGTTCCTGGTGGCCATCGTGGCGGTGACGGTGGGGCTGGGCACGCGCACGCGCTCGGCTTCGGATCGCATCGGCTTCAGTCTGGCCCCGTCGGTGAGCCAGGCACAGACGGCGCGCGCGGGCTTCGCGGCGCTGCACCAGGACGTGGGCGACGCGGTGGCGTTGCACGCGGTGCAGCGGCAGACGCTGGAAGCCCAGGTGACGGAGCTCACCACGGGCCTCAAGGCCCTGCGCGGCATGAAGGACGTGGACGTCGCGCGGGTGGAGGCACTGCAGGAGGCCTTCACGGGCTACTGGCAGGAGGCATCCAAGGTGGTGTCGCTGGCGGCCCAGAACAGCGCGGGCGCCGACGAGGCGCTGGCGAAGCTGGCACCCGCGCACAAGACCGTGCACGACGGGCTGGAGGCGGTGACGGCGCAGCAGGAGGCCGCGCAGCGCGAGGCCTTCACGGAGATGGAGTCGCTGCACGGCACGACGCTCACGTGGGTGCTGCTGCTGTCGGTGGCCTGCATCGCGGCGCTGGCGGCGCTCACGGTGTGGCTGCTGCGCGAAGTGACGCTGCCCCTGGCGCGGCTGACGGAGACGGCGACGCGCATCGCGCGGGACGGTGACCTGACGCAGCCCATCGACACGTCCGCCCAGGACGAGGTGGGGGAGCTGGCGCGCAGCATCGAGACGCTGATGAAGCGGCTGCGCTCGGTGCCGGGCACGCTGCACTCGGTGGTGACGGAGCTGACGGCGGCGGCGGCGCGGCTGAACACGGCCAGCCACGAGCAGCTCAACTTCCTGACCAACCAGTCGCGCAGCCTCACGGAGGCCAGCTCCACCATCGCGGAGATCGCCCAGACGTCCGGCATGGCGGCCAGCCGCGCGGAGATGGTGCTGAAGGTCGCGGCGCAGGCGGACGCGTTCAGTTCGTCCGGTCAGGTCTCCATCGAGCGCAGCGCGGAGGGTCTGCAGCAGATCCGCCAGCGGGTGGGCGCGCTGGTGGGCAGCATCGGGCACCTGTCCGAGCAGGCCGTGCACGCCGGAGAGATCATCGGCAGCGTGAAGGACCTGGCGGACCAGTCCAACGTGCTGGCGCTGAACGCGGCCATCGAGGCGGCGCGGGCCGGTGAAGAGGGCCGGGGCTTCGCGGTGGTGGCCAAGGAGATGCGGGCGCTCAGCGGTCAGTCGCTCCAGAGCACGCAGCGCATCGGGAAGATCCTCCTGGAGATCAACCAGGCCATCCGCCAGACGGTGAGCATCGCGGAAGGCGACAGCCAGAAGATGGAGGAGGGCATCGAACAGGTGCTCGCCTCGGCGACGACGCTCAAGGACATCACCCAGGTGGTGCAGGAGAGCAGCCAGGCCGCGCGTCAGATTGTCGCCTCGGTGACCCAGCAGAACGCGGGCATCACCCAGATGACCGAAGTGGTGACGCAGCTGTCGGAGATGATGAGCGACGTGGTGATGGCCACCAGCAACGCCGAAGAGGCGGTGGGGCAGATCAACACGTCGCTGGGCAAGCTCCAGGAGCTGTCCACGTCGTTCCGCGTCTAGCGCTTCCTCGCTGGAACACGCAGGGCCCACGGGCCGTCCCGGATGCACCGGGGCGGCCCGTTTCCCTGGGGGCTACTCGCCCTGCATCAGGCCCGTGATGCGACCGTCCGGGTGGACGGTGACGCGTCGGGCGGCGGGCTCCCGGGGCAGGCCCGGCATGGTGAGCAGCTCGCCGGTGAGCGCCACCAGGAAGCCCGCGCCCGCGGACAGGCGCACCTCGCGCACCGTCAGCGTGAAGCCCCGGGGACGGCCCGTCTTCGTCGGGTCATCCGACAGCGACAGGTGCGTCTTGGCCATGCACACGGGCAGCCCCGCGCCTCCCAGCGCCCGCGCCGTCTCCAGGTCCTTGCGCGCCCCGGGCGTGAAGGCCACGTCGTCCGCGCCGTACACCGTGCGCGCGATGGCGCGGATCTTCTCCTCCGGCGACTGGTCCAGTTCGTAGAGGAAGCGCGGCTTCGGCGGCGCCGCGTCCGTCGCGTCCAGCATCGCCAGCACCGTGTCCGCCAGCTCCAGCGAGCCCTCGCCGCCCTTCGTGAAGCCGTCGCACACCGCGATGCCCACGTTCCTCGCCTTCGCGAACGCGCGCAGTTCGTCCAGCTCCTCCGCCGTGTCCTGCGGGAAGCGGTTCACGCACAGCACCGCCGGCAGGCCGAACGCGGCCACCGATTCCAGGTGCTTCTCCAGGTGGTTGAAGCCCTTGAGCAGCGCTTCCCGGTCCGGCTCCGCCACCTGCGCGGCGCTCGCGCCTCCGTGGTGCTTGAGCGCCCGCAGCGTCACCACCAGCATCACGCCCCGGGGCCAGATGCCCGCGCCGCGGCACTTGATGTCCAGGAACTTCTCCGCGCCCAGGTCGAAGCCGAAGCCCGCTTCCGTCACCACCTCGTCCGCGTACGAGAGCGCCAGCCGCGTGCCCACCACCGACGAACAGCCGTGCGCGATGTTGCCGAAGGGCCCCGCGTGCACGATGGCCGGTCCGCCCTCGCGCGTCTGGGCGAGGTTCGGCATCAGCGCGTCCTTCAGCAGCGCCACCATGGACGCCGCCGCGTTCACGTCCTTCGCGCGCACCGGCGAGCCGTCCGGCGCCTGGCCCACCACGATGCGCCCCAGCCGCGCCTCCAGGTCATGGAGGTTCTCCGACAGCGCGAGGATGGCCATCACCTCGCTGGCGGCGGTGATGTCGAAGGACGTCTCGCGCGGTACGCCGTGCGCCTTGCCGCCCAGCCCCACGATGACGTTGCGCAGGAACCGGTCGTTCATGTCCATGGCGCGGCGCCAGCGCACCTTCGTGCCCTCCAGCACCACCGGGTGGCCGTAGTACACGGCGTTGTCCACCAGCGCGGACAGCAGGTTGTGCGCGCTGGTGATGGCGTGCAGGTCGCCGGTGAAGTGCAGGTTGATGTCCGCCGCGGGCTCCAGGCTGGCCACGCCTCCACCTGTTCCGCCGCCCTTCACCCCGAAGACGGGCCCCAGGGACGGCTCGCGCAGGGCCGCCACCGCCTTGCGCCCGCGCTGGCGCAGGCCCATGGCCAGCGCCACCGACATGGTGGTCTTGCCCTCGCCGGGAGGGGTGGGGTTGATGGCCGACACCAGCACCATGCGGCCCTGGCGCGAGCGGCGGCCCAGGGCGTCCAGGGACACCTTGGCGCGGTCGCGACCCCAGGGGAGGACATCTTCCGGCGCGAGGCCCAGCTCGGCGCCGACTTCGGCAATGGGACGGAGCGTCATGGCGCGGGACTCTCCGTGTCCCGCCGGGCGAGGTCAACGCTCGCGAGACGGGGAGCAGGCAGGCACGCGCGCACGGACGTTTCCTCGCGGGGCGTGCGGGTGGGAGGATGAAGGCGTGAAGGCGGCGCCCGGGAGCGCGATGGAATAGGCGGCCGGGTCTTCCGTCAGAAGGAGCATCATGAATCGCATTCTCGGCATCGCATCGGTGGGGTTGGCTTCGGTGGCGCTCGGCGTGGCCCTGTGGGGGCCCGGTCGTTCGGAGGCTCCGGCGACGGACGCCGCGCCCCGTGTGCAGGACACGTCCGCGGACGTCCGGGCGCTCCAGACGCGCGTGAAGGCCCTGGAGGAGACGGTGCAGCTGCTGTCGCGCCGGATGATGGCCTTCGAGCAGCAGCCCGGCACGACCCCGGGCGGCTCGGGTCCCGCGCCCGCGGGCCTGGAGGCCGAGGTGGCGAAGCTGCGCGAGGAGGTGCGTGCCGTGATGGTGGGCGAGGCGCTGAACTCCGAGAGCGGGAAGCAGTCGCTGAAGGAGATCCTGCGCACGGTGCAGGACGAGCAGCGCACCGAGCAGCGCCAGCAGTGGCAGCAGCAGATCGACCAGATGCGGACGCAGGCGGATGCCGAACGCAGCGAGCGCCTCAAGACGTTCATCACCGACGCTCGGCTCAGCTACAGCCAGGAGCAGGAGCTGACCAGGCAGCTCCAGGCCGAGGACGCGAAGCGCCAGGCGCTGATGTCATCGGGCGGAAATGGTCAGCCCCGCCAGGACGTGCGCCGGCAGATGCGCGAGCTGCGCACGCAGACCGACCAGGAGATGCAGAAGGTGCTCAGCGCGGATCAGCAGGCCAAGTACCTGGAGATGCGCCGTGAGGACTCGGCCCCGCGCGGCGGTGGTCCCCGGGGCGGCGCCGGTGGCGGTTCCGGCTGGGAAGCGCGCGGCGGCGCCACGCAGTAACGCCTAACCGGTTGGCTCCTTCCGGGGCAGCAGCGGCCGGAAGGAGGTCGTGCCGTCGGCGGTGGTCTCCACGCGCTGGACGTCTTGCAGGTCGAAGGCGTCCGCCAGGACCACCGACGGCGTGAAGAGCAGCACGGGGACCCGCAGGGACGCCGCGCGAGCGGATTGGACCCGGTCCCAGACGGCGTTCGCGGGCAGATCCACGTCGGGCTCCTCCAGGACGAGGAAGGAGTCCTCGTCCTGTTCGAAGGTCCCGGCGGGCTGGACGCGGAAGCCTCGCAGCAGCCGCGCCATCATCGTCATGCCCCACTGGACGATGCCGCCCACCATCCGGTCCTCCTCCTCCGCGTCGGTGCCTCGCACTTCGGGCTCCGTCGCCGGGGGCAGGTCCGCGTAGGTGCGGAGCTGGGCCTCCTCGAAGGGCGGCTGCTTCTGCCCGGGCGCGATGAGCTCCACGGACACGCCCGCCAGCAGGTCCAGCTCCTCCTCCACGAGGCGCCATACGCCGTCAGGGAAGCGCTGGAGCTCCACGCGGTAGGTGTTCCAATCCACGGCCAGGGACAGCTTCACGGGGCTGCGCAGGCCGTCCGTGACGCCGGGCTGGGACAGGTGCTGCTGGAGCCGGCCGTGCGCCAGTTCGCGCAGGAAGGTGAAGAGGGCGATGAGGTCGCGGGTGGCGGTGCCATCCGCATCCAGCAGGACTTCCAGCGGCTCGGGGTGCAGCACCACGCCGCGCAGTGAGCGAAAGCCGTCCGCTTCGAGCCGCGTGAACCGGGTGCGCATGGACGGCGAGCCTACGCCAGGGAGCGGAAACACGAACGCCGCGAAGCTCCCGTTGGGGCCTCGCGGCGCGCGTGCCACTCGCGGACTTCGCGGCGGCTACTTCCCGCCGAAGATGCCCTTGAGCCGCTTCTTCGCTTCTTCCTCCGCGCGCTGCTTCGCCTTCTCCTGCTCGGCGCGGGCCTTGTCCTCCAGCTTCTTCCTCTCCTCGTTGGCGCGCGCCTCCGCGTCGGCCTTGGCCTTGTCCTGGCCGCCCGTGATGATGTCCTGCACGGCCTTGCCCTTCTCACCCAGCAGGCTGCCCGCGACCGACGAGCCCGCCAGCTTCAGGATGGTCGTCGCCGCCGGCTTCACGTCGATGCCCGTCACCTCCGGGCTCCACGCCTTGCCCGACAGCTTCAGCCCCACTGGGATGGCTTCCGTCGGCGTCACCTTGCCCGCCGTCAGCGCCTTGATGGTCGCGGGCGTCAGCGACACGCCGCCCGTCAGGTCCAGGGTGCCGTCCAGCTTGATGCCGCCATCGAAGCTCATCGCCGCTTCCGGCCGCGTCCAGGTGATGGGCTTGCTCAGCTGCGCCACGCCGTTCTTGATGGTCACGCTGAAGGGCAGGTTCTCTCCCAGCGACGTCACGTCGCCGCTCTTGAGCCCCTTGGCGAACGGCACCGCCTTGGCCAGCGGCCCCGTCACCGACGACACCAGGTCCTTGCCCAGGAACGTGCCCTCCAGCAGGTTGCCGCTGATGCCGCCCAGCAGCGTCTGCTGCAGCTTCTCCGGCGTGTAGCCCACGCCCTGCACGTCCACGTTGCCGTTGAACTTGCCCGTCATCACCTGCTTCGGCGTGCGCTCCGCCAGGGCCTGCGCCATCTCGATGCCCTGCACCTGCACCTTCGCGGAGAAGGGCCGCGCCTCCGGCGACGGGCCCAGGCGGATGGTCGTCCCGTCCGCCACCACCTTGCCGCCGTAGATGCCCGTCGAGAACTTCTCCACCGTGATGAGGTCGTCCACCATCTTCACGACGCCCGTCACCTGGCTCAGGTCCATCTTCGTGTAGCGCAGCGACGCGATGGCGAACTGGATGTCACCCCGGTAGCCGTTGAAGCGCGTGGCTTCCACCGGCGGCTCGGGCGGGGGCTTGCCGCCCGTGCGCGCGGCGACCTCCTCCTCGCTCATCAACAACTTGTCCGCATCCAGCCGCGCGCTCTTCACCGCGGCCTTGAACGTCGTCGTCGCCTTCTTGCCCGTGCCGGCCAGCGACACCGTCGCGGTGCCCGACACCGTGTCCTCCAGCGCGCCCAGGGTCATGCTGGTGACGTTCACCGTCATCCCGCTGCCCGTCTTCGCCGGCGTGTACGTGCCCGCCGCCGCGACATCCAGCCGCTGTCCGGGCGCCTTGTTCACGAGCAGGCCCGGCCGCATGTCCACGCCGTCCAGGTCCGCCTTCGCGTCGAAGCGCAGCGCGCCGCCGCTGGCCGCCGCGCCCGTCAGCTTCGCGTTGAGCGTCATCGCGCCGCCGGCTTCCTTGGACAACTGGTCCGGCACCCGCAGCCGCACCGGCGTCAGGTTCACCGCGATGTTGATGGCCTGTTCGGCCTGCGTGCCGCTGCCGCGCACGTCCAGCCCGATGGGGCCCGCCACCATGCCCTTCAACTGCTTCTTCAGGGGCGGGTAGTACTCGGCGAGCACGGCGGGATCCAGGTTGCGCCCCACCAGCTCGAAGCCCTCCACGGCCGGCTTGTCCGTGAGCAGCCCCTTCACCTTGCCCTTGCCGGTGATGGCCGCGGGGCCCAGGTCCAGCTTGAGCTTGTCCAGCGCCAGGTCACCCGTCTCCATGTCGCCCGTCACGTCCGTGTCGAGCACCACGTCCAGCGCCTTGCCACCCTCCGAGCCCGCGAACTTCATCCCCAGCGCCTTGATGACGCCCACCAGCTTCGTGGGGCCCTTGCCGCCGGGCACCGCGCCGCCCAGGTCCGCCTTCCAGTCCGCGTCCAGCGTGCCCGCCTGCAGGCCCACGTCCGGCGGCAGGAACGGCCCCAGGGGCGACAGGTCGATGTGCTCCGCCTTCAGCGTCACCTGCTCCGGCGTGGGCACCAGCGTCGCCGGCAGCGGCGCCGCCTGGAGCGTCATCTTGAGGTTCTGCTTCTCCGCGAGCACCGCCGCCGCCAGATCCACCTTCAGCGGCTTGCCCACGCGCAGGTCCTTCACCTCGATGTCCAGGTCGCGCACCGCCAGCTCCCGCGCCTGCTGACCGCCCGCGCGGTCCACGAAGCGGATGGTGCCGTCGGTGAGCGCCGCGCGCTCCACGTGCACGCCCGACAGGTCCGTGGGCTGCGTCTCCTCCTCCGGCGTCTCCTCCTTGGGCTGCTGCGAGGCCCACTTCTCCTGGAGGCGCTGCACGTTGGTGGTGCCGTCCGCCAACCGGAGGACGTTCACGGTGAGGCCGGACACCTCCACGTTCTTGACCTGGATGTCCTTGCCCTTCGACGTCAGCAGCGGCATCGCCGCGACGCTCACGTCCACCGTCTTCAGCTCCGCGAGCGGCAGGTCTTCACCTTCCGCGGGGCCCACGACGACGTTCTCGATCTGCGCGCCGACATGGGGAAAGAGCTTCGTGGAGATGTCGCCAATCTCGATGGGGCGCCCGAGCTTCTGCGAATACGTGGCCGCCTGATCCCGCGCCGTCTTCAACAGGATGGCGTCCAGGCGCCACAGCACCACCGCCACGATGGCGACAAGGAGGACGAGGATGCCCCCCAGCACATAGGGCCAACGCTTCTTCTTCACAGCCGCCACGGTTCCTCCTCCGTCGGGAGAGCGGTCGAACGCTTAGCGCAGCGCCGCGTGGGCCGCACCTCCCATGGCTAACCGGGAGGACCGCCCGCGGCGGGAAACTTCCACTTTCCAGCGTGACGGAGGGGGTCTCCGGAAAAGTCACGCCCGCGTCCCGGGCTCCGGCCTGCCCGCCCGAACCCTGCATCTAGGCATGATGAGGGCCATCCGGAAGGGGGTGGCGCACGCCCGACCGGGGGCTCGCTGCTACAGGTCGATGATGTCCGGCTCCGTCCCCGGCGGCGGCGGCGCGTCCGGGCCTCCCTCCAACGTGAAGCCCCAGGGCGCGTAGACGGACCCGCCGGTGTACGCGTCCACGTAGAGCACCACGGGGGTGTCCAACCCTTCGTACGTCACCTCGAAGATGGACAGCCGGCCGCGCTCGTTGGCCCGTCCGTCCACCTGGGTGAACTCGCAGCAGTCCCCCATCCGGCGCCACGCCACCGGCTGTCCCTCCGGCCCGCGCAACAGACCGAAATACGCCAGCACACCCTTGTCGCCCCAGCCCACCCGCACCGGGTTCTCCGGCCGGGTGCCGTAGGTCGTCGGATCCGGCCGTTTGGGCATCAAGGGCTGCGTGCGGCGCATCACGTCGTCGAAGGACGTGCCCGGGGAGGCGCACGCCGTCAGGGCCAGCACGCCCACGCAGGCGATTCGGAACAGGGACATCGGGACCTCCAGCAGGGAAGCTTTGGCAACGGCCTCCCAAGCTGGCGTCCCCCCCTTTCGCGGCGCATCCCTCCCGCCGCGAGCCGCCGCGAGCGCCGTCCGCTGCACGACGCACCCCCGGGCCCAGCGCACACGCGCAAGGTCCCGGAGGGAAGGACGGCCAGGCGCGCGCCCTGCCTTCTTCAGCTGAGCGACTTCAGCTCCAGCCCCAGCTCCCGGCGGTAGCGCTCGAAGCACTTCGCGCCCGCGGACAGCCGCAAGAGCGCGCCTTCCGCCAGGGGCCTCGCGCACGCGGGGTTCGCCGCCACCAGCGGACGCAGCACCTCCCGGTTCCACGTCTCCGAGTGCTTCACGTCCAGCGTGGAGTGCACCGCGTAGTAGCGCCGCACCCGCATGTCGAAGCCCAGGCGCTTCAGGCCCTCGTTGACGCACGCGGTGCGGCCCGGTGCCGTCTCCTCCACGATGCCCAGCGCGCCCACCGCGTGGTACGTGTAGCGGCGGTTGAACGCGAACGCGCAGAGCAGGTTCGCCAGCGCGTGCGCTTCCCACACCGTGTCCTCGTCCGTGGGCTTCAGGCCCAGCTTCGCGGCCATCTCCGCGAGCATCGGCCCGTGCATCGCGTCCTCGCGCCCGCGGCCCATCTCATCCCAGTAGTTGCGCGCCAGCTCCAGCTTCGCTTGCGTGGGCAACTGCAACTGCGTCAGCGCCACCAGATCATCGAAGCCGGCTTCACCCGCGACCTCCTGCGTGAGGAACCAGCGCATCTGCTCCAGGGACGCCTGCGTCGCGAGCCACGGGAACAGCGGATCCTGCTGCCCGGGTCCTGTCTCCTTCAGGTCCTCGAACCACGCGATGAAACCATCCGCGTCCTCCGGCGCCTCGGCGGCCCATGCCGCCATGCGCTGTCGCTCCGCCTCCACGTACTCGCCCTCCAGAAGGCGCAACTGCGTCTCAGCCTGCACGCCCGCCCGCCACCCTTCGGTGGGAAACCCGGGAGCCAGTCGTGAGTGGTTGAAGCGCAAGAGCGTCCGGTGCATTTGCTCAGACAGGCGAGCATCCTCGGCCCCTGCTCCCACGTTCCCCACCACCTCGCCAAGCCCGCTCATGGTGCGCACCCTCTCTACACGTCTTCGGAAGGCAGGAGTGCCTTTCGACCACATGTATGGGGATGACCTTGCACACCGGCCAGTTCGCTCCTGCCACCTTCGCCGTCAGTCAGGTGCGTTGCGAGAAGGACCATGTTCGCTCCCGTGACTGCGCGTATCAGGTCGCGTGGAACATCAATCCACATATGAGGGTGGGCGCCGTCGCGTGGCGCCGGGCCTGTTCGCAACACCGGGCCTTCCTGCGCACCCTGCGTGAAGCGGGCGCGGGCTTCTTCGAGCTGCCCTTCGTCCACGGCGCGTACGACTCCGTCTTCGCCAAGGACAACGCGGTGCTCGTGTCGCAGGAAGGCGAGCTGCGCGCGCTGCTCGCCACCATGCGCCACGGGCAGCGCCGGGGTGAGCAGAGCGCCCGCGCCCGGTGGTTGTCCGCGCGCGGCTTCGACGTCATCGAGCCGGGGCGCGTGCACATCGAAGGTGGCGACGTGGCCATGCTGCCCCAGGGGCGAGGCGCGCTGCTGGGCTGGGGCCAGCGCTCCACGCCCCGGGCCGCGGGCGTGCTGGAGGCCTTCCTCGACGCGCCCGTCACGCCGCTGGAGCTGTGCGACCCGTACCTCTACCACCTGGACACCGCGCTCACCGTGCTGTCCGACGGGACCGCGCTCGTGTGTCCCGAGGCCTTCACCCCCGAGTCCCTCCGCACGCTGTCGCGCACGGAGGGCATCCAGCAGGTGGTGCCCGTCGCGCGCGAGGACGCGCTCGCCTTCGGCCTCAACCTGGTGGAGGTGGGCAACACGGTGATTGTCGGCGCGCGCGTGCCCCGCGTGGAGGCCCTGCTGCGCGGGCTGGGGCGCCGGGCCGTCAGCGTGAAGTTGGATCAATTCCACCTGGCCGGAGGCAGCGCGGCGTGTCTCGTCGCGCGCGTGCACACCCTGCCGCCCGTGTCCGCCCAGCGCTCCCGCGAGGAGCGCGAACAGGAAGAGCCCACCTCGCTTTCGGCGTGAGCGGCTTGAAATGAAGAAACCTCCCCGGGCGACGTGCGCGCGGGGAGGTTCTTCGTGAAGCGGGGATGCGGGGGCG
>NZ_RAWI01000215.1 GCF_003612125.1 Corallococcus praedator
CCCTCATGGGAGGCGTGTTGCTGTTCATCCTCGCGAGCCTCGGGGTGCTCGCGGCCTTGCGCCTGCGCACCGACGACCTGGAGGCGCGGCTCGTGCTGGAGGTGAACACGCTGACGCACGCCGAGCACCCGCGTCCGGCGCATGTCACCCCCACACGGGCCGGCACCTTCGGCACCGCCCTGGCACAGTTGATCCCCGCGCTGGTGCGACCGGAGCGCGCCGCGCCCGTGGCCACTCAAGAAGACGCCGCCCGTTGCGAGGCCGTGACGGAGGGGCGCGCTCCCGTCACGGACCTGCCCACCGCGTGCCGTGAGGCGCTGGAGCAGGGCCGGCCCCTGATGCGGCAGGTGCTCGCCGCCACCCATGCGGAGTCGGGCGGGCTGCCGGAGGAGCTGCGGCCGCTGTCCGGGCCGGACGTGGCCCGGCGGGATGCGCTCGCACAGGCGCTGCGGCGGGTGCTGGAGCAGGCGGCGCTGGAGACGCGGTTGCTGGTGGCCGGCGGCGACGCGGACCTCGCGGTGGACACATGCGTGGACGCGCTCGCGCTCAGCCGGGAGCTGGCCCTGGGCGGTGGGCTCGTCGGGCAGCGGCTGTCCGTCAACGGCTACGCGCGCACGTGGCGGGCCTGCGCGGATGCGCTCGACGCGGCGTCCGTGGTCCGCAAGCGACAGGCCGCCGCGCAGCTCACCCGGCTGCACGAAGGCTTTCCTCCGCCGTCCCTGACGCTGCACGAGGAGTCGCTCGCCACGCAGCTCACCACCTTCCGCGACCTGATGTCCGACGATGCCCGCTCCCTCCTGCCCCCCTCCTGGACGGACGCCCCTTCCCTGCCGGGCGCCCTGTCGCGGCGGCTCCGGTGGCGGCAGTGGGTGACGGACTCGGACCGCCTGCGCGCCGTGGTGGATCAACCCGCGGAAGCGCGCCGCCGTGCGATGGGCGCCCTGGAGGCCCAGAAGGCCCGGGAGCACCTCCGCCAGGAAGAAGCCCCGGCGACGCGCCTGGCCTCCGAGGACCTGGAAGCGCTGGAGCTGCGCGCGCTGCGCTCCGAGGCGCTCATCGCCCTGGCGGAAGTCGACGCGACCCGGGCGGAGAAGGGCCAGTGGCCCAAGACGCTCGCCACGAAGACGCCCTCGCTCGTGCTGGAGTCGGTGGATGCCTCCCAGGCCGTCATCCGCTCGTGCGTGCGGGGTCTGACGCCCGAGGCCCTCCTGGTGAACGCCGACGCCCCGGCCACGCCCCAGCAGGCCCGCGCACGGCCCTGAAGTCCTCCGTCCTCCAGGGGATCGTCCGCGCCCGCTGCACGTCCGGCCTCCACGGACAGTGCGGCCATGTACGATGGGACTTTCCGTGACCGCGGGAGACATCTGTCATGGCCTGGAAGCTGGTGCTGCTGGACGAAGTGTCGAAGGTGCTGCCGGACGCGCCGCTCAAGGGCTCCGACATCCGGGTGGAGCTGCCGAACGCCAGCTACGCGCTGCCCTCCGGCCAGAAGCTGGGCCCGCTGACCTTCGCGTTCGACGTGTCCGCCAAGGGCTTCATCGAAGGCTATGACGCCCCGGCGGACGTGGACGCGGCGGGCGTGGTGGGCGAGGCCTCCAGCACCCCGGAGCGGCTGTCCCCGCCGCTCGTCTTCGGGGACGACCAGGCGTGGCTCAAGTACGCGGTGGAGGCGCGCGTGAAGGCGGAGGTCGGCTTCCCGCTGCCGTACGTGGCGCTGGCTGCCAACGGGGACGTGCGCGTGCTGCTGGCGGACTACCACCGGCACACCCAGGACACGAACGCGAGAGCCGCGCTGAAGGCGAACGCCGGTGAACTCCGGCTGCCCCTGCTCACGTCGTCGCTGGAGAAGCTGGGCGTGGGGGACGCCATCTCCTTCCAGGCGCGCGGCGAGCTGTCCGTCACCGCGACGCTGGACTGGACGGACGTCTACACGACCAACCTCCAGGCGCTGACGAAGCTGCTGTCCGCCAGCACGATGGTCGCCTTCGAGGCCAAGGCGGGCGCCACCGTGTCCGCGAAGGTGAAGGTGACGGACGACTACGCGGTCATCTTCTCCCGCCCGGAGGCGGGAAAGATCCGCGTGCAGGTGAAGAAGGTCGTGGCGCGCGAGGCGGGCGTGACGGCCGACCTCCACGTGGAGGCAAGCCTCACCGACCCGGCCGCCGTCCTCGCGCAGGTGGAGCACATCCTCGAAGGGCTCCTGTCGGTGCCGCTCGCCACCTTCGAATCGCTGATGACGAAGCTGGAGACGCACACCCTGTCGGAAGCCGAGACGAAGGTGCTGCGCATCGTGCTGGACCGGCTGGGCTTCCAGGAGCTGGAGGCGGCCCCCACGGCGCTGCGCACGGCGTGGGAGAAGCTGCGCGCGGATGCACGCACGCGCGTCCAGGCGCTCGCGGAGGCGAAGTTCGCCGCCGGCTTCCGCTACGAATACCTGCGCCTGCGCGAACAGACGACGCTGCTCTCCACCGTCTGCACCGATGCGCAGGCCCAGGCCCTGCACCCGATGCTGGTGGGCGGCGACATGTCCCGCGCGATGCAGCACATGCAGACCCACAACATGGTGCTGGAGCAGTGCCTGCTCAAGGAGGTCTCCAAGGAGTCGCAGGCGTGGGGCTTCTCGCTGCGGCTGGGAAGCTGGGCGATGGGCGGCAACGACGAGCGCAGCCTCACCCAGGTGGTGCAGCGCAACAGCCTGGAGAGGGAGGCGCCCCAGCGCATCTCGTTCCTGGGCGTGCGCCGCTACACGGGCACGCTGTTCACGCCGTACGCGCACTGGACGGCGGACTTCAAGGCGGACATGTCCGAGTTCCGCAAGTCGCCCACCGTGGCGGACTTCGACCTGGGCCTGTACCTGATGCTGCGCCGCGACGCGCGCAAGCGCGGCGAGGACGACCTGCGCCAGTCCGTGGACGAGGCCATCATCTGGGGCGCGCTGGATGACGCGGAGGAGGAGGAGGTCCTCAAGCGCATCCGCGCGGCCTCGGGCGGCAAGGCCATCGAGACGCGGGTGGAGCTGAAGCTGGACAACCGGACGCTGCGCGACGTCATCACCCACTCGGCGGACCCCGACGCGCCCACCGTCTTCGCACGCGCGCTGGCCCGGGCGCTGCCCTGGTACTCCGTGCCGTGCCGCGACCGTCCCACCGTGCGCGAGTCCGTGTACGCGGGCCTGTGGCGCGCGTACCTGGACCAGAACTGGTCCGCGTCCGACGCGGCGAAGACGGCCGCCGCGACGCTCAAGAACCATCCGCTCGTGGGGCTCTTCGCGTACACGGAAGGACAGCTGGGCAACAGCATGCTGACGTTCGCGGAGGTCATCCAGAAGAACCCCGGCACGGTGTCCAAGTGGCACGACCTGCGCGCGGGCCTGCTGGACCTGCGCAACAACGAGCAGCGCTCCCCGGCCGTCTTCTCCGGCGCGTTCAAGGCCCTGTCGCAGTCCTGGGCCCAGTCCTTCCACCTGAAGGCGACCGGCGCGTTCTTCCTGGAGCTGGCGGCGCGCGGCGGCAACGGCCTGGCGACGGTGGAGCGCACCTTCACCGTGACGGTGCCGGACACCGGCGTGAGCATCGTCTTCTCCAAGTCGCGGGCCTGAGCGCTTTCGTTGGGTTCCGCACGCTCCCCAGGCGTGCGGAACAGCGCGGGCCCGGACGGCGGACGCGGAAGTAACGCGCCGCATTGCCAGTCTGGCGGTGCGGCACTACATCCCGGGCCGCACCGGGCTCTCTCCCCGGCAAGGAGTGCCCGCGCGATGATCGTCGGTCGGATGTTGTCCTGGCGCATCGTCCTTCGCTACACGGGCGTGCCCGTCGCGGTCCACGTCGTCCTCGCGCTCGCCATCGCCCTGGGCTACGAGGTGATGGGCGCGAAGTGGCTGTCGGTGCCCGCGCTGCCGGTGACGGTGCTCGCCGCGGCGCTGGGCGTGCTGCTCGCCTTCCGCAACAACTCCGCCTACGAGCGCTGGTGGGAGGCGCGCACCATTTGGGGCGGCATCGTGAACTCCTCCCGCACCCTGGCCCGGCAGGTCATCACCTTCCTGCCCGCGCCCCGCTCGCATCGCAGCGACGGCACCCTGGAGACCCCCTCGTCCGCGTCGCGGCTGGTGCAGATGGCGGTGCAGCCGGAAGGCCCCGCGCTGTCGCCCGCCTGGTCCCAGGTGGGCGACGGCGCGGTGCGAGACCAGTTCGGCAAGGCGCGCGACCTGCGCAAGCCGGGCACCCCGCGCGCGAACCTGGCCACGTTCGAACATCCCCCGTCCGACTGGAGCCATCCCCGGGGCGTCATCACCGGCGTGTTCGAGGGCATCACCGAGGACGCCCGCGAGCTCATCTACGCGCAGATCGGCTTCGTGAACGCGCTGCGCTGCCACCTGCGCAGGCAGGACCCCTTCCCGGAGATCACCCCGTACTTCCGCCCGTCGATGCTGGAGGCGCTGCGCGACGAGCAGAACGTGCCCTCCGCCATCCTCCTGTGGATGTCCACGCGCATGCGCCGCGTCTACAGCGACATCGAGCACCCGGAGAAGGTCTACCTGCGCGTCGCCATGGACGAGACGCTCACGGACCTGACCAACCACCTGGGCGCGTGCGAGCGCATCAAGAACACGCCCCTGCCCCGCCAGTACGACATCCTTCCGCACGCCATGGTGCGCGCCTACCTCGCCATGCTGCCCCTGGGCGTCGTCGCGGACCTGGGCGTGCTCACGCCGCTGGTCACCGCCATCATCGCGTTCCTCTTCATCGCCATGGACGCGGTGGGCCGCGACGTGGAGGACCCGTTCGAGGACGGCGTCAGCGACACGCCCATGACGGCGCTGTGCCGCACCATCGAAATCAACCTGCGGCAGATGCTGGGCGAGACCGAGCTGCCCCCGCCCCTCCAGCCCAGGGATGGCGTGCTGTACTGACGGCCCTACTCCCGCGCCGTCACCTCCACCGTGCCCAGGCCGTCCACGGTGAGCTTCACGTGGTCGCCCGGCTTCATGAGGTACGCGGCGGTGGCCGCGCCCGACAGCACCAGGCTCCCCGCGGGCAGCACCTCGCCGCGCTCCGCGAGCAGCGCGCACAACTGGATGAGGGACACCACCGGGTCGCCGGAGATGGCGTCCGAGCGCGCCTCGCCCTCCACCTTGCCGTTCACCTCCATGCGCATCTGGAGCTTCGTCAGGTCCAGGTCGCGCACGCCGCGCTCGGTGGTGCCGGGCACGAACAGCGACGACGACGCGTTGTCCGCCACCACGTCCGGCAGGCTGAAGTACTTGAAGCCCACGAAGCGCGAGTCCAGCACCTCCATCGCCGCGAACACCGCCGAGCACGCGTCCAGCACCTCGTCGCGCGTCACGGCGCCCTTCAGCTCCTTCGACGTGCGGAAGGCGATCTCCGGCTCGATGCGGGGGTGGATGCCCGCGCCCACGTGCACCACGCCGCCCGCCGGCACGAGCATCCGGTCCGTCAGCACGCCGAAGATGGGCGAGCCCAGGTTCATCTGCTGGCGCTTCGCCTCGGAGGTGAAGCCCATCTTCAGGCCCACGCGCCGCTCACCCTGCGCCTCGCGCAGCCGGATGCCCTGGGCCTGCACCGCATAGCCGTCCGGCACCGACAGGTTCGGGTGCGCGTGCGTCAACGGGGGGATTTCGCGCCGCTCGCGCCGCGCCGCGTCCAGGGTCTGTGCCAGGGTCATCACGTCCGTCGTCGAGGTCATCTCCGGATCCTTTCTCTGCCCAACCTGTAATTCCACCGGCCAGGTTCACGGGCGGAATGGGGGCGGCAGCATCCGGGAGGCACGACGGCCGCGCAAGCGAGCGCCAACCGACGGATGCGCTCGGAATCCTGGAGGCCACGGACGGGCGCGGCATAGATTGCCGCGCGTTCCCGTGTCTCCCCCAGGAGGGCGCTGCCTTGGAAAAGGTCCTCAACTACATCGGTGGCGAGCTGGTGCCCGCGAAGGGCGGCCAGTGGCTGGACAAGCCGGAGCCGGCGACGGGCGCGCTGTACGCGCACGTGCCGGACTCGCGCGAGGAGGACGTGCACTCCGCGGTGGAGGCGGCCCGCCGGGCGTTCCCCGCCTGGTCCGCGCTGCCGGCGACGGAGCGCTCGCGGATGCTCCGGCGCATCGCGGGGCTCATCCACGAACGCCTGGACGCCTTCGCCCGGGCGGAGTCCATCGATACGGGCAAGCCGCTGTCGGTGGCGCGCACGGTGGACATCCCGCGCAGCGTGGTCAACTTCGAGTTCTTCGCCGACGCGGCGACGCAGTTCGCAAGCGAGGCGCACGCCATGGACGGCGTGGCGCTCAACTACACGCTGCGCTCGCCGCTGGGCGTCGTGGGCTGCATCTCGCCGTGGAACCTGCCGCTGTACCTGCTGACGTGGAAGATCGCCCCCGCGCTGGCGATTGGAAACTGCGTGGTGGCGAAGCCGTCGGAGGTGACGCCCATGACGGCGTTCCTCCTGTCCCAGGTGTGCCGCGACGCGGGCCTGCCCCCGGGCGTGCTCAACCTGGTGCACGGCCTGGGGCCGAACGTGGGCGGACCGCTCACGCGCCACCCGGACGTCAGCGCCATCTCCTTCACCGGCAGCACGCGCACCGGCGCCGAAATCGCCCGCGTGGCCGCGCCCGCCTTCAAGAAGCTGTCGCTGGAGATGGGCGGCAAGAACCCCAACGTCATCTTCGCGGACTGTGACTTCGACGAGGCGCTGTCCACCACGCTGCGCTCGTCGTTCGCCAATCAAGGTCAGATCTGCCTGTGCGGCCCGCGCATCTTCGTGCAGCGCCCCCTGTACGCGCGCTTCAAGGAAGCGCTGGTCGCGCGCACCCAGGCCCTCAAGGTGGGGGACCCGCTGGTGGAGGGCACGGACCAGGGCGCGCTGGTGTCCCGCGAGCACTTCGAGAAGGTGCTGGGCTACATCGACCTCGCGAAGCAGGAGGGGGGCCACGTGCTCACCGGCGGCCAGCGCGCGAAGGTACCGGGCCGCTGTGAGCAGGGCTGGTTCGTGGAGCCCACGCTGGTGGAGGGCCTGTCGTCTTCGTGCCGCACCAACCAGGAGGAGATCTTCGGGCCGGTGGCCACGCTGATGCCCTTCGACGACGAGGAGGAGGTGCTCGCCTGGGCCAACTCCACGCGCTATGGCCTTGCCGGCAGCGTGTGGACGAAGGACCTGACGCGCGCGCACCGGTTCGCCTCGCGGCTGCACAGCGGCATCGTCTGGGTGAACACCTGGATGCTGCGCGACCTTCGCACGCCGTTCGGCGGGGTGAAGGACTCCGGCGTGGGCCGCGAGGGCGGCTGGGACGCGCTGCGCTTCTTCACCGAACCCAAGAACGTCTGCATCAAGCTGTGAAGCCCTGCTGCCCCTGGAGCAACGCGTGAGCGCTGGCGAGCGGATCGATTCGAAGAAGGCCCCGGAGCCCGTCGGGCTCTACCCGCACGCGCGCCGTGTGGGCAACTTGTTGTTCCTCTCCGGCGTGGGCCCGCGCGAGCGCGGCAGCAAGGCCATCCCCGGCGTGGAGCTGGATGCGGAAGGAAACATCGTCTCGTATGACATCGAGACGCAGTGCCACTCGGTGTTCCGCAACGTGCGCTACATCCTGGAGGACGCGGGCTCGTCGTGGGACCGGCTGGTGGACGTGACGGTGTACCTCACGGACATGAAGAAGGACTTCCCCACGTACAACCGGCTGTGGGCGGAGTACTTCAAGGACAGCCCTCCGTGCCGCACCACGCTGGAAATCAACCGGCTGCCCACGCCCATCGCCATTGAACTGAAGTGCATCGCCACCATTGGAGACGTGTGACATGGGACGACTGACCCCCATCAACTTCAAGAAGTGGATCGACGAGCACCGGCCACTGCTCAAGCCGCCCGTCGGCAACCAGCAGGTGTGGGCGGACCGGGACTTCATGGTCACCGTGGTGGGCGGTCCCAACGCGCGCACGGACTTCCACGTCAACGAGGGCGAGGAGTTCTTCTACCAGCTCGAAGGCGACATCACCCTGCGCGTCATCGACGAGGGGCAGGTGCAGGACATCCCCATCCGCGAGGGGGAGATCTTCCTGTTGCCGCCCAAGGTGCCGCACTCGCCGCAGCGCCCCGCGGGCACGGTGGGGCTGGTGCTGGAGCGCCGCCGTCAGCCGCAGGAGCTGGATTCGTTCCTCTGGCTGTGCCCGAAGTGCGGCGTGAAGCTCTATGAGGAATCGCTGCACGTCACCAACCTGGTGACGCAGCTGCCGCCGGTGTTCGAGCACTTCTACGGCGACCCGGAGCACTGCACCTGCAAGCAATGCGGCACGAAGGTGACCCGGGGTGGTGCGCCCAAGTGAAGGTCGACATCCACACGCACCTCCTGCCCCCGGAGATGCCCCGCTTCGCCGAGCGCTTCGGCTACGGCGGCTTCATCACGTTGGACCATCACGCGCCGTGCCGCGCGCGGATGCTGCGGGATGACGGGAAGTTCTTCCGCGAAATCGAAAGCAACTGCTGGGACCCCCAGCAGCGCGTCGTGGAGTGCGACGCGCACGGCGTCCAGGTGCAGGTGCTGTCCACGGTGCCGGTGCTGTTCAGCTATTGGGCGAAGCCCGAGCACGGCCTGGAGGTGGCGCGATTCCTCAACGACCACCTGGCCTCCGCGGTGGCCACGGCGCCCAGGCGCTTCGTGGGCCTGGGCACGGTGCCGCTCCAATCCACCGACCTGGCGGTCAAGGAATTGGAGCGCTGCGTGCGCACGCTGGGCTTCGCGGGCGTGCAGATTGGCAGCCACGTCAACGACCTGAACCTGAGCGACCCGGCCCTCTTCCCCTTCTTCCAGGCGGCGAGCGACCTGGGCGCCGCCGTCTTCGTGCACCCGTGGGACATGATGGGTGAGGCGAAGATGGCGAAGTATTGGCTGCCGTGGCTGGTGGGCATGCCGGCGGAGGTGTCGCTGGCCATCTGTTCGCTCATCTTCGGCGGGGTGATGGAGCGGCTGCCCAGGCTGCGGCTCGCGTTCGCGCACGGCGGCGGCGCGTTCCCGGGCACGATTGGCCGCATCCAGCACGGCTTCGAGGTGCGCCCGGACCTGGTCGCGGTGGACAACCCGGTGGCGCCGCGCGACTACCTGGGGCGCTTCTGGGTGGACTCGCTGGTGCACGACGCGGAAGCGCTGCGCGCCATCGTGAAGCTGTTCGGCGCGGACAAGGTGGCGCTGGGCAGTGACTATCCCTTCCCGCTGGGCGAGGACCGGCCCGGCACGCTCATCGAATCCCTGACGGACCTGGAGACGCCGGTGCGCGAGCGGCTGCTCTTTCGCAACGCCCTGGAGTGGTTGGGGCGCTCGCACGAGGACTTCGCACCATGACGGCCCCTGTTGTCTACGAGAGCACCGACGCCTTCGCGCACACCCTGGACGCGCAGGATCCGCTGCGGCCCTACCGCGACGAATTCCTGCACGTGGCCAGCCCCTCCGGGGCCCCGGCCATCTACCTCGCGGGCAATTCGCTGGGCCTCCAGCCGCGCAAGGCGCGCAAGTACGTGCAGATGGAGATGGAGGACTGGGAGCGGCTGGGCGTGGAGGGCCACGTGCACGGCCGTCACCCCTGGCTGCCGTACCACGAGCTGCTCACCGAACAGGTGGCGCGGCTGGTGGGCGCGCAGCCCCAGGAAGTCGTGGTGATGAACACCCTGTCGGTGAACCTGCACCTGATGATGGTGTCGTTCTACCGACCCACGCGCGAGCGCTTCAAGATCCTCATTGAAGGCAACGCCTTCCCGTCGGACCAGTACGCGGTGGCGTCCCAGGCGCGCTTCCACGGCTACGACCCCAAGGAGGCCATCGTCCGGCTGATGCCGCGCGAGGGCGAGGAGACGCTGCGCCCCGAGGACATCCTCGAAGCGGTGGAGCGGCACGGGAAGGAGGTCGCGCTGGTGATGCTGGGCAGCGTGAACTACCTCACCGGGCAGGCGTTCGACATCGGGGCCATCACCCGCGTGGCGCACGCGCAGGGCTGCAAGGTGGGCTTCGACCTGGCGCACGGCGCGGGGAATCTGAAGTTCGCCCTGCACGACGACGGGCCGGACTTCGCGGTGTGGTGTTCGTACAAGTACCTCAACGGCGGGCCGGGAAGCCTGGGCGGCGTGTTCGTGCACGAGCGGCACGCGCACTCGCCGGAGCTGCCGCGCTTCGAGGGCTGGTGGGGCCACAACAAGGCCACCCGCTTCGAGATGGGCCCCACCTTCGACCCGCTGCCGGGCGCGGAGGGCTGGCAGTTGTCCAACCCGCCCATCTTCCAGTTGGCGGCGCTGCGCGCGTCGCTGGAGCTGTTCGACAAGGCCACGATGGAGGCGGTGCGCGCGAAGAGCGAGAAGATCACCGGCTTCCTGGAGTTCCTCCTCAACCGGCTGCCCGGCGGGTTCGTGACCATCACCACGCCGAAGGATCCGAAGCAGCGCGGGGCGCAGCTGTCCCTGCGCTTCAAGGGCGAGCCCAAGCGCCTGCTGGGGCGGCTGTCGGCGGCGGGCATCATCTGCGACTTCCGCGAGCCGGACATCATCCGCGCCGCGCCCGCGCCCCTCTACAACACGTACCTGGACGTCTTCCGCTTCGTGCGGACGCTGGAAGCCCATGCCCTCGAATGAGCCGAAGCTGACGGTGGTGGGAGCGGGCCTCGTCGGTTCGCTGCTGTCCCTGTATCTGGCCCGCCGGGGCCACACGGTGGAGGTGCTGGAGCGCCGGCCGGACATGCGCCGCGAGACGCTGGACGCGGGGCGCTCCATCAACCTGGCCATCTCCACGCGCGGCCTGCATGCGCTGCGGCAGGTGGGGCTGGAGGAGGAGGCGCTGAAGCACGCCATCCCCATGCGCGGGCGGGTCATCCACCCGGTGAAGGGGGAGCTGGCATACCAGCCCTACGGCAAGGACGACTCGCAGCACATCAACTCGCTGTCGCGCGGTTGGCTGAACCAGTTCCTGATGACGCAGGCGGAGGCGACGGGGCGCGTCAGCATCCGCTTCCGGCAGCGGGTCACCCAGGCGGACGTGTCGGCGGGGACGCTGACGGTGCTGGACGAGACCACGGGTGAGACGCGCGAGGTGCGCGACACGGTGGTGTTCGGCACGGACGGCTCTGGTTCGGCGGTGCGTCAGGCGTTGCAGCCGCAGGCGACGCAGGAGCCGCTGGGGCATGGGTACAAGGAGCTGACGATTCCGCCGGGCCCGGGTGGAAGCTTCCAGATGGAGAAGCACGCGCTGCACATCTGGCCGCGCGGCGCGTTCATGCTCATCGCGCTGCCCAACGAGGACGGCAGCTTCACCTGCACGCTGTTCCTGCCGTGGAAGGGGCCGCTGAGCTTCGCGAGCCTGGAGACGCCCGCGGCGCTGGAGGCGTTCTTCCAGGAGCAGTTCCCGGACGCGAAGGCGCTGATCCCCGGGCTGGTGGAGGAGTTCTTCGCGCGACCCACCGGGCACATGGTGACGGTGAAGTGCGCGCCGTGGCGCGTGGGTGGGCGCACGCTGCTGCTGGGCGACGCGGCGCACGCCATGGTGCCCTTCTACGGGCAGGGGATGAACTGCGGCTTCGAGGACTGCGTGGTGCTGGACGCGCTCCTTGCGAAGCAGCAGGACTGGGAGGCGGCGTTCCAGACGTTCGAGGCGCTGCGCAAGACGAACGCGGACGCCATCGCGGACATGGCGGTGGAGAACTTCATCGAGATGCGCGACAGCACGGGCGACCCGCGCTTCCTGCTGGAGAAGGGCGTGGAGAAGGTGCTGCTCAATGCGTTTCCGGGAGAGTTCGTCAGCCGCTACTCGCTGGTGAGCTTCAGCCGGGTGCCCTACCGGCTGGCCTACGAGGTGGGCGTCATCGCGGGCGGCATCGTGGCGGAGCTGTCGCAGGGGCTGAAGCGCCCCGAGGACGTGGACCTGGACGCGGCGGCGAAGCTCATCCGCGGCCGGCTGACCCCTTTCATGAAGGAGCACGCGGATGGATTTCGGCCTGAAGGGTAGACGGGCGCTGGTGACGGGAGCGTCCTCGGGACTGGGGCGCGCCATCGCGGAGACGCTGGTGAAGGAGCGCGCGACGGTGGCCATCTCCTCGCGCGGCGGGCAGAAGCTCGAGAAGGCGGCGAAGGAGCTGGGCGCGGCGCTGGCGGTGCCGTGTGACCTGACCCAGGCGGGCACGGCGCGCGAGCTGGTGCGCGAGGTGACGGAGAAACTGGGCGGCCTGGACGTGCTGGTGGTGAACGCGGGCGGGCCTCCGGCGGGCGGCTTCGAGGCCATCACCGGAGAGCAATGGCAGACGGGCTTCCAGAGCCTGTGGTTGTCCACGGTGGATGCGATTCAAGCGGCGCTGCCGGGCATGAAGGCGCAGGGCTGGGGCCGCATCGTGCTGGTGACGTCCACGGCGGCGCGCGAGGCGATGAACAACCTCACGGTGTCCAACGGCCTGCGCGCGGGATTGCTGGGATTGGTGAAGAGCCTGAGCAATGAAGTGGGGCCGTATGGCATCACGGTGAACGCGGCGCTGCCGGGCTACCACGCGACGGACCGGATGAAGGACCTGGGCCTGTCGGATGAGAAGGTGGCGCCGAACATCCCCGCGCGGCGGCTGGGAAGGCCGGAGGAGTTCGCGGCGCTGGTGACGTTCCTGGCGTCGGAGCCGGCCGCGTATATCAGCGGACAGTCCATCGCCTGCGACGGTGGAGCGCTGCGCGGATTCTGAGGTGTGCTCCGTGTCTTCCCGGGGGGGAAGACATGGACGCGACGGTACGTGCGCGGGCGGTGCTCGCGGTGGTGTCGTGGTGGATGACGGGCTGTATGGCCACGGGCACCATCGTGGAGGGCAGGCTTCAGCCCCAGCACTTCAAGTTCGTCAACATCGTGGAGCAGACGGGGCCCGGGGCGGGAGGTTGGCGGGAAGCCTGTGTCCGGGTGCCGCTGCGGCGCGACACCGGCGAGGTCTACCCGTGCCAGCTCGGGATCGGACTTCCCATGCAAACAAGCCGCATGGGCCCCATTCCGCTGCCGCTTGCCCAACGTATTTCAGCGGACTGCGCGAACCTGGCGGCGCAGACGGTGTTTCGTGCGGTCACCCCCACGACCCCGCTGGGACTTGCCTGCGAGGAGTTCAGGGGCACCTACACTCTCGCGCTCTCCGAGGCCATCGTAGGCTCGCGCGTATCGAAGACGTGTCGGCGCGAAACCATGCCTGTCGAGCCCAGGTTCCAGAAGCCATGACGCCTTCCACCGAAGAGTTGATTGCGATTGCGCGTCATTACTGGCGTGCGGATGACCTGTATGACTTCCGGATTGAGCCCAGTCCTGAATTCGAGCGCTTCGAGGCGCTCTGGAACGAAAAGCTCAAGGAACTGGACCGCTGGAGGGCCTTGCTCAACCAACTCAGGAGAGCGCTCCCTGAATGCACCGTCGGCGACTACATGGCGGCGTCGGTGAATGGATGTTTCGGCGTCCTCGTCTACCCTCCGCGAGTGGAGGTCCTACACCGCACCCAGTTGGCCTGGACGGTTGTCGGGTACCTCAGCATCCTGGCCCCGGTCTACACCGTTCACTGTGTCCGAAGGGAGTTCCAGGGGACGCACCTCAAGGACTCCCAGGTGTTCCTGAAGCCCATTCCCCTGGAGTTGCAAGGCATCGCGGAGGCCATCGCCCAGCGCATCGAGGCGGACTACGGCGCCACCGCCCTTCCGCTCGACATCGCCCAGACGCCCGTGCCCCTCTACGTCCACTTCATGAAGCCCCCCCGGACGACCCTCTTCCACGCCCTCTTCTCTTCCGAGCCCGAGAACATTCCCTGACCACCGGAGGGGTACGACGGGAGCCCGCTGGGACTTCACGGGCTCCCGCACGCGTCAGGACGCTCAGCCGCCCTTGACGACGTCCCCGGCGCGGGACTCGCCGCTGGCCGTCACGCTGGCCGTGGTGAACTGGGACGCGAAGTGGCTCAGCAGCGTCTCCAGGAAACGCCCGTGGTACGCGGCGTAGGCCTCCGTCGAGATGGCCTTGTCCTTCTGCGCGCTGATGGTGAAGACCACGCCCGCGCCCGGCACCAGCGTGGGCCGGAACCACGCCTGGTTCGCCAGCGACGCCTCGGAGGACGTCACATCGCCCTCGGCGTCATAGGCCCAGCCCGCCACCTTCTTGGAAGCCACCGCGCTCTTGATTCCGTCAATCAAGCCCTGCGGGTCCGTCGTCGTCACGAAGATCGCCATGTGTGCGTACTCCTTGGTTGGGTGTCCGAGACCTTCAACCCGCTCGCCGGAACGATCCAGTTCCTGGAAGCGGGGCCGTCCCTCCCCTTTGCGACGCACCGGGTCGGGCATTCCCCGCACTAACAGACCAGCCGGATTGTTTGTAGCTGGTGGATTTCTCACGTTTTGCGACAAAGTGCGCCGCCTTCGCCGGGAGGGGCATTCCGTGTCCAGACGCAACCGTGTCAACCGTGGGCTGTGGCTCGCGGTGCTGCTGTGGGGAACCGGGGCTTTCGCCCAGGGCAACTCGGTCATCACCGGGACCCTGACGAACGCCGCGAACAAGAGCCCGCTGGAGAACGTGGTCGTCACCGCCACCTCTCCCCAGCTCCAGGGCGAGCGCACGGTCGTCTCCGACAAGAGCGGCCTGTACCGCATCCCCCAGCTGCCCTCCGGCACCTACCTGCTGCGCTTCGAGTCCCAGGGCTTCAAGCTCTACGAGCGCGGCGGCATCCTCCTGCGCATCGACCGCACCATCCGCCTCAACGCGGAGCTGCTCCCCGACGAGGGCCTCACGGAGAACGTCGAGGTCGTGGGCGCGCCCCCCAGCGTGGACGTGGGCTCCAGCGCCGCGGGCGTCACCGTGGACCAGGACTTCATCCGCAACATCGCCGTCATCCGCCCCGGCACCAAGGGCTCCGCGTCCCGCTCCTTCGAAGGCCTTGCGGAGCTGGCCCCCGGCGCCACCGAGGACCGCTACGGCGTGAGCATCAGCGGCAGCAGCTCCCCGGAGAGCCAGTACGTCGTGGACGGCCTGTCCGTGAACGACCCCGGCGTGGGCACCCTGGGCACGCCCCTGTCCGTGGAGTTCGTCAAGGAGGTCAACATCATCACGGGCGGCTACATGCCGGAGTACGGCCGCTCCACCGGCGGCGTGCTCAACGTCGTCACCAAGTCCGGCTCCAACGAGTTCCACGGCTCCGTCTTCGCCAACATGGCCCCGGGCTCCCTCCAGACGGCGGGCACCGTGGTGCGCCGCGAGGGCAGCGTCATCTCCGCGCAGGGCAGCGCCCACAACCTGGGCGACTTCGGCTTCGACCTGGGCGGCCCCCTGCTCAAGGACAAGCTCTGGTTCTACGTGGGCGTCGCGCCGTCCTTCAACCGCATCCAGGTGGACCGCCAGCTGTCCACCTTCGAGATCTGCACGGGGGAGGACGACAACGGCTGCAAGAAGGCAGGCGACCGCCGCAAGGACACCACCACCGGCTTCTCCCAGGCGACGCCCATCGAAGGCACCCAGGTCAGCCGCTTCGCCGACGAGCGCTCCATCCAGTACCTGGGCAAGCTCACCTACAACTTCAACCAGGACCACAGCCTCGCGGTCTCCGTCTTCGGCACGCCGCGCTCGTCCGGTGGCACCAACAAGTACGCCTTCAGCGACGACGGCGAACCGGAGGTGTGCACCAGCCTGTCCTGCACCGGCTTCGTGCAGGGCGCCTATGAAGCCATCGCCACCCGGCGCGAAAACAGCGCGCTGGACCTGGTCGCGAAGCAGACGTCGTCCTTCTTCGACAAGAAGCTGCTCGTGGACGCGACGCTCGGCTGGCACCACCAGGCGGACTCCATCCTGCCGTCAGACGGCTCCGGTCTGGGCTCCGGGAAGGGCCTGTCCGCGCAGTCCAACATCGCGTGGCGCCGCACCCGCAACCCCGGCCCCCACACCATCGACGAATTCGAAGCCCTGCCCGACCCCAACGTCTGCGGCACCACCC
>NZ_RAWI01000216.1 GCF_003612125.1 Corallococcus praedator
GGGGGGGACCGGTGTCCCTTCAGGGATGGAACACGAAAGGGTGGGGATGCGTGCCCGGCATCAGGGACGGGACACGGGAGCAGGATGGCGGAGGGTGTCCTGACAGGCCCCTACGGGGTGACGGGCCAGGTGGATCTTCAAGGTGGAGGAGCATCCTTCGGGAGGAAACGGGTCAGGGAGATTCCCGTCGCCCTCATTCCGCGCGAGGTCATCCGCGAGACATCCGGCGTGGGGCTGGAAGAAGGAGGGGCGCATCCGTCTGGAACCATACTCCGCTCGCGGTAAAGCGGGTGGCTCCGGACCGAGGGGAAACCCTGCTTCCGCACCGCTCGCCCCTCCCTGGGCCTCCGGCCGTGCGCTGATGGTGGAGGGTTGTGACGGGAGCGGATGAATTCTCCGACCCCGCGACAGGTGGGCGGTCGAGCGAGCCGGTGGGGTTCGAGAAAACCCGGGTCAGGGATGCCGCTGGAAACGCCTTCCAATGGAGAGCAGCCGCTGGGTGCGGATGTCCACGGCGTAGAGGACGATCTCCTGGAGGGGCTTGCCGCTGGTTGCCTCCACCGACTCGCTGGGATCCGGAGGACAGCGCTGATCATCGAGGGTGAGCTGGACCAGCACGACGCCTTCGGGGCCGGGGGCGGCGGTCACGTCGTACGAATCGCGCCGGTCGAGACACGCGGGCTGCCTGGAGGGTGGCGCCTCCCACGGACGGAAGTGGTCCATGGCGAGCTGGATGGCGGCGGCCGTGTTGCCATCGATGCGGATCAGTCCCTGGAGCGGCAGCTCCACGGGAAAGGTGAAGTTCGCTGCTTCGGCCGGGGGCGTGCCGGGATGGACCGCGACGATGCGGCTGCGTCGTGGATCCACGGCATGGGTTGAGCCCATGTCCAGGACCGGGCCCTCTTCGATGCATGCACCATGGCTCAGGGAGAAGCGGACCAGCACGAGGTCCTCCGTCCAGGGCGCTGCCTCCACGTCGAACGACGGACGTTGATACAGGCACGCTTCGACCGGATCGCTCCCACGGTGGGGCTTCGTGCCGCGCGGTCGGAAGTCCTCCATGGCGAGCTGGATGGCCGCGGCCACCGTCGCGGGCACCACGACCTGTTCCGACTCCTTGAGGCTGGCGGGGAACTTGAACCAGGCCGCCTCCTCGGCGGGGACGCGCAAGGGCAGCGACGACCGTGAGGCGCAACCTCCGAGGAGCGCACACAGAAGAAGGAGCGAGGGCCTCAAGACACGTTCTCTCGGTCGGAACACGGGGGGCTCATGGCTCATCCATCGCGGTGATCCGTCCGGAGGCCTTGTCCTGGGGAAGGATGCTTCCAACGCGTTTCCAGCGCCGCGCTTCACGGACATAGACTTCTCCCGGCAGGTCGTCGTCCGCATGTGGAACCAGCTTGTGGATGATGCAGTGGGTGTCGAACTGGATCCGGATGGAGTACCACTGAGTATCCGACCTCCTGTCCTCCGTGGAGAAGCTGGACGGGAACCAGGGATGGCTGTGGTAGTCGGCGACGACGGAGGCCCTGCCCCGTGGATCCCTGACCTCCATGGGAGGCTTGCATGACTTACGCCGGCTCGCGCCCACCTGGACCCTTTGGGCGAGGGGAGAGGGATTGCTCGCGGAGTAGATGCCCTGGCCCAGGCTGTAGATGACGCCGCAGTACTCCAGCCCGTAGTCCCCCAGCGTCGCTGCGGGCAGCGTCATGATGGCGGGGCAGAGTTGGTCGATGACGTCGTCAATGTCCTCCGACGGCCGGATGCGCTCCCAGGGACCGCGAGCCCACACCCGCTTGGAATCATCATCCGCGAAGCCGTAATCGTTTCCAGCCGGGCTCGCGCAACCTGACACCAGGGCGCAGAGCGCCAGCCCATCCCGCAGTCGCTGTGGAAGACGCATCACGATGTTCGTTCCCGCGAACATGAAGGGTGCGGGAAGCATAGCAAGAGGCTCGCGGCTCATTCCTCCCCAATGAGCTCCCGCACCGCTTCGCACAGCACGTCCAGGTCGAACGGCTTGTCGAAGACGAACGCGGCGCCCAGGCGGTGGGCCTCGGCGTGGGTGGCGGCGTCACCGAAGGCGGTGATGAGGATGACGGGCGTGGCCCAGTCCACGCGGCGCAGGCGCGCCAGGGCCTCCAGGCCGGTGACGCCCGGCATGCGCACGTCCGTGATGATGACGTCCGGTGCCGCGCCCTCCACACCCGCCAGTCCCCGCGTCAGCGTGCCCAGCAGCTCGCGCCCGTTCGGCACCTCGTGCACGTCACAGCCGCGCCGGCCCAGCGCCCGCGCCAGCATCCGGCGCATCTCCCGGTCGTCCTCGGCGATCAACACCCGAGGCCTCGTGGCCGGGGCTTCGTAGCCCGGCGCCCACGGGGCCTCTTCCCACTGCACGGCGTCGGCGGTGTCCTGGAAAGCCATGGGGTGCTCCTCCTCGTTCGCGCTGTTCGAACGAAAGGAAAAGCATCCGGCGTGCCAGGGTCGGTCAGGGCTTCTTCACGTCACGCGGCTCCTTCGCCGCGTCCTTGCCGTCCCCGTCGCCGCGCTCCAGCTTGCGGTAGAGCGTCTTGCGGTCCACGCCCAGGATGCGCGCCGCGAGCGTCCGGCTGCCACCCACCGCCTCCAGCACGCGGTGGATGTACCGGCGCTCCAGCTCCTCCAGCGTCACCAGCTCCGATGCGTCCGTGTTCTCCGGCACCACGCGTGGCGTGCTGTAGTTGCGCACCCGCTCCGGCAGGTCATCCACCGTGAGCTGCTCGAAGGACGTGAGCGCCACCGCGCGCTCGATGCAGTTCTGCAACTCGCGCACGTTGCCCGGCCACCCATACGCCAGCAGACGCTGCGCCGCGGCCGGTGACAATCCGTCCACCCGCTTGCCCGTGCGCGAGGCGAACTGTTCCACGAAGCGCTGCGACAACAGCAGCACGTCGTTGCCGCGCGCCCGCAGCGGAGGCAGCTCGATGCCGATGACGTTGAGCCGGTAGTACAGGTCCTCGCGGAAGCGGTCCTCCTCCACCGCCAGCTCCAGGTCCCGGTTCGTCGCCGCGACGATGCGCGCGTCGAACGGCATCTCCGTGTCCCCACCCACCGGACGCACCACGCGCTCCTGCAACGCGCGCAGCAGCTTCGGCTGGAGCGTGAGGGGCATCTCCCCCACCTCGTCCAGGAACAGCGTGCCGCCGTTCGCCTTCACGAACAGGCCCGTGCGCGCCGCCTTCGCGTCGGTGAAGGCGCCCTTCGCATGGCCAAACAACTCGCTCTCCAGCAACTGCTCCGGCATCGCCGCGCAGTTGATGGCCACGAACGGCCCTTCCTTGCGCCGGCCCCGGGCATGGAGCGCGCGCGCGGCCACCTCCTTGCCGGTGCCGCTCTCCCCCGTGATGAGCACCGTGGCGTCCACGTCCGCTACGCGGTCGATGAGCGCATACGCCTGCTTGAGCGCGGGGCTCTCCCCCACCATCGCGCCGTCGTCCTCGCGCTCGCCCAGGGCCTGCCGCAGCCGCCGCACCTCCGCGCGCAGGGCGCGGTGTTGCACGGCGCGCTCCAGCACCAGCACCAGCGCGTCCAGGTCGATGGGCTTGGTGATGAAGTCGTAGGCGCCCGCGCGGATGGCGGCCACGGCCGTCTCCAGGCTGCCGAACGCCGTCACCACCACCACCGGGATGTCCGGCCGGTTGAGCACGATGCGCTCGCACAGCGCCAGGCCGTCCATGCCGGGCATGCGCAGGTCGGTGAGCACCGTGTCGAAGTCCTCGGCGGAGATGCGCTGGAGGGCCTCGTCCGCGGCGGACACGGCCACGGGCTGGAAGCCCCGGCGCTGGAGGCCCTTCTCCACCAGCACGCGCATCTCTCGCTCGTCTTCGACAATCAGGATGCGGCCTGGCATGCGTTGCCTCCCGGCGGCAGGTAGATGGAGAAACAACTCCCACGGCCCAGCTCGCTTTTCACGTCAATCCACCCACCGTGGTCCCGCACCATCCCATAGGAGACGGACAGGCCCAGCCCCGTTCCCTCGCCCACGTCCTTGGTGGTGAAGAACGGCTCGAACACGTGGGGCAGCACGTCCGCCGGGATGCCGGTGCCCTCGTCCTCCACGTCCAGCCGCACCCATTCCTGCTCCGGCCCGCCCACGTCCGCGGGGGGCTTCGCGCGCAGCACCTGCGAGCGCACGCGCAAGGTGCCGGGCTGGTTCATTGCGTGCAGCCCGTTCATCACCAGGTTCGTGAGCACCTGCTGGAACTGGCCGGCGTCCACCTCCACCGTGAAGCCCGCGGGCACCTCCTGCGACAGCGTGGCGCCGCGCTTGGTGGCCATGGGCTTGAGCAGCGCCAGGGTGCGCTCGGCCAGCAGGGACAGGTCCTCCGGCGCGCGCGACGGGGCCCGCCGCCGCGCGAAGTCCAGGAGCTGGCGGATGATGCCGGTCATGTGCTGCGCCTGCTGGAAGATGATGCGCGCGCACTCGCCCACCTCCTCGCCCTCCGCTTCACCGGAGGACACCATCTTCGCGCGGCCCATCACGACGTTGAGCGGCGTGCCCAGCTCGTGCGCCACGCCGGAGGCCAGCTTTCCCACCGTGGTGAGCCGGTCCGCGTGGCGCAGGTGCTCCACCGTCGCCAGCCGCGCCGCCGTCTCCTCCGCCAGCCGCGCCCGCGTCTCCTCCAACTGCTCACCCATCCGGTTCATGGCCACCGCCAGTGTCGTCAGTTCATCGCCGCTCGCGCGCCGCAGTGGCACACGCGCGGTGAGGTCGCCCTCGCCAATGCGTCCGGCCAGATGCACGAGCTGCTCCACGGGCTGGCCCACCAGCTTGCGGCCCATGGCCATCGCGGCCAGGAGGAAGAACACGCTCAGCGCCGCGGTGGCGATGGAGGTGCCCAGCACGGTGGTGCGCACGTGCTGCTGCTGTTCGGAGAGGGACTCGGTGATTTCAATGGCGCCCGCGCGCCGGCCCAGGAACACCGGCGTGTACGAGCGCAGCACGCCGGGCGTGTTCGTGGTGTCCATCAACCAACCGTCGTTGCCCGCGCGCAGGTTCACCAGCAGCTTGGGCGGCAGCGTGGGCGCGAAGCCGGAGCCGGGCCCGCCATCCAGCCACACCCAGCGCAGGCGCACCTGCTCCTGGAAGCGGTTGGCCTGGTTGAGCAGCGTGAGCGCCTCCGCCTCGCCCGCCAGCTGCCACGCCTTGCCAATGGAGCCGGCGAGCGTGTGACCGAGCAGGCGGTGGTCGTGCTGCATGTCGGTTTCGGACCGGGACAGCTCCCGGTTGACCTGGAACACCTGGAGCCCGGCCATCACCGCGACGGCGAGCAACACGAGGGCCAGGGTGAATTTGCGCGCGAGCTTCACGAGAAAGGCAACCCCCGGTTCGTGCGTGAGGGGGAAGGAACACACGGACCGGGGAGGTACGCTATGGGTACCGCGGGTGCTGCGTCACGACAGTCTGACTAGTTCGCGCCGGTGGTGCCCTCGGAGGGGGCGGCGGCGGGCTTCTGGCTGGCCGGCTGCTTCGCCTTCTTCGCCTTCGCGGCGGACTTCGCCTGGGTGGCGGTGGTGCCCTTGGCGGCCTTGGGCGCGGCGGCGAAGGCGCCCATGGAGGCGAGAGACAGGGACAGACCCAGGACGATGGCGGAAGTGCGCTTCATGGAGGACTCCGTTTCAGGCCCGCGAGAAGTGGATGCGGGGCTGACCGGGACAAGAGCATCGGCCGTGCCAGCGCCCCTCCCCGGGGGACGCTCCTTCAATCAGGGCGAGATGCCCCCAGGTCCCTGGGGCACATTGCCCCGACGGGGGCAGGATGCCCCGGAGCGTGTGGGGCAGGACGTCCAGCGGCCCTGGAAGGCGCAATGGCATGCGCCGTGCTCCTCCGCCTCTGGATGATGAATGATCCACCCATGAGCGAAGAGACGCCGCGCGCCGTGCGCATCCTGGTGGCCGAGGACGACGACGCGATGCGCGCGCTGCTGGTGCGCACGCTGATGCGCGCGGGCTACGTGGTGGTGGAGGTGGAGGACGGCTTCGAGCTGGGCGACTACCTGGCGATGATGCGCGGCCAGGGCGGCACGCTGGAGCCGCTCGACCTCATCATCAGTGACGTGCGCATGCCGGGACGCACCGGCCTGGAGGCCCTGAAGCAGCTGAGGGAGCAGGGCGTGTCCTGCCCGGTGCTGCTGCTCAGCGCCTTCGCGGACGCGGAGACGCATGAGGAAGCCCGCAGGCTGGGCGCGAGGCAGCTGCTGGACAAGCCGGTGGACCTGGACGTGCTGAAGGCCGCGGTGCGCGAGGCCGTCCAGCACTGAGCCGCGCTCCGGCGCCTATGACGGCGTGCCTGGATCCACGTGGGGCGCGGCGGGCAGCGGCTGGCCACTCAGCTCGGCGCGGAGCCGGTCGCGGTCCAGCTCGTTCTCCCAGCGGGAGACGACGATGGTGGCGACGCCGTTGCCAATGAAGTTGGTGAGCGCGCGCGCCTCGCTCATGAATCGGTCGATGCCCAGGATGAGCGCCAGGCCCGCCACCGGCACCGACGGCACCACCGCGAGCGTGGCGGCCAGCGTGATGAAGCCCGCGCCCGTGACGCCGGAGGCGCCCTTGGACGTGAGCATGGCCACGCCCAGCAGCGTGGCCGTCTGGGTGAAGGTGAGCTCCACGTTGAGCGCCTGGGCCACGAACAGCGCCGCCATGGTCAGGTAGATGTTGGTGCCGTCCAGGTTGAACGAATAGCCGCTGGGCACCACCAGCCCCACCACGGACCGGGAGCAGCCCAGCCGCTCCAGCTTCTGCATCAGCGGCACCAGCGCGGACTCCGACGAGGACGTGCCCAGCACCAGCAGCAGCTCCGCGCGGATGTAGCGCAGGAATCTCAGGATGGAGAAGCCGGTCAGCCGCGCGATGGGCCCCAGCACCGCCAGCACGAAAAGGACGCACGCCAGATAGAAGCAGCCCATCAGCCGCATGAGCGGGCCCAGGCTGTCGACCCCGTAGGCCCCCAGCGTGAAGGCCATGGAGGCGCCCGCGCCAATGGGCGCCAGCTTCATCACCAGCCCAATCATGTGGAAGAAGGCCTTGGACAGCGCCTCGAACAGCACGACCACGGGCTTCGCCGCGGGACCGATGGCCGTCAGCGAGAACCCGAACAGCAGCGCCAGCAGCAGCACCTGGAGCAAGTCCCCGTTGCCGGTGAACGCGTCCACGAAGGTGTGCGGGATGAGGTGCAGCAGGAAGCCAACGGTGGACTGGTCGTGCGCCTGCTGGGCGTAGCGCGCCACCGCGCCGGCATCCAGCGTGCTCGGATCCGCGTTGAAGCCCGCCCCCGGCTTGAGCACCGTCACCACCACCGCGCCAATGACGAGCGCGAACGTGGAGACGACCTCGAAGTAGAGCAGCGCCTTGCCGCCCACGCGCCCCACCTTCTTCATGTCGGACACGTTGGCGACGCCCAGCACCACGGTCAGGAAGATGACCGGGGCGATGAGCATCTTCACCAGGGAGATGAACGCGTCCCCCAGGGGCTTGAGCTTCACCGCCGTGGCGGGCGCGAGGTGGCCCAGCAGGCCGCCGGCGAAGATGGCCGCCAGCACCCACAGGTACAGCCGGGAGGCGGACTTCGGGTGCCCGGCGTTGGACGTGTCGGAAGTGTCGGATGCCATGGTCGTCCTCAGGCCGACTTCTGTTCGGCTTCGTCCTTCTCGAAGAGCAGCTCCAGCTCCCGGCGGCCGCGCGCGATGACTTCCATCATCTTCTTCTCGTCCTTGAAGACCTTGGAGGTCTCCACCATCAGCGACTCGTCGTGCTCGCGGAAGCGCTCCACGGTGCGGCGCGCCTCCGTGAAGGTGAGGCCCATGGCCTGGAGCACGTCGCTGGACATGACGAGGCTCGCGTCGAACGTCTCACGCACCAGGTTCGTGACCCCCAGCTCCATGAGCTTGTACGCGTGCTCGCGGTTGCGCGCCCGGGCGTAGATCTTCAGATGCGGGAAGTGCTCCTTCACCATCTGCGCGGTGCGCAGGGACGCGGCCATGTCGTCGATGGCCAGCACGAACACCCGGGCCTTGTCCGCGCGGGCGGCGCGAAGGAGGTCCAGCCGGGACGCGTCGCCGTAGAACACCTGGTTGCCGAAGCGCCGGATGAAGTCGATGTGCTCCGCGCTCGCGTCGATGGCGGTGAACCCGATGCGGCGCGCGAGAAGCAGCCGGGCCACCACCTGCCCCACGCGGCCCATGCCGGCGATGATGACCGGGTGGTCCTGGTCCGGGGACACGTCGTACTCGCGCTGCGGGCCCTTCGGCTTGAAGCGCGGCGCCACCCAGCGCTCGTGCACGACGGACAGGAACGGCGTCACCGCCATGGACAGGCCCACCACCAACACCAGCAGGTCCGCCTGCGGCCGGTCCATCACGTGGAAGGACACCGCCAGCGAGAACAGGACGAAGGCGAACTCACCGCCCTGCGAAATCACCACCGCGAGGCTCAGCGCGGAGCCCGGCTTCTTCAGCCCCACGCGTCCCAGGCCGTACAGCACCAGGGCCTTGAGGAAGGTGAGGCCCAGCACCAGCGCCAGCACGCGCAGGGGCTCGCGCGCGAGCAGCGCCAGGTTCACCGACATGCCCACGGCGATGAAGAACAGGCCCAGCAAGAGGCCCTTGAAGGGCTCGATGTCCGCCTCCAGTTCGTGGCGGTACTCGGACTCCGACAGCAGCACGCCGGCGAGGAACGCGCCCAGCGCCATGGACAGGCCCACCGCGCTGACCAGCGCCGCGGTGCCCACGACCACCAGCAGCGCCGTCGCGGTGAACAGCTCCTGGCTGTGCACGGAGGCCACCGCGCGGAACACCGGGCGCAGCAGGTAGCGGCCCGCCAGCACCACGAGAATCACCACGCCCACGGCCTTCAGCGTCATGAGCCAGCCGGGCTCCGTGGACGGCATGTCGGACCTGCCCAGCAGGGGCAGCGCGGCCAGGAGCGGAATCACCGCCAGGTCCTGGAACAGCAGGATGCCGAAGGCGAGCTGACCGTGCTCGGCGGTGAGCTGGTTCTTCTCCGCCAGCAATTGCAGCGCGAACGCGGTGGAGGACAGCGACAGGCCGAAGCCGGCGATGATGGACGCGCCCACGGACAGGCCCAGCGCCCGGCCCACGCCCGCGAGCAGCAGGCCCGTCAGCACCACCTGCGCGCCGCCCATGCCGAACACCGACCGGCGCAGGCTCCACAGACGCGAGGGCTGCAACTCCAGCCCGATGACGAACAGCAGCAGCACCACGCCCAGCTCCGCGATGTGGAGGATGTTCTCCACGTCGGAGATGAGGCCCGCGCCATACGGCCCGATGGCCGCGCCCGCCGCCAGGTAGCCCAGCACGGAGCCCAGCCCCAGCTTCTTGAAGAGGGGGACGGCGACGACGGTGGCGGCCAGGAACACCAGCGCCTGATGCATGAAGGACATAAGCCGCACTGCATGGCACGGCTTGACCGGCGGCGGCAACAGGGGGGCGGCCGACCCGGTCCGGGTCTACTCAGGCCTGCTGGGTCGGCATGAGGGTGAGCTGCTGGAAGTTGATGTGCCGGGGCAGGGCGGCGGCGAAGGCGATGATGCCCGCGACCTCCTCCGGGGACAGCCAGGTGAGGGTCTCCCGGGCGGACTTCAGCCACGCGCTGGCGCCCGGGTCGGTGTTGCCGTCATGCAGCGGCGTCGTCACGAGCCCTGGCTCCAGGGCCATGACGCGCACGAACCGGGGGCCCAGCTCCGCGCGCAGGTGCCGGGACAGGTGGGTGATGGCGGCCTTGGTGGCGCTGTAGACGTTGAAGTTCGGGAACACCGACTGCGCGGCGACGGAGGAGATGTTGATGAGGTCCGCGGCCCCGCCGGCCTTCGCGGCGGCCAGCAGGGGATCCACGAAGGTCTCCACGATGCGCACCGCGCCCTTCACGTTCAAATCAAGCATCTCCTCCCAGTCCTCCGTGCGGTGCTCGTCCATGCGCGAGGGCCGCATGACGCCGGCGCCGTTGAGCACCAGGTCCACGACGCCCAGCTCGCCCGCGATGACCTTCGCGGCCTCCGCCACGGACTTCGCGTCCCGCACGTCCGCGCCCAGGGCGAGCGCCCGGCCGCCCCCTTGCGTGATGCTGGAGGCCAGCGTGTCCAGTCGCTCCTTTCGGCGGGCGAGCAGCGCGACCGTCGCGCCGTCCCGGGCCAGCCGGAGCGCGGTGGCGGCGCCAATGCCACTGGAGGCGCCGGTGATGACGGCGATGCGGCCTGACAGCGGAAGGGTGGGGGATGCCATGGCAGGACTCCTGCTCGCGGGGGGAAGGGAGTGCGTCGTCGCGAGACACGCGAAGAGATACGGGCCGGCGTCCGTGGAATGAAGGTGTGGAATCCGGATGGACTCCTGAAGAAAACTTGGGAATGGCCGTCACGCCCCTCAACGCCCTGCACCAGTTCCTCACCGTCGCCCGGCTCCGGGGGTTCGCGCCCGCCGCCGCGGAGCTGGGGGTGTCCGCGTCCGCGCTGAGCCAGACGGTGCGCCAGTTGGAGGAACGGCTGGGCGTGTCGCTGCTGTCGCGCACGACGCGCAGCGTGGCGGTGACGGCGGCGGGGCGGAAGCTGATGGAGCAGGCGGGGCCGGGCGTCGCGCAGGCGCTGGGGGCGCTCAAGGACGCGTCGGCGCGGCCGGGCGAGGTGACGGGCACGCTGCGGCTGACGCTGCCGTCCAGCGCGCTGCCGTTCCTGCTCGCGCCGCTGGTGCCCTCCTTCTGTCAGCGCTACCCGAAGGTGGAACTGGACCTGGTGGTGGACAACCGCAAGGCGGACATCGTCGCGGAGGGCTTCGACGCGGGCGTCCGGATGGAGGAGTACCTGGAGCGGGACATGGTGGCGGTGCGGATGTCCGGGCCCTTCCGCTTCGTCGTGGTGGCCTCGCCTGCGTACCTGAAGCGCCACGGCACGCCGAGGAAGCCGAAGGACCTGCTGCTGCACAACTGCTTCGCCTACCGCTCGTCCAACACCGGCGCGCTGCTGCCGTGGGACCTGGAGAAGGGCTCGCGCACGTGGCGCCTGCCGGTGCGCGGCGCCGTCACCACCAACGACGAGCGCGTCTGGGTGGGCCTCGCGGAGGCGGGCCTGGGGCTCTGCTACGTGCCGGAGTCACAGGTGGCGGCGCGGTTGAAGGAGGGCACGCTGCGGCTCGTGCTGGAGGAGTACGCCGCGTCGGTGCCGGGGCTGTTCCTCTACTTCCCCAGCCGGGCCCAGGTGTCACCCGCGCTCCGCGCGTTCCTGGAGCACGCGCGCGAGGTGATGGGGCCGCCCGCGCGCACGCGGGCGAAGGAGCGCTGACGGCTTCAGTGCTCGTAGGTGTCGCGCGGGCGCGACAGGGGCAGACCCGCCGGGGGCGTGACGGTGACGGGCACGGACAGGTGCGCCACGGGCAGCGTGAAGGTGAAGATGCTGCCGGTGCCCAGGGTGCTCTCCGCGCGGATGCTGCCGCCGTGCGCCTCGACGAGGCCCTTGGCGATGGCCAGCCCCAGGCCGGTGCCCCGGCTGGCCGCGTCGCGCGCCTGCCAGTAGCGGTCGAAGATGTGCGGCAGCGCGTCCGGGGCGATGCCGTTGCCGGTGTCGCGCACGTCGAAGGACACCTCCGCGCCGCGCGTCGCCGCGCGCACCGCGAGCGTGCCGCCCGGCGGGGTGAACTTCACCGCGTTGCCCAGCAGGTTGCCCATCACCTGGAGCACGCGAGTGCGGTCGCACTTCACGCGCAGCGCCTCCGGCGGCAGGTCCGCTTCCAGGTGCAGCCCCTTGGCCTCCGCCAGCGGACGGATGGCCTCCAGCGCCTCGGTGGCCAGCGACATGGCGGGGTGCTCGCCCAACTCCAGCGGCAGGTGCCCCGCTTCCAGGCGGCCCCAGTCCAGCAGGTCGGAGATGAGCCGCGACATGCGCTCGGCCGCGTCGTTGATGCGGTTGGCCTGCTTCGCCACCGCCTCGCCGCCCGGCTTGCCCGCCGTGCCGCGCAGGAGCAGCGCCGCGCCCAGCTGCACCACGCCCAGCGGGTTCTTCAGGTCGTGCGACACCACCGCGAGCAGGTCCTCGCGAGCGCGGGCCGCCCGGCGCGACTCACCCACCAGCCGCGCGTTGTCGATGGCGAGGCTGGCGCGCAGGCACAGGTCCTCCGCCAGCGCCAGATCATCCGGGCCGTAGCGCCGCCCGGAGCCGGAGCTCACGAACGTCACCGCGCCCAGCGTGTGGCCGCGCGCGCGCAGCGGGATGATCATGTACGAGCGCGCCTGGAGCGCCTCCAGCAGCGCCGGGTGCGCGGGCTCCGCCGCCGCCGCGCGCAGCAGCGAATCCGTCACCGCCGGCACCAGCTCCGGCTCCCCGGTGCGCAGCACGCGCAGGAGGCCCACCGGCGCGTCGTCGCGCAGCTCCGTGCGCAGGGGCAGGTACTTCGCGCGCTCCTGCTGCGTGGGGTCCAGGCACGCCACCGCCGCGCGGCCCACCCACGGGCCCTGCTCCAGCGCGTCCACCAGGCACCAGTCCGCCAGGTCCGGCACGGCCAGGTGCGCGAGCAGCGTGTACATGCCCTGCGGATCCGGCGGGTGGGTGAACAGCGTCGTCATCGCCTGGTACAGGAACGAGCGGCGGCGCTCGGCCGTCTCCACCTCCGCGCGCGAGGCCTGCTCCAGCTCCAGCGCGCGCGAATAGACGGCCTCCGCCTCCGTGAGCGCCCGCGCCGTCACCAGCACGGAGGGCAGCATGTCCGCGGCCGACGCCAGCGGCGTGAGCACCAGCGCGTGCGGACGCACGCCCTGCGCCCCCGGCCAGGGGGCCTCCACGGTGGCGGACTCGCGCAGGGTCACCACGCGGACGCGCGCGGACTCCAGCGCGTTCAGCGCCTCCTGCGGCAGGCCCAGCTCACTCCAGTGCCGTCCCGTGAGCTGCGCCGCCTCGCGCCCCAACGCCCGGGCTCCGGCGGCGCTGCACGACACCAGCCGGCCCGTGCCATCCAACAGGTAGGCAGGGTCGGGGATGGCGGCGAAGACCGCTTCGTAGGCCAGACCAGTCGTGGGAGCACTCATCGAGAAGGGGGACGCCAGGGAGGGGCCCTGATTGGAACCCGATATTGACACTCCGCACCAGGGTCGCCATTCCGCCCCCCGAAGAACCCCAATCACTTTCACTAAGGCGACACTTCAGGGGAGGGCTTTTCCGCCTGGCTGGAAGAGGGCCTGGACCCGGCGGGCGATCTGCCCCAGCGGCAGGACCTCATGCGCCAGGTTGGCGCCCACCACGACGGCGGGCATGCCGTAGACGACGGACGTCGCCTCGTCCTGGGCCAGCACCCGCCCGCCTGCCTGGTGGACGTCCCGGATGCCGTCCAGGCCGTCCTGGCCCATGCCGGTGAGCACCACGGACAGGGACGCCGGCCCGTACGCGCGGGCCACGGAGCGGAACAGCCAGTTGGCGGAGGGGCGGAAGCCCTGGATGGGGGCGGCGCCGGACACCTGGGCCCGGTGGTCCGTCGTCACGCCCAGGTGCTTGTCGTCCGGGGCCAGGTAGACGGTGCCCGCCACCAGCGGCTCGCCGTCCTCGGCCACCTTCACCGGCAGCTTCGTGGCCGTGCCCAGCCACGTGGCCAGGCCCGAACCGAAGCCCAGCGCGATGTGCTGCACCACCAGGATGGGCGGGGGCACGTCCTTGCCGTCGAGGTCGGACAGGATGCGGTACAGCGCCGCGGGCCCCCCGGTGGAGGCCGCCATGGCGAGCACCGCCGGGCGCGTCCCTCCGGACGTGGGCAGCTCCAGCGGCGCGGGCGGCAGGGCGGTGCGGTCCGGCCAACGGCGCACCACCTTCACCTGGGCCATGGCCTTGAGCGTGTCGCGCAGGCGGCGGCTGTCCGCCTCGAAGTCCGGCGACTCCGGGCCCACCGGCTTCTGGAGCACCGCGAGCGCCCCGGCGCGCAGCGCGGCCATGGACGTCTGGATGTCGCGCTCCACCAGCGTGGACACCACCACCACGGGCGTGGGCACCTCCGTCATGATGCGGCGGGTGGCGTCCAGGCCGTCCATGCGCGGCATCTGGATGTCCATCGTCACCAGGCTCGGCTGCAGCCGCTGGCACAGCTCCACCGCCTCCACCCCGTCCCGGGCCTCGCCCACCACGGTGAGCGCCGGGTCGGTGCGCAAAATCTCCACCAGCAGCCGACGGGCGGTGGGCGAGTCCTCGGCCACCAGGATGCGCAACGGTTCGTTCTTCATAGCAGTCGCCTCAACGTCTCCAGCAGGCTGGTCGGATCAAAAGCGCTCTTCACGATGTACGCACTCGCACCGGCTTGCAGCCCGCGCGCCTTGTCCTCGGGTTTCTCCCGCGATGTCACGAGCACCACCGGCACCCGGCTGAAGCGGGGTGAGCCGCGCACGGCCTCCGTGACGGAGAAGCCGTCCATGCGCGGCATCTCCACGTCCAGCACCAGCGCGTCCGCGCCGCCCGCCTGGAGCCGCTCCCACGCCTCGGCCCCATCCGCGCATGCGGTGACGTCATAGCCAGCGGCTTCCAGGATGCTCTGCTCCAGCATGCGCGTCGTGGGCGAGTCGTCCGCCAGCACCACCCGCCGGCGCACCACCTGCTCCTTGGGCGTGGGGAAGAACTGCGCGGATGGCCGTCCTCCCGCCGCCCGCACGAGCGAGGCCGGGTTGAGCAGCAGTGCCATGCGGCCATCCGGCAGCACCGCCGCCGCGGACACGTGCCGCGCCCGCTTCACGCGCGAGCCCAGCGAGCGCACCAGCACCTCCTGCTCGGCGATGACCTCGTCCACCACCAGCGCGGCCTGCGCGGTGCCCGCCGACAGCACCACCGCCGCGGGCCGCGCGCGCGGTGGGCCCGCCGGCAGGTCCAGCACGCCCGCGAGCGACGCCAGCGGCACCAGCGCGTCCGGCGTCACCCAGGACATGCGGCCCTCCACCTCGCGCACGTCGGAGGGTGCCAGTCGCAGGAGCCGGTCCACGCCCTCGCTGGCCAGCGCGAGGATCTGCCCGCCCACGTCCACCAGCAGCACGCGCAGGGTGCTCAGGGTGAGGGGCACGTCCAGCGTGAAGCGGGTGCCCTGGCCCGCCCTGAAGGCCACCTCCACGCTGCCGCGCAGGGCCTCCACCTGGGCGCGCACCACGTCCAGGCCCACGCCCCGGCCGGACACCGCCGTCACCTTCGCCGCGGTGGACAGCCCGGGCAGGAAGACGAGCCGCGCGGCCTCCGCGTCGTCCTCGGGCGCCTCCAGGCCCCGGGCCCGCGCGCGCTCGCGCAGGGCCTCCAGGTCCAGGCCGCGCCCGTCGTCCTCCACCGCCACCTCCACCCGGCTGCCGCGAAGCCGCGCGGACAGCACCACGCGGCCCTCTTCGGGCTTGCCGTGGCGCACGCGCTCGTCGGGCGCCTCCAGGCCGTGCGCCACCGCGTTGCGCACCAGGTGCAGCAGGGGCTCGCGCAGCGACTGGAGCAGCGAGCGGTCCAGGTCCAGGCCGCCGCCATGAATTTCCGTCCGCACGCGGCGGCCCAGGCCGTGCGCCACGTCGCGCGCGGCGCGCTCCAGGCCCGTGCAGCCCTCCTCGAAGGGCAGCATGCGGGAGCGGCGCACCTCATCGTCCAGGCCGGTGGAGGACTGGAACAGCGCGCGGCGGTCCTGCGCCAGCACCCGCGCCACCCGCACCAATTCCTGCTCCACCCGGCGCAGCGTCGCTTCGGAGGACGTGCCGCGCACCGCCCCGCGCAGACTGGTGACGTCGTCGCGCAGCGCTTCCAGCGATTCGGCGTGGCCCTCCAGCCGGAGCATCGCCACGCGCAACTCGCCGCTGCGGCCCAGGAGCGCGTCCAGCTTCTGACCGGACACGCGCACCGGCAGCGCTTCGCCGCTGACCACGGCGGGGGTGGGAAGCTCCGGCTCGAAGGGGG
>NZ_RAWI01000217.1 GCF_003612125.1 Corallococcus praedator
GGCGTGGGCCTGGGGGCGGTGTTGGTGGCCGCGGTGACGCTGTTCCTGGTCGCGGCGGTGAGCCACTACGGCACCGGGCGGCTGCGCCAGCTGGCCATGGACCTGTCGCGCGCGGAGGTGGCACGGCAGCTGGAGGCCCGCCGCACCTCCGAGGTGGAGGACGCCCACCGCACCATCGAGCGCATGCTGGCGGAGGCCCACGCGCGCAACGTGCAGTTGGAGACGCTCCAGGCCCACCAGGAACAGCTGATGCAGTTCCTGGTGCACGACCTGCGCTCGCCCCTGTCCGCCGTGACGCTGTCGCTGTCGTGGATGGAGCAGGAGCTGCCCATCGGGACGCCGCTGGTGGAGTCGGTTCGCACGGGGCTTGCCGTCACCGCCCGGTTGGACCGGATGATCTCCGACCTGCTGGACGTGCCCCGCCTTGAGCAGGGCCGGCTGGCGCCGCGCAAGCAGCCCTTCCCGGTGGCGCCGCTGCTGGACGAAGTGCGCCGCTCGCTGGATGGCGCGGCCCGCCTGCGGAAGATAAGGCTGGAGCTGGCATCCACCCCCAACCTCCACATCGTGGGGGACGCGGGCCTGCTCATCCGCGTGGTGGAGAACCTGGCCACCAACGCGCTCCGCTACGCGCCGTCAGGCGGCCGGGTGCGCCTGGAGGCGGGCGAGGCGGAAGGCTTGCAGTGGCTGGCGGTGCGCAACGACGGCATCGCCATTCCGCCGGAAGCGCGCGAGTCCATCTTCGACAAGTACACGCAGGGCAGTCGCGAGAAGGAGGGCCGCCGGGGCTACGGCCTGGGGCTGTACTTCTCCCGGCTCGCGGCGGAAGCCCACGGCGGGCGGCTGGCCGTGGAGGACGCGGACGGCTGGTCCACGTCCTTCGTGCTGCGCCTGCCCCGCTAGCTCAGCGCAGCTTCGCGCGGGCGAACAGCTTCGTCGCCTGCGTGCGGGCGTTGGCGAGCACCGCGTGGGCGTCCATCGTCGTCAGCTCGCCCTCGCGCAGCACCAGCTTGCCGTCGATGAGCACGTGCGACACGTCCGTGGAGCGCGCCGAGTACACCAGCGGCCCCGTCACGTCATCCGGCAGCGGGCAGAAGTGGAAGCCGCGCGTGTCCACCACCGTCAGGTCCGCGCGCTTGCCCACCTCCACCGAGCCCACCTCGGCCTCCAGGCCCAGCGCCTTCGCGCCATGGAGCGTCGCCATCTCCAGGACATGCATGGGCGTCATCGCCACCGGGCCCACGCGCGGGTTGTGAAGCACGGAGGCGAGCCGCATCTCGTGGAACAGGTCCAACGTGTTGTTGCAGGGCGCGCCGTCCGCCCCCAGCGCCACGGGGATGCCGTCCGCCAGCAGCTCCGGCACGCGCGCGTAGCCTGACGCGAGCTTCAGGTTGGAGCCCGGGCAGTGGCACACCACCGTGCCCGACTCGCGCAGCAGCGCCTGCTCCTGGCCTTCCACCCAGACACAGTGGGCCAGCGTGACGTTGCTCCCGGTGAGCCCCAGCCCGTGGAAGAAGGCGATGTTGTCCTGGCCGGTGACCTGGCGGACCACGTCCGTCTCCTTCGGGTTCTCGCTGGCGTGCGAGTGGATCCGCACGCCCTTCTCCCGCGACAGCCGCCCCACCTCGCGCAGGAGCTCCGGGGTGCAGGACAGGGCGAAGCGCGGCGCGAACGCATAGCGCAGCCGGTTGTCGTGCGTGCCGTGCCAGCGCTCCAGCAGCGCCAGGCTCTCCGACAGCGAGTCGGCGGTCGTCTCGCGCAGGCCCCGGGGCACCTCCGCGCCGGAGTCCATCATCGCCTTGCCACCAACGAGCCGGAAGCCGCTGTCGCGCGCGGACTCGAAGACAGCGTCGTAGTGGTGCACGGTGCCCATGTCGAGCGCCGCCGTGGAGCCGGAGCGGATGAGTTCCGCGAACGTGAGGTCCGCGCTGGCGCGCAGGGACGCCGCGTCGTGCGCCGCCTCCATGGGCCAGATGCGCTCGCGCAACCAGTCCAACAGTTCCAGCTTGTCCGCGTGGCCCCGGAACAGCGTCTGGCAGGCGTGCAGGTGGCCGTGGATGAGGCCCGGCATCACCACCTGGCCGGAGAGGTCCAGCAGGCGCCGGGGGCCCTTCACCTTCAGGCCCCGGCCCACCTTCGCGATGCGACCGTCCTGGACGAGCACGTCCGCGCGCGGAAGCACCTCCCGCTCGCGGTTCATGGTCACGACGGTGGCATTGGTCAGGAGCAGGTCCACGCGGGGGAGCCCTTAGAGGAAAGCGCCGGTGAAGGCGTGCGGCAGCAGCTCGCCGAGCGAATAGCGCGCCTCGCCACCGTTGAGGGTGCGGCTGCGCACCGGAATGTCAGGCCCGGCGAACTCAGCCATCACCTGCCGGCACATGCCGCACGGGGGACAGGGCTCCGGGGTGTCCACGACGACGGCCACCGCCACCGGCTTCTGCCTGCCCTGGGCCACGCCCGCGGCGAACGCGTTGCGCTCCGCGCACACGGTGAGGCCGTAGGTGGCGTTCTCCACGTTGCAGCCGGCCACCACGGAGCCGTCCGCGTACAGCACGGCGGCCCCCACCGGGAAGCGGGAGTACGGCACATGCGCGCGCAGACGCACCCGCAGGGCCTCCTCGAACAGTCGCTCCCAGGGAATCTCGTCCGCCATGCCGCCCTCCTTCCGGGCCCCGTCACGGGTGCCCGTCCATCCCGGGTGCGTCTAGCGACCGCCGCCCGTCAACTGCTCGTCCAGGTGCTTCGCGATGGCGAGCTCCACCTCCACCGGCAGCTCCAGGAAGCGCACGCGCACCACCGGGCCCTCGGCTCCCGCCTTGGGCGGCAGCACCACGCCGCTCACCTGCACTTCTTCCAGGGACGGAGGCAGCGCGAAGCGCACCTCCACGGGCTTGCCCGGCTCCAGCGCTTCGCCCACCCACCCCGCGCCACCCAGGGACAGGTCGCCCGCGCGGTCCAGGAAGGTCTCCGTGCCGCCCTGCCACCGGACCTTCAACCGCATGGGTACGCGGGGCGAGTCTCGCCGATCATCCGCCCTGTTGACCTGGTTCTCGTTCTGCTCGGACATCGCCGTCATCTCCCGACCGCTGCACTCGCATGACCCGACCGGGTCACGTCCTACCGCGACCCCATCTCCAGGCCGGCGGCATCATACGCGGCCTCATCTAGACCGTTGTTCCTGAAAATGCACCCCGCCCACCCGGGAGGACGAGGCCTGACGACCCACCGGGGCGGCCCGTCAGCCCCCCGTCGAGCAGAAGCGCTCGTAGTCGATGAGCTCCACCTTCGCCCCGGGCGCGCACACCGGGCACTGGGGATCCCTGCGCAGCTTGAGTTCGTGGAAGCGCGTGCCCAGCGAATCGAAGGTGAGCAGCCGCCCGGAAAGCGACTCCCCCACCCCGAGCAGCAGCTTGAGGGCCTCCGTGGCCTGGAGCATCCCGATGAGCCCCGGCAGCACTCCCAGTACGCCCGCCTCCGCGCACGAGGGCGCGAGCTCCGGCGGGGGCGGCACCGGGTAGAGGCACCGGTAGCAGGGTCCCTGTCCGGGGAGGAAGGTGGTCACTTGGCCCTCGAAGCGGAACACCGAGCCGTGGATGTTGGGCTTGCCCGCGAGCACGCATGCGTCGTTGAGCAGGTAGCGGGTGGGGAAGTTGTCCCCGCCGTCCAGCACCAGGTCGAAGTCCGCGAGGATGCGCTCCACGTTGGCGGTGGTGAGCCGCTCCTCGTAGGGCACCACCTTCACGTCCGGGTTGAGCGCCTCGATGGCCGCCTTCGCGCTCTGGACCTTGGGCTGGCCCCGGCGCTCCAGGGTGTGCAGCACCTGGCGCTGGAGGTTGCTCAGGTCCACCACGTCCGCGTCCACGATGCCCAGCGTGCCCACACCCGCGGCGGCCAGATACAGCGCAGCAGGGGAGCCCAGCCCGCCCGCGCCCAGCAGCAGCACCTTCGACTTCAGGAGCCGCGCTTGCCCCTCCTCGCCCACCTCCGGGAGGATGAGGTGGCGGCGGTAGCGCTCCTTCTGTTCGGAGGAGAGGACCACCGGCTTCTCCACCGGGTAGGCCGCGTCGCTCCAGCGGTTGTAGCCGCCCGCGAGCGACGACACGCGCGTGTAGCCCAGCTCCCGCAGCGTCCGGGCCGCGAGCGCGGACCGGGTGCCGCCCGCGCAGTAGAGGACGACCTCGTCGTCGCGTCCGGCCTTCTCCTCGATGCGCAACTCCAGGTAGCCCCGGGGGATGTGCACCGCGCCCGGGAGCCGGCCGCCCGCGTACTCGTCGCCCTCGCGCACGTCGATGAGCTTCACCGCCGCCCCGGAGTCGAGCAGCTGGCGGACGTGCTCGTGGGAGACCTCGCGGATCTCCTTCTTCACCTCCGACAGCAGGTCTTGGAACGAGGGGGCCATGGTGGATGGGTAGCCTTGGCGCGAGGGGCGCGCCTACTCCAGGCGCTCCAATACCAGCGGGCGGGCCGCGGGCGCACGGTCGCCAAACTGGTAGGCCGCGAGCAGTCGCGCCTTCACCCCCTCCAAGGGGCCGGCGTCGTTGTAGTGCACCTGCACCACGGGCTCGCCCTGCTTCACCGCGTCGCCCACCTTCTTGAGCAGCGTGAAGCCCACCGCGGGATCGATCTTGCTGTCCACGCGCTGCCGGCCCGCGCCCAGCGCCACCGCCGCCAGCCCGACGCCTTCGGTGTGGATGCCGGTGACGAAGCCGTCCTGCGGCGCGACCACGTCCGTGGTGGCCTTCGCGGTGGGCAAGAGCGAGTAGTCGTCGATGGAGCGCGGGTCGCCGCCCTGCGACTGGACGATCTCCTTGAGCTTCTTGAGCGCGCTGCCGTCCTCCACGGAGCGGCGCAGCTTCTCGCGCGCCTCCTCCACGGTGGCGGCCTTCTTGCCCAGCACCAGCATCTCCGCCGTGAGGGCGTAGGTGATCTCCGTGTAGTCGTCGGGCGCTTCGCCGCGGAGCATGTCCACCGCCTCGCGGACCTCCAGGGCGTTGCCCACCTGGCGGCCCAGGGGCTGATCCATGTCCGTGAGCAGGGCCACGACCTTGCGGTTCATCTCAGCGCCCAGGCCAATCATGGTCCGGGCGAGCACGCGCGCGTCGTCCGCCGTCTTCATGAAGGCGCCGCTGCCCACCTTCACGTCGAGCACCAGCGCGTCGATGCCCTCCGCCAGCTTCTTGCTCATGATGGACGAGGCGATGAGCGGGATGCAGTCCACGGTCGCCGTGACATCGCGCAGCGCGTAGAGCTTCTTGTCCGCGGGCGCCACCTGGGCCGTCTGGCCGATGAGGCAGCACCCCACCTCGCGCACCAGCCGGCGGTAGTCCGCGGTGGACAGGTCCACGCGGAAGCCGGGGATGGACTCCAGCTTGTCCAGGGTGCCGCCGGTGTGGCCCAGGCCGCGTCCGGAGATCATGGGCACGGGCACGCCGCAGGCCGCCGCCAGGGGCGCGAGGCTCAGGGACACCTTGTCGCCCACGCCGCCCGTGGAGTGCTTGTCCACCTTGATGGCGGGCGTGTCGGAGAGGTCCAGGACCTCGCCAGAATGGAGCATGGCGCGGGCCCAGGCGCCCAGCTCCCGCGAGTCCAGGCCCTTGAAGAAGATGGCCATGCACATGGCGGCCATCTGGTAGTCGGCCACGGTGCCGGCGGTGTACGCCTGGATGAACGCCTGGATGTCCGACGGGTCCAGCCTGCCGCCGTCGCGCTTGGCCTTGATGAGCTCGTAGGGTTGCACGGGTCAGGGCCATAGCAGGAAGTCCCCTCCCCATGCACTTCCCAGGAAAGGGAAAGGCCGCGCTTCATCTGGTAGATAGCCAGCCCATGATGCTCCGCCGATTCCACGTGCTCGCCCTGGCCGCGCTCCTGTGCGCCTGTTCCAAGAAGACGGAAGAAGCCCCCAAGGCCCCCTCCCCGTCCGCCACCGCCACGAAGCCGCCCGAGGGAAAGCCCACCGTCGTGGGTCTGGTCATCGACGTGGGCGGCAGAGGCGACCACTCCTTCAACGACGCGTCCCTGCGCGGCCTGGAGCTGTGGGCCGCCGGCAAGAAGTACGAGGGCGGCAAGTACGTGGACGCCCCCGCTGGCGAGGTGCGTCAGTCCATCTCCTCCGACCTGGCGGCGCTCGCACCGGAAGTGAAGCCGCTGCCCGTCCAGCCGCTGGTGCTCCAGAGCAAGGCGCAGGAGGACTACGCCCCCAACCTCCAGCTGCTGGTGGAGCAGGGCGCGAAGCTGACCATCGGCAACGGGTACCTGCTGGCCAACGCGGTGCGTGAGGTGGCCACGGAGAACCCGGACGCGAAGTTCCTGCTCATCGACAGTCAGCTGCTGGACGCGCAGGGCCGGGCGAAGTCGCTGCCCAACGTGCGCACGGTGCTCTTCAAGGAGCAGGAGGGCAGCTTCCTCGTGGGCGCGCTGGCGGGGCTGGTCACGAAGACGAACAAGGTGGGCTTCGTGGGCGGCATCGAGGTGCCCCTCATCAAGCGCTTCGACGTGGGCTACCGCGCGGGCGTGCGCACCACGAACCCGAAGGCGGCGGACGCGCTGATGGCCGTGTACACGGGCAGCTTCAACAGCGTGTCGGCGGGCAAGGAAGTGGCGCAGGACCTCATCGCCAAGGGCGCGGACGTCATCTTCCACGCGGCGGGCACGGACGGGCTGGGCGTCATCCAGGCGGTGAAGGAGGCGCGAGCGGCGGGCAAGACGGTGTTCGCCATCGGCGTGGACTCCGACCAGTCGCACCTGGCGCCGGACGCCATCCTCACGTCGATGGTGAAGCACAGCGACCTGGCGGTGTACCAGGCGACGAAGGACCTGGTGGACGGCAAGCTGACGGCCGGGGAGCAGGTGCTGGGCCTGAAGGAGAACGGCGTGGGCATGGCGGACGTGCGCGTGGACTTCCCGGGCAAGGCGGAGGCGCTCCAGAAGGTGGAGGTGCTGCGCCAGCAGATCCTCGCCGGGAAGCTCACGGTGCCGGGCACGGCCGCGGAGCTGGCCTCCTTCCAGGTCGCCGCGCCCTGATCTCCCTCCAGCACATCGCCAAGCGCTTCGGGTCGTGCGTGTCCCTGGAGGACGCGTCGCTGGACATCGTCCCGGGTGAGCTGCTCGCGGTGGTGGGCGAGAACGGCGCGGGCAAGTCCAGCCTGATGAACGTGCTGTACGGGCTGTACCACCCGGACGCGGGCACGTTCCTGATGGACGGCAAGCCGGTGCGGCTCAAGAGCCCGCGCGACGCCATCGCACGGGGCATCGGCATGGTGCACCAGCACTTCATGCTCGTGCCCACGCTGACGGTGGCGGAGAACGTGGTGCTGGGCCGCGAGCCCACCCGGCGCGGCCTGTTGGACCTGGACCGGGCCTGTGACGAGGTGGCGGCCACGGCGAAGCGCTTCGGCTTCCAGTTGGATCCCCGGGCGCGCGTGGACACGCTCACGGTGGGGTCGCAGCAGAAGGTCGAAATCGTCAAGGCGCTGCACCGGGGCGCGCAGGTGCTCATCCTGGATGAGCCCACGGCGGTGCTCACGCCCCAGGAGTCGGATGAGCTGGCGCAGGTGATGCGCGGGCTCGTCCAGCAGGGGCGCACGGTGGTGCTGATCAGCCACAAGCTCAAGGAGGTGCTGGGCGTGGCTGACCGCGTAGCGGTGATGCGCCGGGGCCGCACCGTGGCGGAGGTCCGCGCGTCGGAGACGACCGTCTCCGCGCTGGCCTCGTTGATGGTGGGCGAGGGTTCGCGCGGCGCCGCGCTGACCGGCGTGCCCGTGACGTCCGGAGCGGACACGGCGTTGACGGGTGCGGTCGCGCCCGATGCGGGTACGGTGTCCACAGGCCCCATCGTGCTCGACGCGAAGGACCTGCGGGCCAAGGGCGACAACGGCCGCCCCGCGCTCCAGGGCGTGAGCCTCACGGTGCACGCGGGCGAAATCGTCGGCATCGCCGGGGTGGACGGCAACGGGCAGCGCGAGCTGGCGGAGGTGCTCACCGGCCTGCGCGTCCTGGAGGGTGGAGCGGGCACGCTGCTGGGAGGCCCCCTGGCGGGCCTCACCCCGGCGAAGGCGAAGGCGCGCGGCGTGGGCCACGTCCCCGAGGACCGGCTGGCGCGCGCCGTGGTGAAGGCGATGACCGTGGAGGAGAACGTGGCGCTGGGCCGGCACCGCCAGCCGCCCTTCGCGCGCGGGCCCTGGGTGGATTTCAAGGGACGGCGCGAGCGCACGAACCAGTTGCTGGCCACCTACGACGTGCGCCCGCCCGACCCGACGGTGGCGCTCCAGGCGCTGTCCGGCGGCAACCAGCAGAAGGTCGTCGTGGCGCGGGAGCTGGACGCGGATCCGAAGCTGCTCGTCGTGGTGCAGCCCACGCGCGGGCTGGACATCGGCGCGGTGGCCCAGGTGCACGCGCGGCTGCGCGAGGCGAAGGCCCGGGGCGCGGGAGTGGTGATGGTGTCGTTGGACCTGGAGGAGGTGCTGGCGCTGTCCGACCGCGTCTACGTCCTCTACGAAGGGCGCGTGACGGGGCACTTCCCGCGCAAGGACCTGGACGAGCGCGAGCTGGGCCGCCGCATGCTGGGCGCGGAGCCCGACCATGGGTGAGCGGACGCGGCAGGTGCTGCCGTCGGTGCTCTCCGTGCTGCTGGCGCTCGCGGTGTGCTGGCTCACCATCGCCCTCACGCGCGACGCGGACACCGCCACGCGCGCCTACCTCCAGATGCTCTGGGGCGGCGTGGGCAACTGGCCCGCGTTCCTGGAGGGCGGCAACGCCAACGCGGTGCTGCGCCCCCTGGGCGAGGCCGCGATGAAGGCCGCGCTGCTCACCCTCACCGGCCTGTCCGTGGCGGTGGCCTTCAAGGTGGGCCTGTTCAACATCGGCGCGCAGGGGCAGATGATCTGGGGCGCCCTGGCCGCGGCCCTCGTCGGCGCGCACGTGTCGCTGCCCGCCGTGCTGCACGTGCCCCTGGCCCTGCTCGCGGCGGCGGCGGCGGGCGCGGTGTGGTCCAGCATCGCCGGCGTGCTCAAGCTCAAGCGCGGCGTGCACGAGGTCATCTCCACCATCATGCTCAACTGGGTGGCGGTGAGCCTCGTGGACAATTGGCTCGTCATCGGCCCGCTGCGCGCCGTGGCCGAAGGCCACCAGTCGTCCATCACCGGCACCGCGGAGATCCTCTCCACCGCGCAGCTTCCCCGGCTCCTGGGCGACAGCTCGCGCCTCAACCTGGGCTTCCCGCTGGCGCTGGTGGCCGCGCTGGCCGTCTGGGTGTGGCTTGCGCGCACGCGCAGCGGCTACGAGACGCGCGCCGTGGGACTCACCCCGGAAGCCGCGCGCGCGGCGGGCATCCCCACGCTGTGGCGGGCCGGCGGGGCCATGGCGCTCGCGGGCGCGCTGGCGGGGCTCGCGGGCGCGGTGCTGGTGCTGGGCACGGAGGGCCGCTACCCGGGCACGCTGGGCGCGCCGTACGGCTTCGACGGCATCGCCATCGCGCTCATCGGCAACAACCACCCCCTGGGCGCGGCGGTGTCCGCGGCCGTCTTCGGCATCCTGCGCGCGGGCGGCACGCGCATGCAGTTGTTGGGCGTGCACAAGAGCTTCCCGGAGCTCATCCAGGGCTTCGCGCTGCTCTTCGTCGCCGGCCGGATGGTGTGGCTGGCCCTGCTGGACCGGCGTCGCTCGCGGCAGGCCGCGGTGGAGGTGCCCCGTGCTTGAGGTGCTCCACTCGCTGCTCTTCTCCACCCTGGACGCGGCCCCGGCGCTGGTGTTCGCCACGCTGGGCGCCATGCTGTCCGAACGCGCCGGCGTGGTGAGCGTGGGCGTGGAGGGCATGATGCGCACGGGCGCCTTCTGCGCGGCCGTGGCGGCGCTCGCGATGCCCACGCCGCTCGCCGTGCTCGTGGGCATGGTCGCGGGCGCGGGGCTGGCGGCGGTGCACGGCTTCCTGAGCATCCGCTGGCGCTCGGATCAGGTCGTCTCCGGCATGGCCCTCAACCTGGTGGCCATGGCGGGAGGCACCTTCCTGCTGGAGTCCCTCTTCGGGCCCAACGGCACGCCCGCCATCACCCAGCTGTCGCGCTGGAACGTCCCGACCCTCGCCCACGTGCCGCTCTTGGGCGCGCTGGTCGGCCACGCGGCGCCCACGTACCTGGCGCTCCTCCTGCCCGTCCTCTTCCACGTCCTGCTGACGCGCACGCCCCTGGGTCTGCGGCTGCGCGCCGTGGGCGACAAGCCGCACGCCGTGGCCACGCTGGGGCTGTCCGTGTCCGGCCTGCGCTGGGCCGCCGTGCTGGGCGGAGGGCTGATGGCGGGCCTGGGGGGCGCGGTGCTGTCCACCGCCGTGTTGGATCGCTTCGAACAGCACACCCCCGCCGGCCTGGGCTTCATGGCCCTGGCCGCCATGGTGTTCGGCCGGTGGACCCCCCTGGGTGCCTTCGCCGCCGCGCTCTTCTTCGCCTTCGGTAACGCACTGCGCATCGGTCTGGCGTCGAGCGCCCCCTGGCTCCTCGAACTGGTGCCCCAGGGCTTCCTCCTCGCCCTGCCCTACCTGTTGACCCTCCTCGTCCTGGCCCTCCAGGGCCAGCGAGGCCACGCCCCCGCCGCGCTGGGCACCCCGTACGAACAGGAGTCCCGGTAGGCCATTTTGAGAGGGGCCCGGGTATACTCACACCCGGGTCCGAATCTACTTTTGGTCAACCGCGACTCAGCAAATCTGAAGCGTGAACCTGCCCTGTTGCGTCAGGTCGTCCGCCAGGTGTGCGCCAAACCCCCGTCCTTATTGGACCGCGTTTTTGGAGAATTACAGGGTGAGCTGATCTGCCGTCTGCTGGACGTCCGGCACGCCGCTGGCATGAGAGTACGCGCATGTCGGATTGCGGATGGATCAGCGAGCAGGCGCAGCGGGTGGCCCTGGTCGGGGTCATGAAGCATTCCTCCAGCCCCGAGATGGTGTTCGGGGCCGGCTTCCAGGTCGGGGTGGCGTGAATGGAGACGACGGCTGTGGGCTCGACGTCACATCACCGGCCGCGGGTGCTCGCGGTGGACATGGACGCGGGTGACGCGGAGCGTGTGCGCTCCATCCTGACACCCGCGGGTTACGACGTGATGCCCGCCCGGGGCACGGCGGCCGCGCTGGAGGCGGTGTCGCGCCAGTCCGCGGACCTGGTGCTGCTGGACGTGGAGCAGGCCCGCACGGTGGGCCTGGCCGCGTTCCGGCGCTTCCGCCAGGAGATGACTCACCCGCAGCTCCCCATTCTCATGCTCACCCCTTCCGCGGACCGCCAGACGCGACGCGAGGTGATGGAGGCAGGTGTGGACGACTTGTTGACGACCGAGCCGTTGGACCCGATGGAGCTGAAGGTCCGGGTCCACACCCTGCTGGAGCTCAAGGCGCACCGCGAGCAGGGCGGCATCCAGGAAGTGCTCCAGGACCCGCGCACGCGCTGGGTGCGGATGGAGCGCCTGGCCCGCGTGGGCACGCTCGCCGCGGACGTGGCGACGCAGATGGGCCAGCTGGGCGTGGGCCTGCACCGGGCGCTGGCGCATGTGCGCGCCCGCGCGGCGGAGGGGCTGCCGCCGGACCCGGAGGAGCTGCTCAAGCTGGGCGTCGCCGGTGAGCAGATGCGCCTGCACGGCCAGCACCTGCTGTCGCTGGGGCCCGCCAACCCCAAGGACACCCAGCGCTTCGACCTGCGCGAGCTGGTGCCGGAGGTGGTGTCGCACCTGCGCTCCGACGGGCGGCTGGGCCGCGCGGACGTGCGCGTGATCCTCCCGGAGGACCCCATCGCGGTGGTCTTCAACCGCCGTCAGCTGGAGCAGGTGGTGACGGAGCTGGTCTGCAACGCGGTGGACGCGGTGGAGGACGTGAAGGACCGTCCGCGCCTGGTGCACGTGGGCGTGGAGATGCCGGACATGTTCGGGGACTTCGGGCCGCAGGTGTTCGTCAAGGACACCGGCATCGGCATCTTCGAGGACGAACTGCAGGCCATCTTCTCGCCGTACTACACGACCAAGGCCCCGGAGAAGAGCGTGGGCCTGGGCCTCACGGTGGCGCGCACCCTGGTGGAGTGCATGGGCGGCAAGCTGTCCGTGAAGAGCCGCGTCAACCTGGGCAGCACCTTCACGGTGGAGCTGCCCGAGCAGACGTCGTCCTGGTAGGCCCTGCCCGGGCGGGGAAGCGGCTGCTCCCCGCCCGAGCCGGAACTAGAAGCGGTAGGCCACGCCCGCCAGCGCTTCCATGGTGAAGGCGCTGTCGTCGAAGCGGGGGAAGATGGACGGTCCCATCCGCAGGTTGAAGTTCACGTTGAACTGGTTGTTGACGAAGTACTCCAGGCCGCCTCCGAAGAGGATGGGGATGACCGGCCCGATGCCTTCGCCGATGTAGACGTTGAACGGGATGTCGATGCCGGCGTTGAGCGTCAGCGCGCTGCCGACGGGAATCCCCACCACGAACCCCACGGGAAACACCATGCCGAAGGCCGTGTTGTTGCGCGGGAAGTAGACGAACGTGCCCGGCTGGAAGGTGAGCGCGAAGGACACGTTGGACGTCTTGGCCAGCATGATGCGCAGCCACAGCTGCAGCTTGAGGCCCTCGTCCGTCGCGTCCACCAGGCCCTCGCGGCCCCAGTTGAAGGAGAACTTGCCGCCAATGTCGACCCTGTCCGAGCCGCCATGCAGCAGGCCCAGCGTCAGGCCCGGGTAGCCAATCTGCCCGGTGAACACGTTGCGGCCCTGCCCCACCGTGTCCGCGGCCAGCACGGACCAGCCCTGCCCGCGCTGCGCCAGCGCGGTACCGGGAACGGCCAGGAGCACGGCGAGGAGGAAACCAGGAATGAAGCGCTTCACGCGGTTCCTTTCTGCGAAGGGCCGCCACGCAGGACGCGCGGCCCGGAGTTGAAGGGTGATTCAGGACTCAGGGTTCTAAAAAGCTCAGGCGGGCTGGCCGCGCTCGCGGGCCAGGACGAGGAAGGCGTCGATGAGGGCGGAGAGCTTCGCTTCCGCGCGCTCCCGGGCCTGGGGGAGCGGCTCGCCAGGGGCGGGCGTCTCCTTGTGCTCGAAGTAGTATTTGATTTTCGGCTCGGTGCCGGACGGACGCAGGGTGACGCGCCCCCCGCCTTCCAGTGCGAAGGCGACGACGTTGGACGGGGGCAGGCCGCCCTCGCCCTTCTGGTAGTCGCGCACCGCGCTCACGCGGGTGCCGCCAATGCGCTCCGGCGGTGAGGCGCGGAAGGCCTGCATGATGGCGCGGATGGTCTGCGCCCCGGCCGCCCCGGGCAGCGTGACGTTGCGCTGGGCGCCCACATGGAGGCCAAAGGTGCGCTGGATCTCCTCCAGGTAACCCAGCAGGTGGGTTCCCCGGGATTCGCACCAGGCGGCCATGTCCGCGACCACCAGCGCCGCGCCCACGCCGTCCTTGTCGCGCGTCGCGGTGCCCACGGTGTAGCCGAGCGCCTCCTCGTAGCCGAAGACGAACCGGGTGCCCTCCGTCCGCGAGCGCTCCAGCGCGCGGTTGGCGATCCACTTGAAGCCGGTGAGGACCTCGTCGTACGCGGCGCCCAGCCCGCGCGCGATTTCGCCCAGCTGCGTGGACGACACGATGGTGGTGACGACGTGCGGATGTCCGTCCTGCTTCGGCCCCTGCGTGAGCACGTAGTGGCCCAGCAGCACGCCCACCTCGTTGCCGGTGAGCAGGCGCAGCTTCCCGGACGCGTCGCGCGCCATCACCGCCAGCCGGTCCGCGTCAGGGTCGTTGGCGAGCACCACGTCCGCCTTCACGCGCTCCGCGGTGGCGAGCGACAGGTCCATGGCGCCCGGCTCCTCCGGGTTGGGGAAGCGCACGGTGGGAAAGCGCCCGTCGGGCTGCTGCTGTTCGGCCACCGGCGTCACGCGCGGGAAGCCCGCCTCCTTCAGCGCGAGCACCGCCCACGGCCCGCCCACGCCGTGCATGGCGGTGTAGACCAGGGACAGCGTGTCGCTGCCCTTCTTGTACAGGCGCAGGTCCAGGATGGCGCGCAGGTACGCGTTGCCCACGTCCTCCGAAAGGTCGCGCCACAGCCCCTTCGCGCGGCCCTCGGCGGGGGTGAGGAGCGGCACCTGGTTGGCGGGCTCCACCTTCGAGATGGCATCCGCGATGCCCACGTCCTGCGGAGGGACGATCTGGGCGCCGTTGCCCCAGTAGACCTTGTAGCCGTTGTACTCGGGCGGGTTGTGGCTGGCGGTCACCATCACCGCGGCGGCGGCGTTCAGGTGCAGCACGGCGAACGCGGTGACGGGCGTGGGCACGGGCTCCGGGAAGACGTGCGCGGGGATGCCCTCCGCGATGAACACCGCGGCGGTGTCCTCCGCCAGCTCCCTGCTCAACCGCCGGGCATCCCGCCCCACCACCACGCCGCGCGAGGTGACGTCCGGCACGGTGGCCTTGAGGTAGCGCGCGAGCCCCGCGGTGGTGCGCCGCACGACGGCGCGGTTCATCCGGTTGGGGCCGGCGCCCAGCACGCCCCGGAGGCCCGCGGTGCCGAACTCCAGGTCCTGCGCGAAGCGGTCCGCCAGGTCCGCCCAGTCCGACGTCGCGAGCACCTGGGCCAGCTCCGCCTGGGTCTCCGGATCCGGATCCGCCTTGCGCCACGCCTCCGCCCGCTCCCTGAGTCCGGTGGTGTCCATCGCGCGTCGCCTCGTGTCGTTGAAGAGGAAGGGGGCGCGCACCGCCGGGACGACCGTGCGCGCGGGGGTGTCGATTCAGCCGTCGTAGTCGGTGAGGTGCTTGCGGCGCACGGGCCCCTTGGGCCCGTCCTTGTTGCCCTGGCACGTGACGCAGAACTCCGCGTAGGGCATGGCCTTGAGGCGGCCCAGGGGGATGTCGTCGCCGCACTCCTCGCACTCGCCGAAGGAGTCCGGCTCCTCGCGCAGCTTGCCCAGGGCCTTCACCACGCGCGCCAGCGTGCCGTCGGTGTTGCGGTTCCGGCTGGAGGCGATGGTCTGCATCATCTCGTTGAGGGGCTGCTCGTCCTCGTCACCGCCCACGCGCGCCTCGTCGGTGCGGTTGGGTTCGATGCGCAGGGGCGTCTTCCCGGTCAGCTCCGCATGGAGCGCGAGCAACTGCTGGAGGAAGTCCTCTCGCTGCTTCGGGGTCACGGTGGGCTCTCGCTGGAAGGTCAGTACTGCGCGGTGGAAATCTGGCCGCTGACGATGGCCACGGACGCGGACGCGCCCAGCCGGTTGGCGCCCGCGCGAATCAGCTTCACCGCGTCCTCCGCCGACCGCACACCGCCGGAGGCCTTCACCCCCACCTCGTCGCCCACCACCGCGCGCATCAGCTCGATGTCCTTCACCGTGGCGCCGCCGGGCCCGAAGCCGGTGGAGGTCTTCACGAACGCGGCGCCCGCCGCCTTGGACAGCGCGCAGGCGACGACCTTCTCCTCGTCGGTGAGGTGGCCCGTCTCCAGGATGACCTTCACGGGCACGGGGTGGCTGGCCTCCACCACCGCGGCGATGTCCTGGTGCACGCGCTGGTAGTCATGGGCCTTGAGCGCGCCCAGGTTGAGCACCATGTCGATTTCGCGCGCTCCGGCGAGGATGGCCTCGCGCGCCTCGAAGGCCTTCGCCTGGGGCAGCATGGCGCCCAGCGGGAAGCCCACCACGGCGATGGGCACGGCGGACGCACCGGCCAGCACCCGCGCGGCGGTGGCCACGTGGCAGCTGTTCACGCACACCGTGGCGAAGCCGTACTGGCGGGCCTCCTCGGCCACGCGCACCACGTCCTCCGCGCGCGCCTCCGGCTTGAGCAGCGTGTGGTCGATGTACGGCGCCAGGTCCTGGGCCTTCAGGATGGACGCGGGGTCCACGCGCGCGGTGGCGGTCTTCACCAGCAGGGGGCGCGGGGGCTCCGGGTTCAGCACGGAGGCGGGGGGCACCGCTTCCTGAGAAACCTTCCGGG